>DASYWM010000216.1:0-6184 GCA_035936075.1 Thermomicrobiales bacterium
CGTGGGGATGGAGTGCACGCTGGGCAGCGAGGAGATTACTCCCGAGGTCCTCTGGTCCGCCAAGCAAATGGGATTCTCCGACCGGCAGATCGCCTTGTGTGCAGGGAAGGGCACCGATGTGATCCGGAACCTGCGTCGCGATCTGGGCATGTCGCCGGTGTACAAGATGGTCGACACCTGCGCCGCTGAGTTCGAGGCACAGACGCCGTACTTCTACTCGACCTATGAGATAGAGGATGAGGCGCCGCCGATCGAAGGCGACCGCGCCATCGTCGTTGGGTCAGGGCCGATCCGGATTGGACAAGGCATCGAGTTCGACTACTGTTCGGTGCAGGCTGCACATGCGTTGCAGGATGCGGGTTTCGCCTCGATTATGGTCAACTCCAATCCGGAGACGGTCTCCACCGACTTCGATGCATCCGACCGGCTCTATTTCGAGCCCCTGGACGCGGAGAGCGTCGAGGAGATCATGCGCCACGAGTCAGGTGGGGATGACGCAAACATGCCGCCGATGATCGTGCAGTTCGGCGGGCAGACCGCGATTAATCTTGCCCATCCCCTGAGCGACGCCGGTGCGCCGATCCTTGGAAGCTCGCTCGATTCCATTGATCTCGCAGAGGATCGGGAGCGTTTCGAAGCCTTCCTCCGTGGACTGGACATACCGCAGCCGCCAGGGGCAACGGTGACGTCGCTGAATGACGCGGAAGCGGTCGCAGATCGCATCGGTTACCCGGTGCTCGTCCGGCCGAGCTACGTGCTCGGTGGTCGTGCGATGGAGGTCGTCTACGGTTCCGATCACCTGGCACGATATGTCCGTAACCAGACGCATCTCACCCCGGAACACCCAATCCTGGTCGACAAGTATCTGGTCGGCAAGGAGGTCGAGGTCGATGCCATCTGCGACGGCGAGGCGGTGCTGATCCCAGGGATCATGGAGCATATCGAGCGCGCGGGAGTCCACTCCGGCGACTCCTTTGCTGTCTATCCCGGAATCAATCTCTTTCCGGCGGAGGTGGAGCGGATTGTCGAGTACACGACGCGGATCGCGATTGGTCTCGAGGCACGGGGACTGATCAACATCCAGTACGTCATCCACGCCGGTCATCTCTACGTACTGGAGGTGAACCCCCGATCATCCCGGACAGTCCCATTCCTGAGTAAGGCCACGGGTGTGCCGATGGTGAAGCTCGCCACCAATATCATGCTGGGGAAGACGCTGAAGGAGCAGGGGTATGAGGGCGGGCTCTGGCCGCGGCAGCCGCTCACGGCAGTGAAGGCGCCCGTCTTCTCGATGGCCAAGCTGCGCGGTGTGGAAGTCCACCTCGGACCGGAGATGAAATCGACCGGAGAGGTCATGGGCATCGACCGCACCTTTGCCTCAGCCTTCTTCAAGGCCCTGATCGCGTCCGGACTGGCGTTGCCCGATAACGGATCGATCCTGATCTCCCTGGCGGATGAGGACAAGGTCGAGGCGCTGCCGATGATCTCCCAACTGGCGCGGATGGGCTTCAAGCTCTATGCGACCGAGGGCACCGCGGCGATGATCGAGCGCGCTGGTGTGCCGGTTCAGCTCGTAACGAAGCGTATTGGCCGCGGTTCGCCGGATATGCTCGATGTGATCCTGAACGGTACGGTGGACGGGGTCATCAATACCCCTGGCCCGGCCAACAAGGAGATGCTTGACGGGCTGGAGATCCGGCGGGCCGCGGTGGAGCGCGGTATACCCTGCATCACCTCCGTGGACACCGCGAGGACGGTCGTGGACGCGATGGAGAAGGCCTCCTCCGTCTACACGGTCGAGCCGATCCAGATGTACCGCCGGCAAAGCTTTGGGTACTAGCATGCCGCAGCTGGCGAGCGGGAGAAGATGATGTCTGCCATCCGGGAAGGTCACGCTGGAGGAGCGCGGATGCGCGAGTTCCAGGGAATCATCACCAAAAAACATCCGGTTATGGGTGATTCCTGGCTGATGACGTTCACCGCGCCCACTGAGGTTCTGCACGCGGCTCGGGCTGGGCAGTTTGTCAATGTTCTGCCACGGGAACGTGCCGTCTACGACCCTCTATTGCGACGACCCTTTTCTGTCTACGGTGTCGCGCCCGATGAAGGGCTCATGACGATCCTCGTGCGGCCCTATGGCCGCGGGGGAGGTTGGATCGTCGACCGCAACGTCGGATCCGAGATCGATGTGATGGGACTGCTTGGCAATACGTTCGACATTACCCCCAGGAGCACCCATCTGCTGATGGTCGGAGGCGGGGTGGGAGCGGCGCCGCTCCTGATGCTGGCGCGTGAGGCGGTTGCCCGAAAGTTATCCGTGACCTATCTGCTCGGAGCCGCAAACGCCGGCGCATTGCTGGAGGCTTCGGAGATTCCTGGCGAAGTCGAGTATGTCGTGGCGACGGAGGACGGTAGCGCCGGGTATCACGGATTCGTGACGGATCTTGTACCTGACTATCTCCAGTGGGCCGATCAGGTCTTCGCGTGCGGGCCCGGTCCGATGTTTGAGTCACTCCGGAGCGTGGTGCTGGCGAACCGTATGGGGAAGCGTCCCTCGGTCCAAGTGAGCGTGGAACGGACCATGGCATGCGGGGTTGGTGCGTGCCTGGGGTGCATGGTGGAGACGAAGCGGGGAATGAAGACCTCCTGCGTCGACGGGCCCGTGTTCGACATGGATGTGGTGCAATGGTGACGGTCGAGAAGCAGCAGTATATGGCGGACCTCACCGTTGATCTCGCGCCGAGCAATCCTCGTGAGCTTGTCCTCCGGAACCCTGTGATTCCTGCATCAGGCTGCTTCGGGTATGGGTTGGAATACAGCCCCATGATCGACGTGCAGCGGCTCGGCGCCTTTGTCTGCAAGGGAATCACCCCGAAGCCGCGTTCGGGGAACCCCATGCCGCGTATCACGGAGACGCCGGCGGGCATGTTGAACGCCATCGGGCTGCAGAATCCCGGCATCGATGGGTTCATCAGGAAATACCCACCGACATGGGAGCACTGGCGCGTGCCGGCGATCGTCAACATCTCCGCGGAGTCCGTTGAGGATTACGCGATGATGGCGCGGAAGCTGGATGATGTGGCAGGCATCGCAGGGATTGAAGTGAACATCTCCTGCCCGAACATCGAGGCGGGCGGGTTCTGCTTTGGCTGGGACGCGAGGATGTCCGAGGCAGTCACGCGAGCGGTTCGAGAGGCAACCACGCTACCTGTGATCGTCAAGCTCAGTCCTGGCGCCCTCGACATCATGGAGATCGCCTCCGCGGTGGAAGGTGCGGGTGCCGACGCCGTCTCCCTGATCAATACCCTTGTCGGGATGACGATTGACCCGCGCACGCGACGCTCGAAAATCGCCAATCTTACCGGCGGTCTCTCTGGCCCGGCGGTGAAGCCGGTAGCGGTCCGGATGGTGTACCAGGTCGCATCGGTGGTGAAAATCCCGGTCGTGGGCATCGGCGGGATCTCTGGCGTGCAGGATGCGCTGGAATTCTTCATGGCCGGCGCATCAGCGGTACAGGTCGGCACCGCGGTATTCTCGACACCCTCGATGTTGACGCGGCTCATTGACGAGCTTGGAGCATGGCTAGACAGCAACGGCTGCACCAGCCTGCATGACATTGTGGGAGCGGCGAATCCGGCATCCGGGGCCAAAGGAGAATCGACATTTTGAATCAACCGGACCTGCTGCAACAACTCGAGGCCAGCGGCGCATTCAAGAAAGGACATTTTCTCTACGCGTCGGGTCTGCACGGGGATACTTACGTCGAGAAATTCAACCTGCTCCGGGATCCAGGGGCGACATCCGAAGTGTGCCGGCATTTCACCGACCGGTTTCGCGACGAGAGGATCGATGTCGTGGTCGGCCCGACGACCGGTGGAATCCTGCTCGCCTTTGAGACCGCTCGACAACTTGGAGTGGCCGCCGCCTATGCGGAGAGGGTTTCCGGCGGGGAGTCCGGCAGGGAGATCCGGCGGGGGACGACATTCACCCCTGGTTCAAGAGTACTGGTGGTCGATGACATCATGACCACTGGTGGCTCTGTACGGGAGACCTTGGCTGGACTTGAGAACCATCCGGTGGATGTGGTCGCGGTCGGAGTACTGGTGGATCGTAGCGCCGGCGAGACGACGTTTGCCGATGTGCCACTAATCGCCATCGCATCCAGGAAGTTTGATGCCTGGCCAGCCGACGCCTGTCCCCTCTGCAAGGGTGGCGTGGCGCTGGAGAAACCCGGCACGACCGCCCAGCCCGGGAAGACCGCCTGAGCTTTCGACAGGTTATTCCAGGTTGTCGTCACGCTCACGGCGGGCGTGGAGCTGAACGCCCAGTTCGTGAAGTTCTTGCAGGCGCCGCTCAATCTGGTCGAGCGCGTCTTCCCGCTGCTGGTCGATGTACTCGTCCCGGAGTTCGATCAGCATCTGGGAGATGCGGGCGATCGTGCGCACGATCTGGACGGGGTCGTCCCCGTGGGACCCCAGAGAAAAACCAGCCATCCTTATACCCTTCAAACAGCCCGCAATATCCGGGAGCGCCCCATCCTAACCTGCATCCGTCGGTGGTGTACGTCCATTTACAACAGAGTAACACGGCTTCACGCGGTTGGATCGCTTTTGATTCTCCGATCACAACCATTGATATTCGGCGCGATGCCAGAGGGTGTGCCCGAATGGCTGGTTCTCCCGGCTGCGGCGAGCGCCCAGCCGAGCCGACAGGCGGCTGGCCGACATTCAAGGATGCCAGGCCTCCCTATACACGAAACGTGGCCACCTTGGCAGCCTTGAGCTGTTTTCAGAGAGGTGGCATGTCTATCGCGTCTGTCGTCTGTAGCGAAGGGCTCGCTGCCGCCCGGCTGAGGTGGTATCACCACCGAAAAGCGATAGCGGGCTTTTTTCGCCTTGCAGGCTCAGCCAGGGGGGTCGCTCCCGCTATTCGCCTGAGGGCTCACCTCTGGGACTTGCGGCGCATGCAACGTGTTCGTGACCGCGATGCAGCAATAGCCTGCCCTGAGCCTGTCGAATGGGTCCTCCTGACATGCCACAAGGGGTGACTTGGCATAGCCAATCTCGCCCCTACACCCTCCGCCTGGCAGACCTGCGTATCAACCGCATTGCAAACCGCTTCAACGGCGAGTTCACTCCGATATCAGGCTGCCAAGATGGCCAGCGGCCAAATTGTTTTGCGTGGCCATGTAAGGGGTGCCCTCGCGCGAGGAGAAGAACCTCTCTGGAGAGGAGCTTCACAGTTCCGACGGGAGCTTCCCCCATAGCAGGCGCAACGCCTGCAATTAACTCTACGAGAGACGGCGCTGCTGTATCTCCTCCGGGACGATGCCGGAGAGAAGCGCCTCGATAGCGGACTCTGGAAGAACGGGAACCTTCAACTGGATGGCCTTGTCTGCCTTGCTCCCGGCGTCCGCCCCGGCGATCACGGCGGAGGTCTTCTTGGAGACCGATGAGGTGACGTTGGCCCCGGCCTGCCGGAGCCTCTCCTCGGCCTGCGGGCGGGTCATGGTATCCAGTCTTCCGGTCAAGACGAGCGTGTAGCCCTCCAGTGGGCGCACACCGTTGCTCTCGTCTCGTAGCCCGGCGACCTTGAGCCCGGCTTCCTTGAGGCGATGCATGAGCGCCTGGTTACGCTCTTCCTGGGCGAAGTCGTAGACACTGGCGGCGACGATATCGCCGATACCGAAGATACTGCCAATTTCACCGGCGCTAGAGGACATCAGGGCATCCAGCGAGCCGAAGCGGTCCGCAAGCAGTGTCGCGGTGCGTTCACCAACGTGCCGAATTCCCAGACCATTGATGAGGCGCCACAGCGGCTGTTCCTTGCTCTTCTCGACGGATTCACGCAGGTTGTCCGTGCTCTTCCGACCAAGCCCTTCAAGGCTGGCGATCTGCTCCCAATCGAGGTGATAGATATCGCTGACGTCATGGATCCAGCCAAGATCGACGAAGCGGTCGGCGAGCTTTTCACCGAGGCCCTCGATGTCCATCGCAGCGCGGCTGACGAAGTGGTGGATCCGTTCCTTCAGTTGCGCGGGGCAAGCTGCATTGGTGCAGTAACGCATGGCAACGCCCGGCTCCCGGTGTGTCGGCGTGCCACAGGAGGGACAGGTCTCGGGCATGTGGAAGGGCCGCTCGTCGCCGGTGCGGCGATCCTCCATCACCTTCACAATCTGGGGGAT
>DASYWM010000217.1:0-3119 GCA_035936075.1 Thermomicrobiales bacterium
GCCACGACTTCGCCGCCGTGGGAACCCTGCTCGCTGGCACCAAGCCGGCTGCAGACCTCGCTATCCTCAACTCCTACGACGATCGTTGGGCAATCCATACCCATGAGCACCATAAGGACTTCAACTACCGCGAGCACCTGCTCCACTATTACCGCCCACTTGCTGGAGGAAACGTCACCACTGACATCATCTCAACGGACGCGTCGCTCGACGGCTACAAACTGGTCATCGCGCCAACCCTGCACCTGCTGAACGAGGAGCGGGTTGCACGGCTGCTGGAATTTGTCGAACGAGGCGGCCACCTCGTGCTCACCGTACGCTCGGGCCTAAAGGACGACCTCAACGCACTCCTCCCCTCTCGCCCCCCGGGTCCCCTCACCGAGGCGGCCGGCGTCGAGGTTGAGGACTACTACGCCCTGATTGACACGGTACCTGTGTCCGGAGCATTGTTCACTGGCACCTCTTCCATCTGGGCCGAGCGGCTCAGGGTACGGGATGAGGTCGACACCGAAATCATCGCCCGGTTTGGTCCATCAAACGGTTGGCTGGATCACCAGCCTGCGATCACGGCTCACGCATGGGGCAGTGGCAAGGTCTATGTCATTGGCGCCTGGCTTGACGATGATTCGCAGCATGCATTGCTGGCCCGGATCGTGAAGGAAGCCGGTGTCGAGCCTGTCATGCAGACGTCCTCCGGTGTGGAAGCCCGGAAGCGAGTGGACGGACAAGGGAAAGAGGTCTATATCGTCGTGAACCATGAGCGTACAGAGCAGATTTTGGGACTGCCGTGGCCGGCCCATAACCACCTGACCGATAGAGAAGAGGTTGAGGACATGCTCCTCGCACCGTACGGAGTCGCCGTTCTCACGCGCTCCTAACCATAACGAGTAGTGGCCAATACGCCGCTTCCGGGACGAGCGAGACATTCGCATGGTGATGGAGGAAGGATATCCCTCGATCTGCCAGTTGGGGGCCTGCCGAAACAGCTGGCTTTGCCCGGGCCAGTGAATAGTATATGGAGGAGAGAATGAAGATCACCGAAATCAAGACGCATGTATTGAGCACAGCATGGCGGAACCTGACGTTCGTTCGGGTGATGACTGACGAAGGGCTGGAGGGCGTCGGCGAGGTGCGGATGCTCAACCATACCGATGCGCTGCTGGGCTATCTGGCCGAGGCAGGCCCAAACCATATCCTGGGCCACGACCCGTCGGATATCGAAGCCCTCGTGCGGAAGATGTATCTCAACGATTACGCCCGGGCCGGTGAGATCGCCATGTCGGCCATCGCGACGATCGAGATCGCCTGCTGGGACATTGTCGGCCAGGCACTGGGACAACCGGTCTACAAGCTTCTCGGTGGCGCAGTACGCGACCGGATCAAGGCCTATGCGAACGGCTGGTACACGGTGGAGCGCACGCCCGCGGAGTTCCATGCCGCAGCCAAACGCGTGATTGACAAGGGCTACCGCGCACTCAAGTTCGATCCCTTTGGCGCGGGCTTCTACGAGCTCGAGCACGCGGAGCGAATCCAGGTGCTTGAACTGGTCGAGGCCGTCCGCGATGCCGTCGGGCCTGAGACCGAGGTCCTGATCGAGATGCACGGTCGCTTTAACCCGGTTACGGCAATCGAAATGGCGCGCGAACTCGAGCGATTCAAGCCCTCGTGGGTCGAGGAGCCGGTGCCCCCGGAAAACCTCGCGGCCCTGAAGAAGGCCGCGGACAAGATCTCCATCCCCGTTGCAACCGGGGAGCGCATCCATACCCGCTATGACTACCGGGAGATCTTTGAGCTGCAGGCCGCAGACATCATCCAGCCGGACATCACCCACTTCGGTGGCCTGTTGGAAACGAAGAAGCTCGCGGCCTGGGCGGATGCCTACTACGTGCTGGTGGCGCCCCACAATGTCGGTGGGCCGGTTTCCATCGCGGCAGGGCTCCACTTCGCGGCCTCCACGCCCAACTTTAAGATCCAGGAGCACTTCAATGACTTCGCGGAAGACTGGGTGAAGACCGTCGCACCCGGCAACCCGGAGGTCATCGACGGATATTTCGCGCTGCCACAAGGACCAGGACTCGGAGTGAAGCTCGACGAGGACGTGCTCCAGGAGCATCCACGACAGCACGTCTATTTCAACCTGTACGCCGAGGATTGGCATCGCCGCCAGGTCGTGGCACCTGCGGAGACCGAACAGCGATAAGCGCTGACGAAAGCGCGTGTATAGACACTCTGAGCGGCATGCTGACCAAGACGTCACATGCCGCTCCACTATTCCGCAGTTGAGGTAGCTGCTGAAAGCAACGGCTGCCCGGCATGGTGGACTGGTCGGCGAGCCGTGTTGATGCTGCATTTTCCGGCTCGCGTATCTCTGCAGCCAGTGCTATCTCATCTCTGGATTCTCGGCTGGAGCAACGGAGGGCCAGATGGACGCATGACGCATATTGATAACTGGGAAACGTGTCCGCTCGGCAAGCGCCTGAGATAGAGGCCAATAGTAGGGGAGAGGATCGATCATGGCGAAGATCGCAATGATAGGAGCGGGCGGGGTCGTCTTTCCCATGCGCCTTCTGGGCGACCTGCTCAGTTTTCCAGCGCTGCAGAACACGACCTTCTCGCTGATGGATATCGACATCGAGCGCGCACAGCGGACCGCCACCTTCGCACGCGAACTCTCTGAGCACTATGGATTTTCAGCAACCTTCGACGTGACCGACGATCGCCGGGATGCCCTCACAGGTGCCAATTATGTGATCGTCACCTTCCAGGTCGGTGGCCTGGAGGCCTTTGCCCATGACGTCGACATTCCCAGGAAGTACGGGGTGGATCAGACGGTGGGAGACACGCTCGGACCAGGCGGCGTCTTCCGCTTCCTGCGCTCAGCGCCGGCGTACGCCGAGATCGCGCGGGACATGCACGAGCTGTGTCCGGATGCATTGCTGATCAACTATGCGAATCCCATGGCGATGGCTTGCTGGTATCTCAGCGAGCTCGGTGTCAAGACGGTCGGGCTCTGCCACAGCGTCCAGGGAACATCGCGCATGCTTGCGCGCCAACTTCAGGTTCCGTACGAGGATGTCAGCTTCCGCTGCGCCGGCATCAATCATCAGGCGTGGTTCCTT
>DASYWM010000218.1:0-3714 GCA_035936075.1 Thermomicrobiales bacterium
ATATAGGTCAGCGTGAAGACGCCATACGCATAGTCCCCAGACTCGTTTCGGATCGGATCACCATTGGCGTCCTCAGCCGGAATCCAGTCCTCGACGGTGGGATCCTCGGCGTAATAGGCCGCCTCGCCATCAAGGCAGTCAACAGGATCATCCCCGTAACCGTTCCATGTCCAGATGGTCAACCTTCCCGTCTCATTCTCCAGAAAGAGCCCATCACTCTCGTCGGAATCTATCTCCCCGGTGACCTCCCAGATCTCCTCGTCGAACTCAAGCGCGTAGTCGTAGAGCTGACCAGTGTAACTGCCACCAGTGACCGTTGAATTCCTGGTCTCGTCCACTTCCTCGTCAGTTGACTCTTCACTCTCTTCGCCGGTTGCGACATCGTCGGCTGGCTCGTCTGTCTCCTCATTGGTTGTGGCCTCGCCGCTACCTTCAATCTCCTCATCGGTCAGGACCTGCTCGCCGTTCAAGAGCACCTGGTCCTGCACGGCTGCCAGGGCAGCATCAAAGTCGTGCTCCCGCGCCGAGAGGACCACCACGACGACTGCGTCATCGAGCGTGTATCCCTCGATGAGCACCTTGTCCCGACCGACCAGCATTTCGGTCATGGGAACGTCGGCCTCCAGGTCCTGCGCGACAATATCCTCCTCGTCGCCTTCGAGACTGATCCGGGTCTCGACAGCGTCCGCGGGGGTGACCTCATCGGCCTCACCCTGGATCCAGAGCGTGCCATCATCACCGCGGAGGGTAATCTCGTCATAGCCACCATTGTCGGAGGACACGTCCCCGGCCCGGACACTCCAGTCCTCTCCCCATGTCACCGAGTAGCCAAACTGGGGACTCTCGTAGGTGTTATCGTCCTGCAGCCCACTGTCCTGGGCGGCCACCGGTACGACGCCAAAGAGCGGCAGCACAACCAGCATGAGGGCTACCAGGATCCCGAATCGCGTGGAGATACTCTGTCGCATGGTCTGTCTTTCTTTTTCTGTTTACAGCCCGAAGGCATGAGAAACGCGTCCCGGGAAGCAAGTGACTTTCATCCCGTTGCACACTCCACCGATGCTCTACCAGGAAAAACGAGGTTGGTCCGGTTCAGGTTCCCCTGATGGGCATGCTGTTCACCTGTTCGCTCTTTACGAACCGGCTCAAGGACTTGCCGACCTCAACCAGGAGGTCGTCGATGTCGAATGGCTTCAACACCAACCCCACCCCCTTGGCTGTCAGGTGCCCTTCCAGCTCCTTGGCCAGCCGGATCGCCCCCGTGCAGACAATGATCGGAAGATCCCGGGTTTCCCGGTTCATCCTGATCTTTTGCAGCAATTGCCACCCCTGCTCCTCGCCGCCCATGATGAAATCGAGAATCGCCAGATCCGGATCGATCTCCTGGATCCCCGCGACCTCCTGAAAGCCATAGGAGGACAGGACGACGTCGTACCCCTCTTCCTCCAAAATCTCCCGGAAGAGGTCAAGGATCTCCTGCGTATCGTTGACAACCAGAACCAGCGGGTGCTGGCGCTCACCCTTCGGGGGGAAGGGTTGCTCTCGAGAGTGTTCGGTTCGCGACTGCACGCTCATGGAGGCGCCCTTCGTGCGAGCGATTGAGCAGGGACCTGAAGCACGCTCCCGTGCAACGAGGCATCATGGAGCCCATTCTACCCGAAGATCTTCTGACAACCTGACCTGCCCGTGACACCGGTCTGGCTACCCCATTTTCCTTGTAACTGGTGGCTTGCCCGGTTAAATCTGGCGGAGAATAGTACTCTTGCAGAATGCAGAGCCACGTCCGGCCAGGCGCATCGGAACGATGCGGACCGAAGCCCGGCAACGGGCAACAGGAGTAGACCTAGATGCGTGGTGTCTTCCGTTTTCGGGGCCGCACCGATGATGGCCGCGACGACAACCAGAAAATCATTCTCAGCGATCGCCAGCACGAGCTTCTCTCCGAGGAGCAGGCGATTCTTGAGCGCCTCGCGACCGCGCTGGATGCATTCCCCGCCACCGAGGAGGACCGGTCATCGCTGACGCATGCCGTCCAGCAACTCGGCGAGCTGTTCCTGCTGGTGATCGTTGGCGAGTTCAACGCCGGCAAATCGGCCTTCATCAACGCCCTCGTTGGTGCCGAAGTCATGCCGGAAGGTGTGACGCCCACCACGGCCGTCATCAACCTGCTCCGTTTCGGTGAACGCCAGACCGAGACGATGCTGCCCGACGGGGTGATTCAGCGCACCTTCCCGGCCGATTTCCTGGACGAGATCACCATTGTCGATACGCCCGGCACCAACGCGATCATCCGGGAGCACGAAGCTCTCACCCAGAGCTTCGTGCCTCGCTCCGACCTTGTCCTCTTCGTGACCTCCGCCGACCGCCCTTTCACCGAGAGCGAGCGGGAGTTCATGGCGGAGATCCGCGAATGGGGCAAGAAGATCGTCATCATCCTGAACAAGATCGATCTCCTGCGCGACGACCAGTCGCGGCAGCAGGTGATCCAGTTCGTCCGGGAAAGCGTCCAGCGCTTCCTGGGCTTCACGCCAGAGATCTTTCCCGTCTCCGCACTGCTTGCCCAGCAGGCGAAATCCGTGGGAGACCGCAACCCCGGCGAACGAGACCGACTCTGGGAGGCGAGCCGCTTCGAGGCGCTGGAGCAATACGTCGTCGAGACGCTGGACGAAGAGGGTCGGATCCGGCTCAAGCTACTCAACCCGCTTGGCATCTCCGAACACCTGACCGCGCGTTACCTCAAGGCCACAGACGACCGCCTGGCTGTGCTCGCCGATGACCTGACCACGATCGACAATATCGAGCGTCAGCTCAATCTTTACCGCGAGGATATGCACCGTCAGTTCGCCTATCACCTGACGCGCGTCGAGAACATCATTCACCGCATGAATGATCGAGGTGACGAGTTCTTTGATGAGACGATCCGTATCGGCCGTGTCTTCGATCTCATGAACTCGGACCGGATCAAGAATGAATTCGACCGCAAGGTCGTTGGCGACACCGAGCGCGCGATCGACCAGGGTATCGACGAACTCATCGACTGGATGGTGGAGCAGGATCTCCGCGTCTGGGAAGCGGTCAACGAATACATCGACCGACGCCGGCTCAACAAGTACGCCGACGAGCTGATTGGCGAGGTAGGCGGCCAGTTCCGCTACGATCGCCGGGCCCTGCTGGAATCGGTCTCCAAGCGGGCGCAAGAAGAAGTCGATCGCTATGACTCCGATGCCCACGCCCGTGAGCTCTCGCTCTCTGTCCGCAACGCTGTCGCAACGGTCGCCCTCGCCGAGGCGGGCGCGGTTGGCCTCGGGGCCCTTGTTGTCGCAGCTGCCAGTACTGCCGTCGTGGACATCACCGGCATCCTCGCCGCCAGTATCCTGGCCGGTGTCGGCCTCTTCGTGCTCCCGGTCAAGCGACGCAATGCCCGGGAGGATTTCCGCAAGCGCTCCGCCGAACTGGAGGAGCGACTGATGTCCGTGATGCGCGAGCAATTCGAGCACGAGCTCAATCGCTCCGTTGGCCGCATTACCGATGCGATCGCGCCCTACACCCGCTTCGTACGCTCCTCGCAGGACCGCTTTGAGGGCCTTGGCAGTGACCTGAAGGCCATCGACGACGATCTCCGCTCGCTCCGCCACCGTATCGGCGGCGACAACGATCGCCCAAACCTTCCCCAAAACCCGGAGCCAGAGACCGCTACCGCGCCATAGTGCCCGT
>DASYWM010000219.1:0-3351 GCA_035936075.1 Thermomicrobiales bacterium
GCCCAGTTGACCTCCCGTTGTCGCCCTAGTATTCCAGCTCGTCCTTGAGCATGCGGCGCAGGTAAGCAAAGATGAAGACGATGCTGATGCCTGCCAGGATGGTCGCGATCGCCGCCCCATACCCCATGCTGTAATTGTTGAAGGCCTCGATATACATCATGATGGGTCAGGATGTCACGAGTTTGGACGGCAAGCGTGGGTGGGCCAACGAGAGCGCCTACTGCGCCTCAAAGTTCGGGCTGACCGGGTTGACGCAATCCCTGGGTGAGAGCTAGCCTGTCGTCAAACGACGTTGCCTTGGGGAATTCGATATGAGTAGTGATGGCGGGCGCATCAGCGAGCGACGTCCCAAGGTGCGTGGTGAGCAGAGTAAACTGCTTCGTCTCTCCAGTCGTGGAGATGAACACACACTGTCACGGGTCCCCGCACTCGGCTTTCGGTTTAGGCGTCGTCCCCCCTTCGACACGTCGCTCTCTCCCCCTCGCCGCTCTCATTTCTCGTTTTTCGCCCTGATCGCTACCGTGCTGGTCTATGCCGCGGTTCGAGTGCTCGATATCCAGCGTGTTGTCACAATCGATGAACCTGTTTTTCTTTCGATCACCGCCAACTTTGCCAATGCAATAGCCCGCGGTGACTTCGCCAAGACAAGCCAATTCCTCTACCCCGCCGTGACAGTTATGTGGGCTGGCGCGATTGGTTTCGTCACGGAGCTACCAAACTACATCAGCGACTATCCAAGTCAGACAGACGGCCTCCGTAACATTCACAAGCCGATCCGCGAGGTCGGTGGCAATCCCCTTCAGGCGCTTGTCGCTGCAAGGATTGCCAAGATCGCGTTCCAGGCGTTCTACTTTGGGATCGCGCTATGGCTCATGAACCGGCTATTTGGTCTTGCGGTCACCGCGGTGGCGGCCGCGTTCATCATCTTCGATCCGTTCCTGGTCGCTCACGATCAGTTGCTGCACGTGGACGGCGTGACCGGCATCACCGCGTTTGTCACCATGCTCGCGGTGGCGGCCGCGGACCGGCGCCGCACCGGCTGGGGGCTATGGGTACTTGCCGGGGTGACGGCGGCGCTGTGTTGGCTCACCCGCCTCACGGGACTCGTGCTGCTCCCGATCATGCTGTTGGTGATCGCCGACGGTGCGCTCGTGCAATACCGGCAGGGCACAGTGAGCGCGAAAGCGGCATTGGCGAAGGCAGCGAAGACCGCTGCTGTCGTTACCGGTGCGAGCCTGGTCACAACAATCCTGGTCTGGCCGGCACTCTGGGTCGATCCACTTGTCGCCCTCAGTGACACAATCGAGGGGTGGCGTGCGGGGATCGAATCCCCACATCCATGGGGCCTCTACTTCGCGGGGGAGACGGTGACCGGAGATCCTGGCCTGCTCTTCTACGTATTCGTGTTTCTCTACAAGATCACGCCTTTTACGCTGGTCGGCCTCGGCGTCATCTCCTTGGCATTTCTCTTCCGTTTCGGATCACTCATGCCGAATCGCTCGTGGCGACCAGTCGTGATCCTTGCTGCGTTTCTCATCGTCTATTCACTTGGGATGGCGGCAGGCGCGAGGAAGTTCGACCGGTACATTCTTCCAAACTTCCTCATCTTTGATCTCTTCGCCGCGATCGGTGTGGTTGGGGTTGCGCGTTTGTTGTGGACAGCCCGCCATACCTTCTGGAAGGGCATCAGCGTACTCGCAGTCGTGGGGTTAGTAGCTGGACAGATCGTTTCCGTGCAGGCGCAACGCCCTTATATGCTTGACTACTACAATCCGCTGCTCGGGGGCACTGAAGCCGCTGCCGATATGCTGATGCTGGGTTGGGGGGAAGGTATGGACCAAGTAGCAGAGGTCATCCTGGCGCAACCAGGAGGGGAGAGCTCCTTGGTGCGGCTGCCAATCCCGGCGACATCACTGATATATTTCCTACCGGAGACCACCAGAGTGGGCGGGCTCCAACACCTGGAACGACAGGGCCAGCCAGGCCTCCTTGCCTGGGCCAATACGGATTACGCGGTCACCTACATTCTCCAGTGGAAGCGCAACACGTTCACCGACATCGGTCCCTACCTCGCGGACTTCGACCCGATCTCCACGGTGCGGATCGATGGTGTCGACTTCGCTCGAGTCTACGATCTTCGCCGGATTCCCCCACCCCCGTGGATGATTGAGCCAAATGACTGCAGGTGGCAGTTCGATGGCAAGCTGACCTTCGCCGCGTATGGGCAACACCGGCTACGCGAGGGCGAAACGCTGGGAGCCAGGGAGCATATGATCGAACTCGTCTTCCGGACGGATGTCGCGAGCCCGGTCACCGCCGCCTACCCCCTGGAGGCGACGCTTCATCCGAAAGTCGAGGGGGCCGATCCGGTCTCGTTTACCGCCTCCCTTGTGCCCAACCCACAGTCAGGATTGCTAGCTCAGGCAGTCGCGACCGTTCAGCTACCCGAGGGAAGGACGCTCGGCGATTACTGGCTCGAGGTCACGGTGATCGATCCTGCATCAGGCCGCCCGCTCCCGGCGGTCCAACTTCGAACGTTCCGGAGCAGCATGTCTGCTGGTCTGCCAATGTGCTAGATGGGAGGCCAGATATCGTGCGGCTCATGGATCGCTACTCCTCGCTGAGCGCGCCAGGGAACGGGATCCATCCGCAACATTCTGCGTATTGGTCTCAATAGCTGCGATTGACCGACGCTCACTCCGGGCGGAACGGGGTGTCTTCCCGACGTGCGCCATCCCCTGGGCCTCGACGAAGCGGTCGCCTGCGCCGGGCTGTTGGCACGGTCGGTCGCGGCTGTCCTCCACGTCCGGGTCGCTGGGCGCGGTGTATGGGGTCTCAACGAAAAAGGATTAGTGCATCGGCCTGGTTAGGAGGAGGTGAACAGCGTGATGACCGGGCTAGGGCTGACACCCGAGGAAATGACGCGGATAGTGAAACGGATGCGACAAATCCTTGGCTTAGCAGAAGCGAGCAGGCTGAAGTTCGACGAGGTCGTCCGCCAGCCGTGACGGCCGTTACAGGTATTGGTTCACTCAGTTTTGCGGGTGCTTATCGTTCACTTAATCAATTCCCGGAAACTGACTGAATGCCATCATAACGCGGTATGATCCCGTGCCGACTTGCTAGCGTGAGTATCTGGGACAGCCGATTAGCACTTGGCCGGAATTCGCCTTGCTTCAATCGCCTGACGGTCCGTGGGTTGTACCCCGTCGTGTCAGCAATCACCTTCGTTGGAATCTGCTGCAGCTTGGCAACGAGATCCTCGAACTCCGAGTTGTGGTACTCCAGTTGCCGCTCGGCCGCGGAGATCACGCCCGCCCGGTGCGCCTCGAGCTCGTTGCCCTCCTTGCC
>DASYWM010000220.1:0-20211 GCA_035936075.1 Thermomicrobiales bacterium
GGGAGGAGCACTGGAGGAGGGCCAGACCCAAGTTACCCCCCGGGACATGGCTACAAGACTGGAGGAAACCGGCCCTATCCAGCTTGCAGCGCACTCCGATTTCGGGCACACCTCAGTATGGACGGAGCCGGTCGACGGAAACACGAGATGCACGTTCGCGCCTCACGGATCGATGGAGCCCTTCCCGCTCATTCCTCCCGGCGAGTCCCGGCAGATACTCGTGGAGATCGGCATGGAACTCGCTCAAGGCACCGCGCCTGCAAAATGACTCCCACTCTGTTCCGCACCGACTGCGCCGGTCATTCCCGATTCAGGTTCGTAGTGCTTCGCCCCGCAAACCGACCTCCCCAACAAATGGACCCCACTGCTTCCCGATCACTTGATCGCACCGGAGGTGAGCCCGGCAATGAACTGCTTCGACGCCAGGAGGTAGACCGCAATCACCGGCATGATCGATATGCTCAGTGCGGCGAACATCAGCGCCCAATCGTTGGTGTATTCGCCGAAGAAGGTACTCACGCCAAGCGGGACGGTCCGGAGATTCTCTGACCGGATGAAGATGAGCGGGAAGAAGAAATCGTTCCAGACGCTGAGGAAATGAAACAGCCCAACCGTCGCCAGTGCCGGACGCACCAGGGGCAACATGATCTGGTAGTACACCTGAAAGGGCCCGGCTCCATCGAGCACCGCGGCGTCCTCAAGATCCCTGGGTATGTGCCTGAAAAAGTTGACCATCAGGAAGATCGTGAACGGCATGCCGCCCGCGACGTAGACCAGGATTAGCGACCACAGCGTATCCAGCAGCCGAAGGTCGCGCATCATGATGAAGAGCGGCACGATTGCAAGCCGGATCGGGATCATGAACCCCGCCAGGAAGAGAAGATAGATTGCCCGGTTCCCGGGAAAGGAGAAGCGCGCGAGGACGTAGGCGGCCATGGAGCCGAAGAACAGGATCAGTGCGACCGAGACAGCGCAGACGAAGATGCTGTTCCTGAAGTATGTCCCGAAGTTGGCCTGGTTCCATGCATCCACGTAGTTGACGAGGCGAACCGTCTCGGGGATCAGGCTCAAGGGGTTCGCAAAGATCTCCCCCGTCGTCTTCAGCGATGACGCCAGCATGATCAAGAGCGGATAGACAACGATGATCCCGTACGCAACAAGGACCAGTTGGACGAGGGCACTTCCCACGAATCTCCCCGGTGAGCGGTGACGGGGCGCCCCGCCGTCTCGCTCCGATCTAGTACTCATGGGAAACCTTTCGCTGGTAGATGATGACGAAGACCGAAACAGGCAAGACGATCACGAGCATCAACGTCGCGAGCGCCGCCGCCCCGCCGAGACCTGTCCCGGCGTAGACTCCACCTACTCCCCCGAAGGCCATTCTGTAGAACAACGTGCCAAGAACGTCGGTGGCGAAAAAGGGCCCGCCTTCCGAGCCTTCCATCGCAAAGACAAGCTCGAAGGTATTCACGGAGGCGATGAAATTCAGAACGATGAGCGTGATGAGCGTCGGCCACAGCAAGGGAATCACAATCGTCGCGACCACCCGCAGCTCGCTCGCCCCGTCGAGGCGCGCGGCTTCAAGAAGATCTGACGGGATACCCAGGATTGCCGCGAGGAAGATCAATACCGGGAATCCCATGTTCGCCCAGGCACTTACTGCGACAATCGATGGCAAGGCAAAATCGGGATCACCAAGCCAGGGTCGGGCAAGGGAATCGAGCCCAATACTCCGCAGCACGGCATTGACCGCCCCAAACTGGGGGTTGAGCAACAGGTTCCAGAGAAAACCCACGACCACCACCGATAGCGTGTTGGGCATGAAGTAGAGCGCTTGGTAGAACCGCGAACCCGGGATTTTCCGGCTGAGGATCAGCGCGAACCCCAAGCCGACAAAGGTGGACAGGACGGTGCTCAAAAAGAACACCTGTGCGGTGTTGCTCAACGCATTTGAAAACTGGCGGTTGATCGGTGCGCGATTGAAAAGGTTTGTGTAATTGCCCAAGCCGACGAAGTCATCAAGGGGACCAAGCCCGCTCCAGTTGTAAAAGCTGACCCGGATCGTATTGGCAAACGGCCAGATGATGAACGCGAGATACATCGCCAGGCCAGGCACGAGCATCAGGAGGTAGGTGTGCTGCTTGATGGCAACTGCACGCCCACGCCTGCCGGGGAGTGACGTATCAGCGTCGGCGGCAACCGACGGGCGACGCAGGAACCGGAATACGCGCATGGAGCGTCCCTCTTCGTAGAGCGAGGGTGGTAGCCGGGGCCGAATCGACGGCCCCGGCCGGTCCACTAGCCTTGGCCGTTCTGGAACGGCTCATACCATTGAGCCAGGCCCTCCTGGAGTTGCTGGGCAACCTCCTCCGGAGTCACCTGGTCGCTCAACAACCCCTGCATAAGCGGATGCAGCAGCGTGGAGATACCGGGATCGCCCTGGTCGAACGGAGACCGGATGCGGTACAGGTTCTGGATCGCGTGCTCCGCGAACTCGATCTGCCGCTGCAAGTATTTGTTCTCCTCCGTAGCCGTCACGCCCGGAATCGATGACATCTCCTGCGTGATGTCGGAGAAGGTCTGGCCGTAGTCAACGGTCGCGGAGTACTTCACGAGCTCAAGTGCTGCCTCTTGCACCTCAGAGGCCGCATTGACGGCGTAGCCTCCGTCCACAAAGACATAGCTCGAAGGCTCCTCGCCTGCCTCATCCGGCGGGCTCAGGAAGAAGTCGAACTCCAGGTCCGGCGCCTGCTCGATGTAGGTGTTGGCCGCCCAGCCTCCGTACAGGATCATGGCCGCCTGTCCTGACTGGAACGCGGCATCCATATCTGGAACGTTGTTCCCGACGTAGCCCTCCTGGAAGAAGGGTTGCAGATCCTTGATCCGGGAGAGCAGGCTGACGAATTTCTCGTCCGTGAACTGCTTTTCTCCCGCGATCAGCTGGCCGGCGAACTCGTCCCCAAGATAGGTTGAGCCGATGCAGTCGACATAGCCCGAGAGCACCCAGCCCTCCCGCGCGGGGACGAACAACGGGGTGACACCGGCATCCTTCAGGGTTTGGAAAGTTGACATGAGGTCGCTCCACGTCTCCGGTGGCGTGAGCCCATGCTCCTCGAAGATCTGGGTGTTGTAGTAGAAGACCCACACCTGGCTGGCGAATGGAACCGCCAGGACCTCGTCCCCGAAGCTGACCTGCCCGAGCGTCCCTTCCGGAATCTCCGCGAGACCTGGCACCTTGTCCGTCAGCGGCACGAACATGTTCGCCTCGGCATACGGCCGGAAGTAGCCCTCGCCGGCGCGAGTCGTAATGATGTCTGGCCCCTGCCCGCCCTGCATTGCGGTGGAGACTTTTGTCCCGAACTCCGTAGCGTCGCTGACCTCAACTTCGACCTCAAGACCTGGCCATGTCTCTTGCAGGTCTTCCGCCGCTGCCTGCCACACGAGGACATCATCCTCGCGCCATGACCAGATGGTGACGGTTACGGGCTCGCGATCGGCGGCAGGGGTCGCCTGGATCGCGGCCGCGGCACGACCACCAGTAGCCAGGGAAACGGCAGCAGACGCAGATAGCCCAAGACCCACGGCCCTGGTAATGAACTGACGTCGAGAGAGCTCATTATTGTGCAGCTGTGACAGAAGTTTCTGTATGTCGCTCATTGCTGGCTCCTTGTAAGTGATTGGTATTTCGCGAAGGCAGAAATCGGCCACTGACTCCGGCGCTGCTGCGGCCCTATCCCGCGAAAGGCTGAACGAACTCCCTTATGTCCCGGCATCACCTCCCGTCCTGATATATAGATAGCTTCCAGGCGAAACGACAACGCAATGCATGGTGTGGGGTAGCCGTACCGTGAAACATCCGCCAACCACGTCGATGCCGATGTACCAGGCAACCTTGATCCGGGAGAGCACTCTTCATGGCCAATGCCGTCGAAGCGCACGCACTGCGCCTTTGCTCGATATCGTTATCCTCCCGGACCAGATTCCTGGCATAGTCATTCAGGGACATATTGCTGTCAAGCCCCGGAGGGGTCCACGCGATCCAATCCCGTTCACCAGCCGCATTGGGTAGCAATTTGCCGGCACCCTAACCCCCCACCGGAAATCGGGAAAGGGAAGAGGGAGGAGCGCTTTCTGGCTCCTCCCTCTTCGCGTGAGCTCCTGTTGGTCTACCCACTCTCCCTTAGCTCAATGGCGGCAGGTAGTTCTTCGGGTCCTGCGTGACCCCGTCCTGTCGCACCATGAAGTGCATGTGAGGTCCGGTCGAAAGACCCGTGCTACCCACCGGGCCAATCACGTCACCTTGGGCGACCGTTTGCCCTACTGCGACATATGGCTGGGAAGCCATGTGGCCATACACCGAGTGAAGCCCGGAACCATGATCGATCTCGACGTAGTACCCGAGACCGCAATCGCACCACCCCGAAGCCACCACGGTGCCACCCTCCGCTGCCTGGATCGGCGTCCCTGAAGGAGCCGCCAGATCGACGCCGTCATGCACCGAGCATCCAAAGGTGGGATTGTAGGTGTAGAAACCAAGCGAGCTGCAGCCGTAGTCTTGGGTGAAGGTGAACCGGCTCAGCGGCAGGATGAAGCCCGTGGCCGCATCTTCGGTAGCTGTTTCACCTTCGGTATCGGTTTCCGCGGGTGCGGTGACGTCTTCAACCTGTGCCGGTGCCTCAGTTGGCACCAGCAAATCACCCCGTGCCCATCCACTCTGGCCACCGTCAGTAACCCGATACCATGCCACGCCTTCGGCATCAGCCAAAGGACCCTCGGTCACAGTTACCACTGATCCCTCAGTGAGGAATCCCGCCCGCTCGGACTCCTGCGTCGGCTCCTCCCGGATGTTGATCCCGACATCACTGCCGGCATCTACCATGGCGAAGTCGCCCTCGGTCAAGGTTCCGACCGTATCAGGCGCGTCGATCGCGGCGGTTTCGACCGACGCCGCCTCAGTGTCCGAAGCCCGCGCTTCACTCGCCAGCATGGGAGGATTTGCGGGAATCAGGAGCGAACCATCGACGTATCCAACCTGGCGATCCCAGCGAACCTGATACCAGCCATTCTCAGGGCCGCCCAGGATTTCGACCAACGCCTGATTGGGCGCGAAGCCAGACTGATCCGCATTCGCGCTGGCCCCGGCACGCAGGTTCACACCGCTGCCGTCACTGGTGCGGATTTCCGCCCACTCACCGGCCAAAAAGACGCCGTCCGTGGGATCTGCCGATGGAGGGTCAAGCGTCGTGGGAATCGTGACCGTAGGAGCAGGCTGTGTTCCAGCCGTGCCTGGATCGATCAGGTAGAAGCCGGATACCCAGCCTTCCAGCCCGTCGACAGCCACAGGCCACCACCGGGTGCCCTGCTCGTCGTAGACGGTGTCCAGTTCATCGATCCGCAGCTCTACGATGGTGCCTTCCGACAGGGAAGCAACCTTGGCACTGTTGCTGTCCGGCTCGACCCGCAGCACGAGCCCGTCACCATCGGCGGAGATCTCCGCAGTCATCGAGCCGGTGTACTCATACGGCGTCCTGCTCGGTGCTGAGGTCGTAGACGTTGTGCCTGCGGTGCCATCCGAAGGCACAGGGGTATCGGGATCCGTCAGGTAGAAGCCAACGATCCATCCATCCAGACCATTAAAGGAAACCGGCCACCAGCGAGTGACCCCATCGGGGTCGTAGACCGTGTCGACCGCGTCCACGCGAAGATCCACGATGGTGCCATCGGGCACCGTTGCCACTACCTCCGCGTCGTGTTCGGCCGCGGCGCGGAGATTGGCCCCGTCGCCATCAGCCACGACGCGTGCGGTCAGGCCGATCAGCCCATCGGCGCCGCTGATATCAAACTGGTCGTCCGTGGAGACCACGGCTGTCGGCGTGACGACATCGTCGCCCGACGCCAGTGTTCCCGACACCGCGGGAAACATGGCACTAACCGCCAATATTCCCGCGAGCGCGAACATGCGAAGACGCCCCTTGAAGGACGTATATGTCGAAGCGGTGGTCACCGCGCCTTCCCTCCTGAAATGACCGAAACGAAAGCGGGACCGGGGCCGATGTACACAGACGAGAGAGACCGATTCATGCCGTGGGAATACCTCGATGTGCCGGCCAGAGACCTCTCCGACCAACACCATCGATCCATCCGGTTCCCCACGTGCTCGCGCTCTCCGTTTGTGGACATCATGTGACCCACAGTTCCCCACTCGCGCTGTAGTTCCGTACCAGCAGATTCCACTGCTCCGGGCATGATCGATGGGTCGGTGCTGCCGGATGTAAAGATCGTCCGGACATGTTCAGCGCCGACTGCCTCCCGTCATGCCGAAGGAGGGAAGATCATTGCCTGAATGGACGATAACACCCACGCCAGCAATGATCAATGTGTACGAACGCTTTGTTCGTCCGGAAATGTCATTACTGGACGTTCACACGTTACGGACACGTCTCCAAACACCGCAAGAGGGCCCGAACGGAGCACCAGACGAGGAGACGGAACCAGCCTGACTCTCAATATGATCAATACCCCGGCTGGGCAGCGGGCACGAGGGGATCCCTGACGAAAGGGTTTGTGAGCCTAAGCGACCCAGTCGAATCGGCAGTCATCGTGTGGGCGCTCCCCACCGCTGGAAGCAATCCTGCTATACTTCGGCGCTGTTGATGTGACCGTCATGGCGGTCATTTTGCTGTGCTCCGGGCAGGCTTGCACCCGGAGACACCTATTGGCCAAGCACGGTGCGCAGCTGCGGAAGCGTCAGCGCAACCATGAACGCCGGCACCCGGCAATTCCGGCATCCCGTGCAGCCACGCCATCGAGAAAAGAGAAGGGACGCGACAAGCGTGAAACTCACTACTGAACGGAAGCCCGGAAGCCTTGTCGAACTGAACATCACCGCCGAGGACAAGGAGTTCCAGGAAGCGCTCGACAAGGCCATTTCCCGGCAGGCCCGTAATCTTCAGGTTCCCGGTTTCCGCAAGGGCAAGGCACCGCGTCGAATGGTCGAGAGCTATTACGGCCGGGAAGCCTTCCTTCGTGATGCCGCCGACGAGGTTATGGACCGCCTTTACCGCCAGGCCCTCGAGCAGGAAGATATCCGCCCGGTGGGCGAGCCGGATGTCGAGATCGTTGACCTGGAACCGGTCAATTTCGTCGTAACCGTGCCGGTCTACCCGAGCTTCGAGCTCGGCGACTACACCGCCGTCCGCCAGGAGCCGATCGACGCCACGGTGACTGACGAGGACGTGGATGAAGTCCTGAAGCGCCTGCAGACCCAGCAGTCGTCGTGGGCCGAGTTAAGCGAGGAGCGTACACCTCGCGAAGGCGACCAGATCACCATCGATTACTCGGTCAAGGAAGGCGACCAGGACTTCCAGGAGCCGGTGACCGATGCCGTCTGGGTGCTTGGTGAGACCAACCTGTTGCAGCAGCTCCGCGACAAGATCGAGGAGATGCATGTCGGTGACACCGAAGAATTCGATCTCGTATTCGAGGAAGATGATGAGACTGCCGACCCGCAGATTCGCGGCAAGGAGCTCAAGTACTCTGTCACCCTCAAGGGGCTGAAAGAGCGCCAGCTCAGCGAGATCGACGACGAATTCGCCAAGACGGTCGCCGATGCGGAGTCAGTCGAGGATTTGAAGCAGCAGATTCGCGAGGACATCCATCAGGGCAAGACCAATGACGCCCGCAATGAGGTCCTCAATGCGATTGTCGACCAGATAGCCGAGCAGACAGATCTCGACCTCCCCGAGGCAATGATCGACGAGGAGGTCGAGCACCAGCTCGGCCACCGCAAGCAGGAGATGCAGCAGCAAGGCATGCAGTGGGAGCAGGTCCTGCGAATGTCGAACACGACCGAAGAGGCTGTGAAGGCTGACATGCGTCCCGACGCCACCCGCCGCCTGCGCAACTCGATGCTCCTCCAGGAGATTGCAAAGCGCGAGAATATCGGGGTAAGCGAGCAGGATCTGGATGCGGAGATCGACCGCGTTGCCGGTGCGGACCTGAACCCGGACGTGGATGACGAGGAAGCCAAGGCTCGTGCCGCGCGGCTGCGCGAGGTCTACAACAGCGATTACTTCCGGAATGTCCTCCGCAACGACATGTTCGAGAAGAAGCTGACCGACCGCATCATCGAGATCGCCACCGAGGGCAGGGGCGCCGTCCTCAATGGCTGGACGGCACCAGACCCTGCTTCAACCTCCGGTACGGACGAGACGGCTGAGCCAGCGAGCGAGACGCCTTCAAATGAAGCGGCCCCCGACGAGGTCGTGACGACCGCTGAAGCGTCCACGGCGAACGAAATCAGCGACCAGTAATCGCCGGTTCCAACGCACTATATGATCCTGTTATATGATCCTGAGAAGCACGAGCATCTGCCGCATGGCGGGCGCTCGTGCTTCCATTTCCGGAGTCCGGAGCATTTCCTGTGAGCGCGAACCGCACGCCGGATGACCTCGCCAGATACATGTGGCTCCTCTCCCCCGAGGGGCAGGATCTTCTCGACCGCATCCGCGAGATGACGGCCAAAGGCACGAGCGACCTCAGGATCGCGGAGCATCTCCGCTCCTCATATCCCGCTGATCGGGTGGCCCTCGCGATGACCCAGCACGACCTTCGCCTGAAAGCGCGGGACAAGTTCGCACAGGCTGATCGCCTCTTCTTCACTCGGGAAGGGCTCGAGCAGGCAACATCGGACCGGATCGCGGCCCACCGTGCAGATCGCTTCGCCTCCACCGGTCGGGTCATCGATCTCTGCTCTGGCGTCGGTGGTGACCTCATGGCGCTTGCAGGCTTGCCAGGCATCCATCACCTCGCGGCAGTTGACCTCGATCCCGTGCATCTGCTGCTTGCAGGAGCCAATGTTGCCGCCGTCGCGCCCGAATCTGAGCCCAGGTTGATCCACGCCGATGTTCGCCAGGTGGATCTTTCTGCCTTCGACGGCGTCTTCATCGATCCCGCCAGGAGGAGCACCAGCGGCCGGTTCGGCGGCATGGGCAGTGAACCGCCGCTCGAGTGGGCCTTGTGCTTAACGGATCACGTACCCGCTGTCGGGATCAAGACCGCGCCCGGTATCCCTCACGATCTCGTGCCAGAGGGCTGGGAGATCGAGACTATCTCGCTTGGGCCTGATATCAAGGAGGCCGTACTCTGGTCACCGGCCCTCGCATCTGAGCCAGCAACCGCCACGGTGATCGCAGGAGACGCCGTGCACCAGCTGCGTTACATCCTTGGATCTGTCGTTCCGATGCGACGACCTGAAGCGGGCCAGTGGCTACTGGACCCCAACCCTGCCGTGACCCGCGCCGGACTGGTCGAAGATCTCGCCCGACTGCTCCATGCTGCCAGGATCGATAAGGAGATCGCCTTCCTTATTAGCGACTCGCCGGTTGAGACTCCCTTTGCGCGGTCGCTGCCGGTCATCGACGCATTGCCGTGGCACGAAAAGCGAATCCGTGAACGGGTCCGGGAACTCGATGGTGGTCCCGTCGATATCCGCCGGCGGGGGCTTGCCGGCGATGTGGAGACGATTACCAGGCGGTTGCGAGGTAAGGGCAGCCGCCGTCTCGTCATCGCAATGACTCGCGTAAAGGATGAGCCATGGGCCGTGATCTGCGATATCGCATGAAATGCGTCCGTTACGGTATGGTGTCCGTGCACCGCTAACGTGGCGTTCTCGACAATGGGCGGTATCATATTAATACGGCCCCGTTCCGCACCACGCCGTCGCTCAATGCTTGAGTGGGACACTGCAACAGAGAGACCAGGAAGAGAGTCGACGCCTCCATGGAATACCCGGACATCCACAATCTCGTGCCAATGGTGGTCGAGAGCACGAATCGCGGCGAGCGCGCATTCGACATCTATTCGCGTCTCTTGAAGGACCGCATCATCTTTCTCGGCACCCCTGTCGAGAGCCAGATGGCGAATCTCATCATCGCCCAGCTGCTGTTCCTCGATCACGACGATCCTGAGGCAGACATCAGCATCTACATCAACTCCCCCGGCGGCGAGGTCTATTCCGGTCTCGCGATCTACGACACCATGCAGATGATCCGCCCGGACATCCAGACCTATTGCGTTGGTATGGGTGCCAGCATGGCTGCCGTCCTCCTTGCCGGTGGCACAGCAGGCAAGCGCTTCGCGCTGCCGAACAGCCGCATCATGATCCACCAGGGATCGGGGGGTTTCCGGGGCAATATCCCGGATCTTGAGGTTCAGGCCAAGGAGACCTTTTCCGTTATCAACAAACTGACCGAGATTCTCGCAAAGCACTCCGGCCAGCCGTTTGACAAGGTCAAGGCCGACACCCAGCGCGACTACTACATGACCGGTGAGGACGCGATGAACTACGGCCTGGTCGACAAGGTCCTGACCCCGGCCGCGATCGATCTCTCGAAGATCGGAAAGAACGGCTCCAGCGAGGACTAGTCGCGTCGAATCTTTGATCCTGTAGCACCCGGTGCTTCTCCATCGGATACCTCCCTTCTCCGGGTGCAACAGGATTCGTGACCACAGATGAGGTGGATACGTGCATTACCGGTGTTCATTCTGTAACAAGGGCCAGGAAGAGGTTCGCCGCCTGATCGCCGGGCCGAACCAGGTTTATATCTGCGACGAGTGCGTGCAGCTCTGTCGCGAGATCATCGAGGAAGAAGAGCCGTCGACCCCGAAAGTCGAGCCGGTGGCGACCAATATCCCCACGCCCAAGGCCCTGTATGAGCACTTGAATAACTACATCATCGGTCAGGACCGTGCGAAGAAGATCCTCTCCGTCGCGGTCTACAATCATTACAAGCGCATCAATGCGGGCGTCCAGGAGGCCGATGGCGTCGAGCTGCAGAAGAGCAATGTGCTCCTCGTTGGTCCAACGGGTTCCGGGAAGACCTACCTGGCCCAGACCCTCGCGCGCATCCTCGATGTTCCCTTCTCGATCGCCGATGCCACGGCCCTGACTGAGGCCGGTTATGTCGGTGAGGATGTGGAGAACATCCTGCTTCGCCTGATCCAGAACGCCGGTGACGTTGCCCGCGCCCAGCGGGGCATCATCTACATCGACGAGATCGACAAGATCGCCCGCAAGTCGGATAACCCGAGCATCACCCGCGACGTCTCCGGCGAAGGTGTGCAGCAGGCGCTCCTTAAGATCATCGAGGGCACCGTTGCCAATGTGCCCCCGCAGAGCGGCCGCAAGCACCCGCACCAGGAATACATCCAGATCGATACGAAGAACATCCTCTTCATCTGCGGTGGTGCCTTCGAGGGGCTGGAGGAGATCGTCTCCAAGCGCATCGGCAAGCAGAGCCTGATGGGCTTCGGTCACGAGGCCGAAGAAGCCGCCGCAAAAATCGACAACCCACTGAGCCAGATGACTCATGACGACCTGATGAAGTACGGGCTCATTCCGGAATTTGTCGGCCGTCTCCCGGTCTCGGTCTCGCTGGATCACCTCACCCGCAAGGAGCTGATGCAGATCCTCGTCGAGCCGAAGAACGCCGTGGTCAAGCAGTACCAGAAGTTCTTCGCCCTGGACGATGTCGAGCTCATGTTCACCGAGGATGCGCTCGAAGCCGCCGCTGCCCAGGCGGAAGCCCGCAAGACCGGCGCGCGCGGCCTTCGGACCACCATCGAGGAGGTCCTGCTCGAGGTGATGTACGAGATTCCGTCGCTTGAGAACGTCCGCAAGTGCATTGTCGACGCGAACGTGATCACCAACCGCTCTCGACCGCTGCTGCTCTCGGTCAACGAACAACCGATTGAGTACGCGCAGACGGCGTAGAGGCGATCACCACATCAGCAACCAGAAGGCCGGCCAGGCGGTCGGCCTTCTGTCATGCCTGGGGCGGGTGCTGCCGCCCCCTCAGCTGATCCCGTATCGCCTCGCGAACCGCCAGACGCAACCATCGACTGTTCAACCCATCCGTCGAGTCGATGAACTGGTCGATCCCTCCAACGCCGAGCGGCAGCGCCTCCAGGACTGTTCCGCGCAATGTCTCGCGCAAGGCATCTGCCACTCGGGCGGCGTCAATCACTGTGAACGGCCGAGAATGGAACGGGCGCGGCGCGGGATCGATCTCCGTCGTCAACCCCAGGGCATTGTGCTCCCGGACCAGGGCGGACATCGCCGCGACGATCCCTGCCTCCCGCTTACGCCAGTCCCCCGCCTGCCGGACCACATCCAGATGTGGCCGTAACATGTTGGAGACGGGAAGCCGTGTGAAAGCGGTGCCAAGCCACTTCGAATACGGCGCGTAGTGCCGCGTCTGCGACAGTGCCAGCCGCATGATGTCCTCGACCAATCGCCCGCCAATCACGAACGACCCGGTCTCGTCACCAACCTCCCCAGTCCGCCCGATAAATGGCTCGATCTGCGAAATGCGCATCCACAGCGCCGCCATCCGGTACCTCCACACGTCATCCGGATAAAATGACAACGCTGATCTCAACCTGCTTAACTCCCCGGTATCATCCCGGAACAAATCACCCGCCGTGAGTTCCAGCAACCGCTGGTCAGTGACCGAGAGTCAGAACACCGGGTCAGCCTCGTCGCCCGGCGCGTAATCGACTCGCGCGTGTAACGCGTCCATTGTGGTCACGTCGACCAGATGCCGCGTTGGCGCGTCCCGGGCAGGGTCGGCGGGAACGACAGCGCCCGGCTCATCCGAAGCATCCTGGAACAACGCCGGGAAGCCGCGAAAAACTGGCGGCATGGCGTCTGCAATCGCCTCCCGGGTGCGATCGCCAAACACCAGCTCATCCTCTTTGTCCAGCACCAGCACGCACCGGGGACCCCAGTCGTGATCCATCGATCGTGCAGTGTCATACCCCAACGCCTCGGAGCCGACTCCGAACAAACCGGCGGCATACCGCAGCCCCGGCATTGTCCTTGTCAGCGACGGCTGGATGACCTCATCAAAGAGCGCACGCGAAAGCTCCATTCCCGGTACGAACCGGGGTTTGCCTCTTGCTGGTGCCTTATCGTCGCGCTTCATGAAACTCTTTAGGCTCTTTCTGTTTCGTTGCGCAGTAAATTGGTGCCAGGCCCGATCATACCAGCCGCCCGACAAAGGATCCGCGGCGTGGCGTTTGCGATTATTCAGGAACGATCGGCTGGTTGCAGGAGACCCAACACGATGACCAACGAACCCGTTCGCGATGTCCAGATTCGCGTTACCGGCCATGTGCAGGGCGTCGGTTTCCGCGTGGGCGCCCGCCACCGGGCGCGAGAACTCGGAGTCCACCTCCATGCTGAGAACCAGCCAGATGGCTCAGTCCTGCTGGAGGCGAAGGGCAACGCCGACGCCGTCGAGCGGCTCGTGGTCTGGGCGAAGCAAGGCCCCCGCAATGCGCGCGTCGATCATGTCGAAGTCACGAACCGCGACGCCGGGGCGGATGGCTTTGCCTGATCTGGCACTACCACTGCGATGACCCTTCCGTTACGGTAAGGCCAGGTTCCGATCGGAACCCGGCGTTCGCCTATCCCGAACGGAGAGCCCAAATGAATCCTGATCCTCTCGCCCGCCGTCCCTTTCTCGATTACGACGTTCCGCCTATCGCCGTCGGTTGCGCACCGCTTGGCGACATGCCCGATACGTTTGATTACTCCGTTCCGCCTGAAATCGCACAAGCGACGGTACGCGCCGCGCTTGCCAGTCCACTGAATTGGCTGGATACCGCTGCATCCTACGGAGACGGTGAAAGCGAACGCAGGATCGGGAAGGTGCTCCGGGAGTTGGGAGGCTTGCCGGACGGTGCCTTTCTCGATACAAAAGTGGGTGCCAGCCCCGACGGCGACTACAGCGCTGAAACCGTGAAACGCCGCTTCGCGCGAAGCCAGGAACTGCTCGGCATGGAGCGGCTAGAGATGGTCTTCCTCCATGACCCGGAAAAGGTCTCCTATGAGGAGATCGCGGCGCCGGACGGTCCCCTGGCAGTGCTTCAGGGCTACCGGGAGGAGGGGCTGATCCGGCACCTCGGTGTTGCGGGCGGTCCGATCGACCTCATGATCCGCTACGTCGAGACCGGCATCTTCGACGCGGTCATCACCCACAATCGTTACACGTTACTCGATCAGTCGGCTGATCCCCTACTCGACCTCTGCCACGTCAGGAATATTCCAGTTCTCAACGCCGCCCCGTACGGAAGCGGCATGCTCGCCAAGGGGCCATCCCTCTACCCGAGGTACGCCTATTCACGGGCGACAGACGACATGATCGACCGCGGGCGGCAGCTGGAAGCCATCTGTTCTCGTCACAATGTTCCTCTCGCCGCCGTGGCACTTCAGTTCTCGATGCGTGATCCCCGCGTTACCGCGACGATCGTCGGGCTTTCCCGGCCGGAGCGTATCGAGCAGACGATCGATCTCGCCACAGGGGAAATCCCGGATACCTGCTGGGATGAAGTCCTGGAAGTAGCCACCGGCTCGCGCAGTACGGGGTAAAGAGAATACCCGGAGGCAACGGCTGCTGACCGTCCGTTCTCAGACCATGCACGATGTCCACTAGGGACCGAGACGCACGTTGAAGCGCTCCATTAGTTCGGGAAGGCGCTCAAGGTGCATCGTCAGCCCATACCGTCCGGCAATCCGCGCCAACCCACCCATATCCGGTGGGCCTGCCGCCGAGAGCAAATCGGCCACTTCGACAAAATACTGCTCGAAGCCGGGAGGCGACACGATCTCGACAAACCTGGCTGGCACACTGGTTGCGTTCCAGAACGCATGGGGAAGACCCCGTGGCTTGACAACATAGGCGCCTGCTCCCGCGGTGAAGACATCCTCCCCGATCAACACGCGGATCTCCCCTTCGAGCAAGATGGACACTTCGTCTTCGTTCGCATGCGTGTGCGGTGGAGAGCCGAGTTGCCCTGGCAGCAGGACGTGCTCAACAACGGCATAGGCGCCTGCTGTTTGCGCACCGGGTACCTTGAAGATAGCTTCCAGCCCCCCAAGCGATACAGACCTGCCGCTCTCCGGTGGCACAAAGAGCCCTTGATTCTCGAGAACCATGGTCTGCTCCCGCATTCACGTTCAACAAATGCCTGCTGTGTCCCGGTCGCCGGAGTATAGCATCTAACCCTCGTTTTCTCGGTAGTATAGGGAAAATCCGGATCGTTGCCCTTGCGCGAATCGGGTGCGAGCGGTATAGTCACAGTTATGAATACGATTGTGCGTGACACCACCGGCACCCATATGCAGACGATCAGCTCGATGACTACCATTGAGATGATTATTTGCTGGCCTGCCGGGCCGGGTGTTTGCTGACGCACGACGTCGAGTCACAAACATGAAACCGGAACGGCAGGCGGGAGCACACACATTGCTCCCGCCTCTTTGTGTGCATGGGCACCAACGACAGGACAGGCTCACGGCGAGCAACGATGCTTCTCCGGGAACCGGGACACCGAGTGGGACAAGGGTCCGTCTCAACGTCCAAACGTGCAGCGGCCACGGGCCGGCACATCAGTGCCTGGTGAGGAGATTGATCAATGCGAGTCCTAAAATTCGGAGGAACATCCGTTGGGAATGCCCGTCGCGTCCGCGAATCTGCGCGAATCGCGCTGAATACTCCCGGCACCAACGTTATTGTTGTTTCCGCGAGTGGAGGCGTCACCAATCTGCTCATTGATGCCGCCCGTGCCGCGGCCCGTCATGATCGCGATGCCGTCGCAAGCGCTGTCGCGGAGATTCACGCCCGCCACGAGAACGTGCTCTCTGGTATCGGGGAGGACCAGCTCAGGGCCACCGCCTCTGGTGCCGTCAACCAGATCCATGGCTCCCTCACTTCAACCCTCGACGAGGTGTTCACCCAAGGTCAGCTTTCGCCGAAGCTCTCTGACAAGGTCGTCTCCCATGGCGAGAAGGCAATGGCCCTGATGATGGCGGCCATGGTCCGCGACATGGGAACACCGGCCGAACCCGTATTCACCGATACCGTGATCGCCACAGATGGCCGTCATTCCGCCGCCCGGCCGGACCGTGAGCAGACGAGAGCCGCTGCCGCCAGCAAGATCCTCCCCTTGCTCCAGTCGGGAACCACAGCTGTGGCAACAGGCTTCATCGGCTTCGGACCGGATGGCGCGACAACGACCCTTGGGCGAAGCGGCTCCGACTACAGTGCCACGCTGCTCGGCGCCGCGCTCGATGCTGAAGAGGTCCAGATCTGGACAGATGTTCCGGGCGTTCTCTCGGCCGATCCGCGGAAGGTACCTGCGGCACGCGTCATCTCCGAGATCAGTTATGACGAGGCGCAGGAGCTCGCCCATTTTGGGGCAAAGGTGCTCCACCCGCGAACGATCCGCCCGGCTGTCGCCCAGAACATCCCCGTCCGCATCCTCTCGACCTTCCAGCCAACCAACTCCGGCACGGTTGTCACCTCCCGGGCCCTGGCCCAGGGTATCAAGGCCACCACCGCGCTGAAAGGCCTTACGCTGCTGACGCTCGACGTCCCGGAACTCGAGGATCTTGCGCCGGCCGCGTCCGTCATCTTTCGTGTCCTCCATGAGCAACGGGTGGAGATCCTCACCGTCTCCCAATCTTCCTCGCGGCGGCGCATGAGCTTCATTGTCGATACCGTCGGGGGCGGCTGCGAGATGCTCACTGCCCAGATCACTGCTGCTCTGGACGATATCGAGGCCGATATCTCCTGCAGCGATAACGTTGCCGTTGTGGCCGCGGTCGGTGATGGTGCAGCAAACTTGCCATCATCGCTCGCGCGGATGCTCGCAGTACTCCACCGGGCAGGTATCGAGGTTCTTGCAACGAACCAGCAGAATTCGAATGCGGCAATGGTCGTCGTTGTGCCGGAGGACGTCTCGGATCACGCGGTCCAGGTGGTGCACGATGCCTTTATCGGCCCATCACGGCGTAGCAACCGCTCGGCATCACGTCGCCGCAGTGATCTCCTTGGCGAATCGCTACGGGTCGGTTAATCTGAAGAATCAACGAAAGGGTCAGGTATCAATGACCGATGGACGAATTCCCGTTGCGATTCTCGGCGCCACAGGAAATGTCGGGCAGCGTTTTGTCCAGTTGTTGCAAGATCATCCATGGTTTCGTGTTGCGGAACTGGTTGCTTCGGAGCGCTCCGCGGGCAAGAGCTACCGTGATGCCACTGACTGGCGCCTCGGGGCATGCATGCCGGAAGGTGTCACGGAGCTGACGGTGCAGGATTACAACGCCGATCTGCAGAGCCCCCTGGCCTTCTCCGGGCTGCCGGGTGAGGTCGCCGGTGATATCGAGCAGCGTTTGGCGAAGAATGGGCTTGCCGTCCTTTCGAATACCTCAACGCACCGTATGGAGCCAGACGTGCCGCTCCTGATCCCGGAGGTCAACGCCGACCACGTTGCTGCAATCGAGGTCCAAAAGGCCAACCGGGGCTGGTCCGGTTTCATCGCCACCAACCCAAACTGCTCCACGATCCACCTCGTGCTTGCACTGAAGCCACTCCATGATGCATTCGGGCTCGACAGCGTCTTGGTGACAACCCTCCAGGCCGTCTCGGGCGCGGGCTACCCCGGTGTACCGTCGCTCGACATGATCGACAACATCGTTCCCTACATCGGCGGTGAGGAAGAGAAGATCGAGACCGAAGCAATGAAGCTCCTTGGTGGTTACGAACCCGATCAGGGTTTTATCCCCGACTCGTTCACGCTTTCCGCCCACTGCAATCGCGTTCCCGTGCGCGACGGTCACACAGAGTGCGCCTCAGTCGGGCTCACGCAGCCGTCGACACCGGCCGAAGCGATCGAGGTGTTCGAGTCCTTCCGGGGTGTGCCGCAGGAGCTTGGGCTGCCAAGCGCGCCGGAGCGGCCGGTTATCGTCCGTTACGAGGACAACCGGCCCCAGCCGGCCCTCGACCGTGATGACTCGAACGGCATGGCGTCGGTCGTCGGCCGCGTGCGCGAGTGTCCAGTACTCGGGCTGAAATTTGTCGTCCTTGGCCACAACACCGTCCGTGGGGCCGCGGGCGCATCGATCCTCAACGCAGAGTTGTTCTGCGAAAAAGGCATTCTTCCAATTTAGTGTGAACCAGACCAGAAGACCCCGGCCCGTGGGGCCGGGGTCTTGTTGTTGCTTACGCATCTCCGCCAGGCACCAGCAGAAGTTCCTACCTGCCCCAGAACGCGAAAACGCCGGACAGAGGGGGTGTCCGGCGTCTTCCTGTGGGTGGAGGAAGGGGGAATAGATTGTCGTCCCTGTCGTACTCCGGCAACGGAGTCTCTCCTCGACAGGACATAGACCGCGCGCATCAGGATCCAGCACCACACAGGATCATGGTGATGTCACGTCCGGATATCTGGGAGGGACGCTGCTGGCACCACGGTGGCTGGGTCCGTGTTCGGTGCCGGGTCGCCTCCCCGTCTCCGGAAGGGTCACCCATAGTCTGCAGGGTTTGCAGAGGGGGGTCATCAGTAGAAATACGTATTTCGGCTGGGACCAATTACGTAGGTTCTCCGACATGGAGATCGGAGCCGGTGTCTCGTGCACACAGAGAACGACTTCTCCTGTGATTCCATGCCAGTCATCAGAACGAGTCGTCCCTGGCACCCCTAGCATATCGTCACGGCTATGGGGTCGATGAGCAAAAAAGGACATCCGGCAACGTAAGGGCACTGAGGCCGACGAAGCAAGTAGGCGCTCACTCTTTTCTCGCTTAGCCATGCATGGCGCGGGCTCGGATCCCGCCTACGATGAGCGCTCTTGACCGTCCAGCTGGTGCACCAACTTCCCGAGCTGGTCGCTTGTCAGCTGGTTGGCCATGTACATCCCGACGATGATGGCAAAGAGACGGTCCGTGGTGGCCTGGGCATCAGCTGGCCAGTCCTTGCGTTGCTCATAGGGCGGCAGGAGCGCGGAAGCAAGTTCGTCGATCTCGTGTCTGACGTTCATGAAGGTCCTTGAAGATGTGCGAAAGGCGAGCATGGTGGTTCACCACAATGCCGCACTTCTCGTGCGCCAGTAGTTCGTTCGGTAATCGCCTGATGGTTGCAGTGACCGTGCCAGGAATACCGATCCTGTTTACTGGCGGTCGAGTCAGGAGTGCTGACCTGCGCTGGGTACCGGCGCAAGGAGAGATGTTACTGCTTCGAGGAGTGCATCGATATTGAAGGGTTTGGAGATCACCTGGACACCCAATGCCTTCAGCTGTGGTCGAATCGGCGCGACCTGACGCAGTGCGCCGGTGCAGAGGATGACCGGTATCCCCCCGATGCGAGAGTCCCTCCTGAGTGCCTCAACTGCTCTCAAGGGAACCTGATCCCCACCCTGTATAAAGTCGAGAATAACAAGGTCAGGACGCATCATCGCAATCTGGTCAACATCATGGTTCGCGAAGGTCCCGGTAGACACATGATACTGCTCACCCTCGAGCACCTCCTGGTAGAGGGAGAGAATATCCGGAGAATCATCAAGGGCAAGGATATGGGGTTGATAATCGGTGCCGTACACGACGCTTGCTCTCGCTTCAAATGAGGCGGAACGGTCCTGAGTCACTCAGGACTCCTGTTGCACAACTTATACATGAAGTATAGGTTCATGGTTCGGTTCACGCAAGGCGGATAGCCATTGGGAAGAGACAGCGAGGCCCGCGCAGGGAAAGTCCAGGCGCATATTGGATTGATCCATCAGAAGTGGGCGGGCCACACCATCACTACGTCCGCCGAAGCGCCATGAAGTAACCCGGGCTTAACAATTCCACTATCTCGATGCGCTAAGATCAGAAACATCGTGGTTACACCAGATACGTCCAGTTGTCGGACCCGATCCAGGCACCGCCCCCATGCATTCCGCGATCGCATGCGATGCGTGCGCGGCTTCACCCACTGCCGCACCCAATGAGCCGTGATTCGGGTGCGTCCCAGCCATACGGCAGCGAGCCGTAACGCCATGGACCGTGCGCCATAAAAAAGAAGGGAAGTCGGATACCGATGACACTCCAGCACCAGGGGACCCAGTGGTCGACCCTTCCCTATGATGAATGGCAAGCAACCCAGGCAACCCTCCATCGATGGATGCAGATCGTGGGCAAGGTGACGCTCGAGGGCACACCGTTCCTCCACGAGTGGTGGAACGTCGGGCCCACGGTGACGTCCCCGGGGCATGACCACCCCCTTGATCCCGTATGGCCAGGAGGCGTTCACCATCGCCTTTGACTTCATCGATCACACGCTCTCCATCGATGTAACCGATGGGCGGACCGGGAGACTACCGCTGCGTCC
>DASYWM010000221.1:0-27322 GCA_035936075.1 Thermomicrobiales bacterium
GGTGTTGACCTTCCTTGAAAAGCACTTCGACTGGGAATGGCATCGCGAGGCGTCGGATATCTTCAATTCGCTCTATAACGGCGATGGCCGCAACGTCGGCATGCTGATCGTGACGCAGGGGGACGAGATCCTTGGATACGCGCAGCACCGGGGCGAGCGCTTCGGGCCATTCGGTGTGCGCCCCGATCTCCGGAGCAAGGGGATTGGCCGCGTGCTGCTCACGCATACGCTGCGGCAGATGCGCGCCAGTGGCTTCCATGTTGCCTGGTTCCTCTGGACCGGCGACAATGCCGCCCGGCTCTATGCCCGGTATGGATTCCACGAGGTCCGTCGCTTCGCGGTCTTGCGCAAGACATTGACGTAGAACGCGACGACCACTCCGTACGGTCGATAAAGGCCAAAGGTCGACATGGTGCCGGCCCCTACGAGCTACCAATTGATCCCGAAAGGAACACGTTGCCATGGCGAGCAATTCTGACAACTGCATCATGGTCGTCGGCGGGCATGCCGCCGATGCAGAGGTAATGGGCGGCGCATCAGTCCTCAAGCATGTCGACGCCGGCTGGCGCGCCGTCAACCTCCACCTCACTGGGGGCGAGAAGGGCCACAAGAGCCTCTCGCCGGAGGAATACCTGGAGATCAAGAAGGGAGAGGCTGCGGAAGCCGCCAAGCGACTCGGGGCAGAATCGATCTTCCTTTCTTACAAGGATGGGGAACTGCCTGTCGACGCGGAGGTGCAGATGGCAATCGCCGACGTCATCCGCGAGTACAAGCCAACGATCATCCTCACCCACTGGAAGGGCAGCATTCACCGCGATCATACGAATACCTACGAGAACGTCCTGGCGTCGCTTTTCTTCGCCGGGCTTCGTACCTTCGAGCGGAAGTACCCGCCGCATTGGGTGAGCCATATCTATTTCGCGGAGAACTGGGAAGATGAGGAAGGCTTCGTGCCGGAGGTCTACCTCGACACCACCGATGTCTTTGACCACTACATCCACGCGATCCACGCCTACAGCCTCTTCAGGGGCGAGGCGGCGAAGTTCCCCTATGAGCAATGGTACCGGGGCGCGAGCATGATGCGCGGCGCGGAGGTCGGCTACGAGCAGGCCGTGGCACTGATGAACCACCGAACCTATTACGGCTCCCGGAAGAAGGCCGGACTTCTCGGCCCGGAGGACAAGCGATGAGTGCCCACGTCACGACCGGTCTTGAGGTACTGCTCGACGAGGGACATCCCCTGGTCGAAGGCAGGCGTATCGGGCTGGTCACCAACCACACGGCGATTGACCGGGACCTGCGATCGGTGATTGACCTGCTCCATACCGATTCCCGCTTCGAACTTGCCCATCTCTACGGGCCGGAGCACGGGGTCCGTGGCGACGTCCAGGCCGGGGTCCATGTCGGCAGGGCTATCGACGGGGAGACCGGTCTCCCCGTCGATAGCCTCTACGGCGAGACGAGAAAGCCGACGCCGGAGATGCTCGACGGCGTGGACATCCTTGTCTTTGATATCCAGGATGCCGGTGCCCGCTTCTATACCTATATCTCGACGATGGTCCTGTCGATGGAGGGGGCGAGCGAGGCCGGTATCCCCTACGTCGTGCTCGATCGCCCGAACCCGATCACCGGTGTCCACGTCGAAGGGCCAATGCTGGACCCGCAATTCGAGTCATTTGTCGGGATTCACCCGATCCCAACCCGGCACGGGCTGACGGTAGGGGAGCTGGCGCGACTTGTCGCCGCGGATCGTGGCTGGCCTGAGCCAACCGTGATCCGGATGCAGGGGTGGCAGCGCGACATGTGGTACGACGAGACGGGCTTGCCCTTCGTCCAGGCGTCGCCGAACCTGCCGACGATGGACTCACTGACGGTCTACACAGGCACCTGTATCTTCGAGGCGACGACCCTCTCGGAAGGACGCGGCACGACCCGTCCCTTTGAGTACATCGGCGCGCCGTGGATCAACGCGACCGAGCTGGTCGCGGAGTTGCGATGGCGCGACCTCGCTGGAGTGGGGTTCCGCCCCGCCTCGTTCGTGCCCATGTTCTCGAAACACGAGGGCGAGACGTGCTCGGGCGTGCAGCTCCACATCCTGGACCGTGAGGCCTTCCGGCCCGTCGAGGTTGGAGTTCATCTCGTGCACGCCATCAAGCACCTGAACGGCTCGCAGTTCGCGTGGCGTCCTGGTAGTGCGACCGGTATGTCGGCGAATCTTCTGTATGGCAGCGAGGTTCTCCACGCGATGATCGACGACGATGCCTCACCGGAGGAGATCATGGCGACGTGGGACGACGGACAGGACGCGTTCAGGGAGAAAGCTGGAGCGGCGTACCTCTATTGATGCCAGAGCACGGGGAGTCGTTGCGGCAGGTGGAACGACAAAGCCACGACCATCTGGTTGCGTCCCGTCATTCAGAGCCCGCAGGGCGATGAATCCCAGGCGAAGCCATCGTTCTGGTTGGCTCGGCTTCTATGTTTCCTTGCCCAGGGAGCTTCGTGCGGCACACGCGCTTCGCGCAGGATTCTGTAGGCTGAGGCTGCAAGGCAAACAGCGCCAGCGAGCTTATGGCCGAGCCCTCAGAGCGAGCCTTTGCTTCGCTCTGAATGACGAGACGCAAGCGGCGTGGGCGCTCTTCACCTACCATGGTCGGCTATGAGGACATCCAGTGAAACAGGGATTCCATGAACGATCCTGCCCCTCCCCAGATGAGCGACGATGCGGTCCAGCGTGGTTCTGGAAAGACGTGGGACGAGTGGCGCGCGATCCTCGATGCATGGGGCGCGACAAACAAGCCGCATGACGAGATCGCCCAATACCTGGTGGAGGATCACGGTATCGATGGCTGGTGGGCCCAGGGCGTCACCGTGGGGTACGAGCGGTTGATCGGCCGCAGGGCTGTTGGGCAGCGAGCAGACGGCACGTTCTCCACCAGCGCGAGCAGGACCGTCCTGGCCGGGATAGAGGAGCACTTCGTCGCGTGGACCGACGATACGGCCCGGGACGCATGGCTCACTCCCGGCATCCTCAGCCTCCGGACGGCCCAGGAACATCGCTCCGCCCGCTTCGACGACAACGAATATGGCGGCATTGTCGCGCTCTACTTCTCGAGCAAGGGCGAAGGCAAATCCTCGGTGAACATCCAGATCGAGAAGCTCCCCTCCCCGGACGCCATCCCCGAGCGCAAGTCAATCTGGAAAGCACGTCTGGACGATCTCGCGACGTATCTGGAGAATGCGCGCTCAACCGATTGAGAAGGGGAAGCCGGGGTGAACTATAGCTCTTCCTGGATCAGTGGCTGCAAGAATCCCCGGAGCACCGCCTTGAGGCTTTCAGCATGGGTCAGCCAGATGTAGTGGCCGGCTTCAGGGAGCGTGACGATGCCGGCGCTCGGCATCACGTGGACGAGCTGCTCGACCGGCCACACCGGGCGGATGTCCTCCCTTCCGGAGACGGCAAGCATCGGGGCCTGGAGTTGCGAAAGTCGCTTCAGCAGAAAGGGGTCGCGGCAATACGCACGTGCGCTCTCGGTGGCCTCACGGTTCACATCCGGGTTGAACTCGATGTCGAACTCCGGCACCAGCTCACCTACCGTATCCCGGGCATCGGAATACGCGACGTGCCACGCGCGGTCGTTCTGGATGTCGGTACCAGCGAGGTAGATGATCCCACCGACGCGTTCCGGGAACTCCAACGCATACGCAAGGGCCAGAAAGGCGCCGGCCGAGTGGCCGCCGACGATCCAGCGCTCAACACCCATCGCTTCGCGTATCGCGTCCATATCGGCGAGGGTCGTCGCAAGATCATACGGACCGGTGCTGCCGGATCGCCCGCAGCCGCGCGGCTCCCACCAGACGACGCGAACCATGTCGTCGATCAGCCCCGAGACCGGAGCAAGGTAGTCGCCGCAGCCGGGACCACCAGGGCAGAGCAGGACTGGATAGCCGGATCCGTGGTCCGCCACCCAGAGCTCCACCCCGTCCACAGCTAGCCAACCCTCTGGCATCGCTCCCTCCTCACCCTCCGTGGGACGATAGCACGATCAAGGGCCAGTCATGAAGCGAGTGGTGGAGACAACCGAAGCCCATCGCAACTCGATCCATGAGAAAGCGGCAAAAGAATAAGCAGGGCAGGCATTATGCCCACCCTGCTCTCACTGCCTCCGCCTAAAGACCGTTAGTTGCCCGCCTGCACGGCCTCGGCCTGGGGATTGGTAACGTTCGCATTGATGACGAGTGCCGGCGGGTTCTTCAGCGTTTCGCTGACGACACAGAAGCGCTCCGCTGACTTCAGCAGCCGCTCGACCCGCTCTGGCGAGCCATCGGTCTCCAGATCGATGTTCATGCGCAGATCCGTGAACCCGACCGGCGCCTCGCGGAGCACCCCCAGGGTGCCGCGCACGTCCCAATCGCCCTCAACCCGCACATTGAGCTTGTGGATCGGCAGGTTGAGCGCCGCCGCAACCAGACGGATCGTCAGCTCCTGGCAGGCCGCCAGTGAGGCGAGGAAGATGTCTCCCGAGCAGGGAAGCTCGTCAAAGCCGCCCACGGCAGCATGCGCGCCGATGTCCAGCACAACGCCGCTGGGGCCATCGATCGCGATTCTGACCTGTCGGGGATCCTGCCCCTCCTCCGTTACGCTGGAAACCGAGCTGGTAATCAGGGCGGAATCCGGGCGCACCTTGTACTTCAGCTTGAGCTGGCTTTGCCGCTCACGCAGTGAGGGGGTTGTTGGCGCATGCGCCTCGGCAACCGGGACGATGGACGCCGCCGGTGCATCGACATGAGCGTTCTGGCCATTGGGCATCACCTGAGGCTCAGCGTGGCCATTCTGGCTGGCCGACGCCACGGGCGCTTCCTGCTGGCCATGCTGCCCCTCATCGGTGACGATGGACAGCGCGGCTGGCTGGGCGACCTCGCCCTTCTTCTCCTTGCGCTTCTCCTTTTTCTTGGTGTCCTTCTTCTTCGCGTCTTTCTTCTTGCCCATCAGGTTTCCCCCAAAACGTTAACGATACGAATCCGACCATCGCAGCAGCCAGCGCTCACCCCGCTGCAGCAGCAGATCGGTGAGCTTCCCGATCAGCGCGAGGATGATAATGCTCAGCAAAATGATATCGGCGCGGCCCGAGTTCTGGCCATCAGTGAGCAGGAAACCGAGCCCCGTCGATGCGCCCATCAGCTCCGCGGCGACGAGGAAGAGCCACGCTTGCGCGAGGCCTATCCGCAGACCCGTCAGCAGCGACGGCAGCGCCGCCGGCAGGACGATGGATCGCGCAAGCCGGATGCCGCGCAAACCATACGCGTAGCCAACCTCAATCAGCTTGCGATCGATCTGGCGAATGCCGCCGACAAGCGCGGTGAAGACCGGAAAAAATGCTCCGATCGCGATCAAGGTCAGCTTCGGCTCCTCACCAATGCCCATCCAGAGGATCAGCAACGGCACCCATGCCAATGAGGGGATCGCCCGCAGCGCGTGGATCGTTGGCGAGAGCAGGGAATCGGCCAGTGGTGACAAACCGATCAGGAGGCCGAAAGCGATCGCGACCACCGCGCCAATCCCGAACCCCCAACCGACGCGTACCAAACTGACCTGGACGTTCTCCCAGAGTCGATCGGCGCCCTGCAGCTGCTCTGCTGCTCGCCAGACATCAAGGGGCGCAGGGAGCTGTCCCCGGGTGTAGACCTCGCGCTCCACGAGCCACTGCCAGAGGCCCAGCAGGAGCAACGGGACGATGAGCCCGATTGCGGCGCGCGGCACCGGGACGCGGCGGGACGAACGGGGTTGGGACCCGGTTCGCGCCGCGGTTGTGTGGGTAGTGATTGCGCTCATCTGGATTCCTCCCTCTGCGGGTATGGGGGATGCTACTGCTCGACCACAGCGGCCGCGAACTCGGGCGCAAAGAGCTCGTCCAGCGCTTCATTCGCGTCAGCACCCGGCTGCAGCTGTGCTTCCGCCTCGAAGATCGGGATGACCGGCTCCAGTGCGGCGCGGTGGACGTCGCCCGGGATTACCTCGTTCTCCAGGTTCGTCCGCTCCTCCAGCTCCTTCTGCGCCACCTCAAGCGAGAGGCTTGCCTCCTCGCTCAAGATCTGCGCAGCCTCCTCCGGATTCTCCAGGATCCACTTCCGTGCCCGCTCGTACTGCGCGATCACACGCTCGACGTAGGAGGGATAGCTCTCGATAAACTCGATCCGGGCATTGAGAAAGCCGTAGGTATTGAAATCGATGTTGCGGTAGATCAGCTTCGAGCCCTGTTCGAGCTCGGTCTGGGCCATGTGTGGATCCAGACCGGCCCAGGCGTCGACATCACCGCGCTCCAGGGCAGTCTTACCGTCGGCGTGCTGGATGTTGACGACCTCGACATCGGATTCCTTCAGGCCGGCTTCGTGCAGGGACTGGAGCAGGAAGAAGTACGGGTCGGTGCCCTTGGTGGCGGCGATCTTCTTGCCCTTCAGCTGATCGACGGACGTAATATCGGAATCCTTGGCGACGACAAGCGCCGTCCATTCCGGCTGGGAATAGATGTAGACCGTCTTGATCTCGGAGCCGTTGGCCTTTGCCAGCAGGGCCGCTGAGCCGGCGGTCGAGCCGAAATCGATGGCATCCGAGCGAAGGAACTCGTTGGCCTTGTTGCTGCCAGCACTGAGCGTCCACTCCACGGCGACATCGTCCGCCGAGAGATCCTCTTCCAGCCAGCCCTGACGGCGAAGCACAAGACTGCTCGGGTTGTAGTAGGCGTAGTCGACGCGAACCGTTTCCGGCTTCTCGCCATCCTGCGCCCCGGCGTGACGGACGACACCCGGCAGGGCCACGGCGGCTGACGCACCAAGCGCAATGCCGAGGAAACGACGTCGGTCAAGGGACGGTGTACTGAGAGCCTGGGTGCTGGAGCGATTGATGGAGTTCATGGGTGATTGTTTCCTTTTCTAATAAAACCTGTCTAACAAAACGACGTGGTTAGTCGGCGGCATGCACCGCCGCCGGGGACCGATCTTCCGCTGCGCCCCGGTGAGTGAAACCGAGGTGGCCGAGGATCTGGGCGCGGATGGCCAGGAAGGCTGGGTCCGCATGGTCGCGGGGGCGCTCGGCAGGGACACCGATCTGGGCGATCACCGACGCTGGCCGCGAGCCGCCGAGAACGACGATCCGGTCAGCGAGGTAGATCGCCTCATCGACATCATGGGTGACGAGCAACACTGTTGGCTTCCGGTCGCTCCAGGCTTCGATCAGCAGATCCTGCATGCTCAGCCGGGTCAGGGCATCGAGCGCGGCAAAGGGCTCGTCCAGCAGCAGCACCTCCGGCTCGGCGGCAAGACCACGTGCCAGGGCAACGCGCTGCGCCATGCCACCGGAGAGCTGATGCGAGTAGAGGCCCGCACAGTCGCCCAGCCCGACCCGGGCGAGTAACCGATCGACGACCTCCCTGCCCCGCTCGACCTGGCTATCACGGCGCCGTTCGGCACCGAGCGCGACATTGTCGGCGACGGACCGCCATGGCAGGAGCCGCGGCTCCTGGAAGACGATCGAGCAGCGTGGGTCTGTGGTCGTCACCGGACGCGTGCCGATCTCGACCCGGCCCCCGGTGGGTGCCTCCAGGCCACCAACCAGGCGCAGGATCGTCGACTTGCCACAGCCGCTGGGGCCGAGCAGGGCCACGATCTCGCCGGGTTGGGCGGTGAGCGACAGACTCTCCAGCACCGGGAGATGAGCCCGGCCCGAAAAGAACGACTTGGTAACGTGGTTGATGGAAACTGCTTGTGCCATGCGCTTGCCCCGTGTTTGCCTTCGTCACCGGTGCTTCATTTCGGAAGCTGGCAACGAAAAACGCCTCCTGATCGTCGGTGGACGATGGGGAGACGTGGACAACGCGCGACATGCAGGCGTGGGGCCAAATCACCTCATCGTCCAGCATGCTTGCTGTCGGCATTAGCACCTGCCCGGCGACTCTGCCGGGTGGTTGCTGGAGCTTCACAGGGCCGATCCCTCTGCTCCTCTTGATGAGTCGTGATTCACATTCAGTTGTTGTACCGGACAATAGCGGAAGCTGCTATCTCCTGTCAAGTTGCGTGAAATGTCTACCGGTTCTCACAACAATCCCCCGGGCAGCCGCGCTCTTTCAGGATGACCATGCCCGCTGGATCTTCCGGCACGCCGTGGCAATCTCGTCCATGTCTTCATCGGTCCCAAGCAGCATCGTCTGCACGAACAGGACTGTATGCTCACCGGCCTCTGCTGCGCGAGGGACATCCGGCTGACCGGTCACTGCCTCCTCACCAAAACGCGACCGCAACGCATTCCGGATCGCCTTCTGATACGGTAATGGCACGTACCCAGCCCCGCAGGGGATACCTTCTGCCCTGAGCGCCGTGAGGAAGTCGGCACGGCTCCGACCTCCGAACGCGGTTGGATCAAACCGCATCTGGTAGAGATGCCAGCCGTGGCTGGTAATTCGATCATCCACCTTCATCGCGACCAACCCGGAAATCTCCGTGAGGCTAGCGGTCAGCCGTGCAGCATTGCGCGTCCGTGTGCTCATCGCTTCCGACAATCGCTCAAGCTGGGCGAGCAGGATTGCTGCCTGCCATTCGGTCATGCGGAGGTTGCGCCCAGGCATCTCGTGCTCGAAGCTGCTGCCCTCGGGCGGACGACCACAGTCGTGGATCCGCCACGCAAGATCGAAAAGGTGACGGTCGTTCGTGACGAGGATGCCGCCCTCCCCTGCCGTGATGTTCTTGCTCTCCTGGAAGCTGAACGTCCCGGCGTCCCCGATCGCCCCGACGGGCGTCCCCCTCCAGGCCGCTCCCCATGCCTGACACGCATCTTCCAACACCGGAATGCCATGCCGTCGGCCGATCTCCAGCACCGCGTCCAGATCAGCCGGCTGACCGCCGACGTGAACCGGGACAAGCGCTTTTGTCTTCGGCGTTGTCACTGCTTCGATCCGCGCCGGATCGATGAGGTTGGTCTCCGGGTCGATATCGACAAAGACGGGTTTCGCGCCCATCGTCAATGCTGCGCCCGCCGTCGCAATGAAGGTGTAGGCCGAGGTGATGATCTCGTCGCCATGGCCCACGCCGAGCGCCTCGAATGCAAGCTCCAGCGCCAGCGTGCCGTTCGGGACACAGACACCGTATCTGGCACCCTGAAACGACGCGAACTGCCGGGCGAAGGCGTGCACCTTCTTCCCGGTGATCTCACCCCACTCTCCTCCCCGAAGCACCTCACCGAGAAGCTCTTCCTCCCGGACACCATGAATCGGCCACGACGGAAACGGCGTCGTCCGGACCGGCGCTCCCCCATCGATCGCAAGCTGTTCCGCCATGAACGTCTCTCCTGGTCGTCATCGTCCCGTTATTCATGCCGGGCAGCGTCTCACTACCCCCGAAGGACGAGAGCAGGGCTTTCTTGCTGATGCTGTGCGTGACGCGCTGAGCCGAATTACCCGGGCCTTGGGCACCTAACATATGACCTACACGCTGATTGCGACCAAGTTAGTCGAACTGATCCAGGGGATCAGTGGCTTTGCCGCGGTCTATGAGCACGACGCCGATGAGCTAAAGGCGTCTGGGAGATTACCCAGCCGACGAGTGGGATCTTCCTCAAGGTTAAGCGCAAAGTGCCAATCGAGATGGTCGAACTAACGCTCTCCATCCGCTCCCGCGTCCTTCGCTAACTCACTCCAGAACTGTTCCTTCGTGAGGTAACGCCCATCACGGGAGACGATCTCACCATGTAGTTTTGCCGTTGCAAACTTGGCAATGTCCTCGTCCTTTACGTTCATCCATACATGGACGAGCTCTTCGAGGATAGTGACAACTGCGACATCGACGGGGTAGCTGACAGACTCGGCAACCCGGCTGGCATGGAGATAGATTCGCCCACTCGCCGCCGTTCCCACTGGATCCTGCTTCATATCGGCATAGTAGAGATCGACCCCAGTACCGGCATAGAGCCCATAGCAAGGCGGCTCACCGAAGATCACTGTCACCATCCAGAAGTGCTCAGTGCCGGGGCGATCAAATTAACAGCGTCCGCCAATGCTTAAGCCAGTCGCTCTTTGACGTCTGGCTCAAGTTCGATGCTGTAGGGGATGATCAGCCCCCGTAGGTCTGGATGAACATACTTACGTAGCTCCATATCAGATTGTGAAAGTTGGAATGATTGCTCAGTCATATCTCTTCCTCCCACGATGGATAACGGCTCCCCGCTCAATTCCTAGAATAGGAGTGGCGGCTACCTATCGCTACACCTACACGGGTGAAGGGTAAATACACCTGCCCCTGCACGGGATCATCACCGATCCAGCCAACAGGGGTGTCAGGTTCATAGATCCGACATCGCTGTCAGACACCCCGACTCTACACCCGCCGGGAAGGAGGAGAAGGAGGCCAAAGCGAAGTATCGTTAACAACTCGATATGGCAGCAGGCGTTCTTTCTCAAATCAGCGTTCGCACCGAATTTATTTCGATAGGAAGAGACACGATGAGCATGGCCACGAGAACGGACACGCAGGCGCCTGCGCTGCACCCTGCCGACAGCCACGACATGATCCGCGTGCAGGGCGCGCGAGAGAACAACCTCAAGGATGTCAGTGTCGAGATCCCGAAGCGACGGCTGACGGTGTTCACCGGCGTCTCCGGATCGGGCAAGAGCTCGCTGGTGTTCAGCACGATCGCCGCGGAGTCGCAGCGGATGATCAACGAGACGTACAGCGCTTTCGTGCAGGGTTTCATGCCGACGCTGCCGCGACCCGAGGTCGACGTGCTAGATGGGTTGACGACCGCGATCATCGTCGACCAGGAGCGGTTGGGAGCCAATCCCCGCTCCACAGTCGGCACGGTCACCGATGCCAACGCGATGCTGCGGATCCTGTTCAGCCGGCTCGGGCAGCCCCACATCGGGCCGCCGATTGCCTACTCGTTCAACGTCCCGGCCCGGAGAGCGAGCGGGTCGATGACCGTCGACAAGGGCAAGGGGGAGCGGATCGTGGTGAGCGACGCCGTCTACCACGGCGGTATGTGCCCGCGCTGTGAGGGCATGGGCAGCGTGTCCGACATCGACCTGACGCAGCTGTACGACGACAGCAAGTCGCTCGACGAGGGTGCGCTCACGGCTCCCGGCTACAGCATGGACGGCTGGTACGGCCGCATCTTCAGGGGCTGCGGCTTCTTCGACCCGGACAAGCCGATCCGCAAGTACACGAAGCGCGAGCTCCACGACTTGCTCTACAAGGAGCCGACCAAGATCAAGGTCGACGGCATCAACCTCACCTACGAGGGGCTGATCCCCAGGATCCAGAAGTCGATGCTCTCCAAGGACAGGGAGGCGATGCAGCCGCACATCCGGGCGTTCGTGGACCGGGCGATCACCTTCGCCACCTGCCCCGAATGCGGTGGCACCCGGCTGAGCGAGGCGGCCAGGTCCTCCAGGATCAAGGGGATCAACATTGCCGACGCCTGCGCGATGCAGATCAGTGACCTGGCCAAATGGGTCCGCGGTCTTGACGAGCCGTCGGTGGCACCGCTGCTGACCACGCTGGAGCACACCCTGGACTCGTTCGTGGAGATCGGGCTGGCCTACCTCTCCCTTGACCGGTCCTCGGGCACCCTGTCCGGCGGCGAGGCGCAGCGCACGAAACTGATCCGGCACCTCGGCTCCGCGCTCACCGACGTCACCTACGTCTTCGACGAGCCCACCATCGGCCTGCACCCTCATGACATCCAGCGGATGAACGACCTGCTGCTGCAACTGCGGGACAAGGGCAACACGGTCCTCGTTGTCGAGCACAAGCCGGAGACGATCGCGATCGCCGACCACGTCGTCGACCTCGGACCCGGCGCCGGGACGTCCGGTGGCGAGGTGGTGTTCGAGGGCACCGTCGACGGGCTGCGGACCAGCGGCACCGTCACCGGGAGCCACTTCGATGACCGCGCTTCCTTGAAGCCGTCGGTGCGGACGCTGTCAGGAGTGCTGGAAGTGCGCGGCGCCAGCACCCACAACCTCCGGGACGTCGATGTCGACATCCCGCTTGGGGTGCTTTGTGTGATTACCGGCGTGGCGGGCTCGGGCAAGAGTTCGCTGATCCACGGCTCGGTGTCGGGCCAGGACGGGGTCGTGGCGGTTGATCAGACCCCTATCAAGGGCTCACGACGGAGCAACCCGGCAACGTACACCGGGCTCCTGGAGCCGATCCGCAAGGCATTCGCGAAGGAGAACGGCGTCAAGCCGGCCCTCTTCAGTGCCAACTCCGAGGGCGCCTGCCCTACCTGCAACGGCGCCGGCGTCATCTACACCGACCTGGCGATGATGGCCGGCGTCGCGACGGTGTGCGAGGAGTGCGGCGGCAAGCGGTTCCAGGCCGAGGTGCTCACCTACCTGCTCGGCGGCAAGGACATCAGCGAGGTTCTTGCGATGTCAGTGACCGAGGCGACGGAGTTCTTCGGGTCCGGCCCGGCCAAGACGCCGGCTGCGCACAAGATCCTGGGGCGCATGGCCGATGTCGGGCTCGGCTATCTCTCCCTGGGCCAGCCGCTTACCACGCTGTCCGGCGGCGAGCGACAGCGGCTCAAGCTCGCCACCCACATGGGCGAGAAGGGCGGAATCTACGTGCTCGACGAGCCAACCACCGGCCTCCACCTCGCCGATGTCGAGCAGCTTCTCGGCTTGCTCGACCGGCTGGTTGGCTCCGGCAAGTCGGTCATCATCATCGAGCACCACCAGGCCGTGATGGCCCACGCCGACTGGATCATCGACCTCGGCCCCGGCGCCGGCCACGACGGCGGCCGGATCGTCTTCGAGGGCACACCCGCCGACCTCGTCGCCGTCCGCTCCACCCTCACCGGCGAGCACCTCGCAGCCTACGTCGACACCTGACGGGGGCCGTCGCAGACACGCTCCCATGACCCACTCGACCACCGACGCATCGGTTCAAGGAATGCCTCATGCCGGGCGCCCCATGAGTTGAGACTATCAACGTGGACGTGGAGCAGGATCAGCGGCGGAGTATCTTGCCCAGGAGTGCCGGTGACTCCTGCTCGTGCTTCCCGTCGGCGGCAGCGGAACTCGCGGGAGCGTCCGTCGTGATTTCGCCGTCCTCGATGCGGATGACCCGATCGCAGAGATCGATCAGCCGCTCATCGTGGGTGACGAGAATGCCGGCCCGGTCGCTCGCGTGGACCTCGTCGGCCAGCATCTCCACGACCTGCCGCCCGCGAGCGGAGTCGAGGCTTGCCGTTGGCTCGTCTGCGAGGATGATGCGCGGATCGTTCATCAATGCCCGGGCGATGGCGATCCGCTGGCGCTCGCCACCAGACATCTCTTCCGGATAGTTGCCGGCGCGTTTCGTCATACCGAGCGCATCGAGCAGCCGCCCGACCCGCTCGTTGGCCTCGGACGAGGGCAGCTTGATCAGCTTGGCCATGAACATCAACTGCTCGCGCCCTGTCAGGTAGGAGACCAGGTTGGACCCCTGGAAGATGAATCCGATGCGCTCAAGACGGATCCGCGTGCGCTGCGCCGGGCTCATGCTGGCGATGTCCTCCCCGTCGAGCAGCAGCTGGCCCGATGTTGCGGTAAGGAGAGCCCCGGCGATCGAGAGCAGCGTCGACTTGCCCGAGCCCGAGGGCCCGATCAGCGCCACGAGCTCTCCCGGATCCACCCGCATGGTGATGTGCATGAGCGCGTCCACCCGGGCTTCGCCGGAGCCGAACTGCTTGCTGATGTCGTTGAGCGCGAGGACGCTGGTGACCATGGATGCCGCTCCTGTGTGCTGCCTGTGTTCCGCTAGCCGGCCTTGCTGATCGCATCAAGCGAATCAACCCGTGCTACACGGAGCAATGAGAGAAGGGTTCCGAGCAAGGCAACAACCAGCAGGATGGCGCCAAAGACGACGAACTGCCTCATCGACAGATCGAAGGGCACCGCGCTCCCGATCAGCAGCGAGACACCCCAGGCGATTGCCGTCCCGAGGATCACGCCGACCAGGCCCAGCAGGGCGACCTGGACGATCAGGCTGCGGGCAAGGTATCCGGTTTTCGTACCGATCGCCTTCATTACCCCAAGTTCGGGCATCTTTTGCAAGGTGATGATGAAGAAGAACGAGGCGACGATACCGGCCGCGATGACGACCAGGAAGACCTGGATCAGGAGCAGCGTCAGCGCTTGCTCGGTGTATCCCGGGAGATTCTCGATGATCTCCGACTTGCCGGCGACGATCGTGCCTGCGAGTGCCTCCGGCTCGCCCTGCACCAGCACCGCGTTGATCCCGGATGCATCGCCGCCATCTGCCTGGGTCTGCGTCTCCTGCCAGAGACCGATCGGCATGAAGAGCGTCGGGGCCAGGCGGTATGATCGACCGTCAACCGTCCCAACCACGGTGAGCCTGGTGCCGTCCGGATCAGTCACAAGGGTGTCGCCGATGGCAACCCCCTCGCTGGCGAGTGTCTCGTCGATGACCACGCCGTTATCGCCCGTGCCAGCCGGCTCCCCTTCGTCCGGGTCCGGTGCGGCAAAGCTCCCGGGCTCGACACCGATCAGGGAGACACCCAGCACGCTGTCCGTTCCCTCAAGCTTCACGTTCGCCGCCGTCGCGCCGAAGGGAGAGGCGTCCGTGACATCCGGTTGGTCACGAATCGTTTCAACCGTCCCCGACGACAGGCTTGAGCGGTCAAGCTGGTAATCACTGCCGGAGCTGATCACCATCGCGTCGATTGGCAGTCCGTCGAGCGCTGCGGACTGACCCGTCGCAAGCCCATTTGCCAGACCGGAGAGAATAAAGACCAGGCTGGAGACCATGACGATGACGCCGGTGATCAGGCCAAACCGAAGCTTCGAGTGTCGGATTTCACGGAGTGCCAGGAACATCTGTGTATCAACTTTCCGGGTATCAGACGCCCCTCGCCTCGAACAGCCTGCATCAGCGAATGTGCATACACAGTCAGTGTCTGGTAACCTCAACTACAAGTCAAGGTTTTACAGGGGCAACAATGGTCCAGGGACCGGGGATGGACGACATGCGCTGTAGAGCAAGAGGAGACTGCTTTTGCCCTGATACAGGGGAATGGGGCGGTAGGGTCACCCCAACGATTCCAGGAACAATGGCGACCAGCACCTGATGGGGCCGCGCTCGTCTCCCGGACATCACCAGGATGCCGGCCCTTCGCCCGTGCCATCCACTCCTCGCACGAAAGCGGAGTACCATTAGCGCGGCCACCCGGATGTCCCGCAATTGGGCTTCCCTGCGTCAGATAGACCCGCCATCGCAGTTCCAGTGCTCTGCATACGGACCGCGTTTGCTCCGGCTTGATCCGGCCACACAAGACGCTCGATTGAACGCACGAGCGGCGTCATGTTCTGTGACGCCCGCTCTTTCAGGCCGCGCGCCTGGACCGAACCTTACAGGAGAACCAACTCGATGAGCAGCCTGCTCGGGGATTTCGCAAGCTGGGCGACAGATGTGATCGAAGCGCTGGGCTACTGGGGACTTGCCTTCCTGGTTGCGCTCGAGAACGTCTTCCCGCCAATTCCGTCGGAAGTCATCCTGCCCATGGCGGGGTTCCTGACCGGTGACGGGCGCATGAATTTCTTCCTTGCCGTCTTCGCCGCCACGGTTGGATCAGTCGCCGGCGCCCTCATCCTGTACGGTGTCGGGTACTGGTTTGGTGAACGGAGGGTGCGCTCGATCATCCGGCGCTGGGGTAAATGGCTCGGCTTCAAGGAGTCGGATGTCGACAAGGCCAATGGCTGGTTCGACCGTCACGGGGGCCTCGCGGTGATGCTGTGCCGGGTCGTCCCGATCGTCCGCAGCCTGATCTCGATTCCAGCGGGTCTGCGCAAGATGCCGATCGCGAGGTTCATCCTCTATACGGCGTTGGGCAGTCTGGTCTGGAACAGCGTCCTCATCGGTGCCGGCTGGATCTTGGGCGATAACTGGGAGGAAGTCGAGCAGTACGTCGGCATCCTGCAGTATCTCGTGATTATCGTGGCACTCATCGCCGCCGCCTGGTGGATCTGGAACCGTATCATCAAGCCGCGGATGCGTACGGCCTAGCGCCGCATCGAGCCGCCGGATGTGGCTCAGCCACGCTTGCTCCCTGCTCGCCTTCATTCAGAGCGCAGCAAGGGCTCGCTGGCGCCCGGCCGAGCCTGCAAGGTGAGAAGCGGAGCGAGCCTTTTTCGCCCTGAGGGCCCGGCCATGAGAATCCTGCGCGAAGCGGTGCAGGCAACCAGGTGTTCCCAGAAGCATCCCCCTCATCCTGACTCCTCCGGCGTCCTCACTCCAGATCCCGGGGGGTGAGCAGAAAGCTCGCGAGGGCACTCCCCAGGCAGGCAACCGCACCAGCGAGGAAAGCAACCGTATAGCCATAGTCGGTGGGGAGCCGCCCTCCCGCGGGAGTGTAGCTGCTGAGCAACGCGATGCTTGCCGCACTGCCGATCGCCCCACCGACAGAGCGCAGCACCGAGTTGAGCCCCGTCGCGCTCCCCGTCTCATGCGGCGGCACCGCGCGAATGATGAGGGCCGGTATCGCCGCGAAGGTCGTGCTGATCCCGAGCCCGAGCAGCGCCACCGCAAGCAGGATCTCCCACACCTCGCTCCGCGCAAAGGCCAGCAGCATCCCCGACACAGCGACGATCGATGACCCGATGGGCAGCACCAGGAAGGGTCCGAGGCGGTCATTCAGCCAGCGGGAGAACCAGGTCGAGGCCAGGCTCCCGGCCGACAGCGGCATCAGCATCATCCCCGCCACCAGCAGCCCGGCACCGAAGCCGTAGCCCGCCCCTTCCGGCGCCTGCACGAAGCGACTCACCAGCGAGGAGACGGCGAAAAGGCCCATCCCCATCAGCAGGGCGGTGACATTCGCGCTCATCACCAGGGGATTCAGCGAGAGCCGCAACTCCACCAGCGGATGCGCTACCCGTAACTCCTGCACCACCCAGAGGGTGCCGCAAACCACCGAGCCGGTTGCTAGCGCAATAATCCGCCACGAGCTCCATCCCCAACCGCCGCCCTGACTGATCACCAGCAGCAGGCAGACCAGTGCCAGCGAGAGCAGCACCGCGCCCATCAGATCCAACCGGTGGCTCTCCTGCGGAGCGTGTACGGGTAGCACCCGCCAGACGAGCCCCACCCCGACGAGACTGATGACCGCCGCGAAGCCGAACGCAACCTGGTAGCTGAATCGCTCGCCGAGCAGCCCTGTCAGCGGATAGCCCAGCCCGGTGCCGACAGCGGTGGTGACCGAGAGGAGGGCGACGCCGTTACGCGCCTGCTCGCGGGGCAGCGTATCCCGCGCGACGGCGATCGTCATCGGCACCAGGGCGAGGCCAAACCCCTGCAGGGCCCGCCCGAAGATAAAGGGAGCGAAGAACGGGATCAGGGCGGAGATCGAGGCGCCAACGCAGACAGCCAAGAGCGCTCCAAGGACAACCCGCTTGCGATGCGGCCCATCCGCCAGGCGACCCGTGATCGGCGTCACCACCGCGCCGACGAGGAGCGTGACCGTAAGCAGCCATTGGGCCGCCTCCAGCGAGACACCCATCTGCCGGGCGATCGTCGGCACCATTGGCGTGCCGAGGGTCGCGACCATCGACATCACGAGCGTCACAAAAACGAGCACCGGCAGGATAAACCGTGCCGATGCCCTGTGCGGCGCCTGTCTTGTCGTCGTCCGAGGCATTCCGGCGGTGTCCCTGCACGCGCTCTCGCGCTCATACCCGGAAGCTATCGTACCGCGATGGCCTGATGGCGCAACATTGATACGCTGAACCGCCATCGCTGTCCGCCCAGGTTGCACTGCCAGATCCCACTTCACTTGAGGAATATGCCTGTTACGCCACTCGGCATCGGCTTCGCCGGGAATTCTCACCCCTTCGGCACGGCTCAGGGTCTGGACAGGCTCTTCCCTGCGGTCGGGGTAAGCATCGGTGGTAGCTTTCGCAGCGCTCCTCTACCGCCACCCCCTCGTCATTCTGAGCGGATGCGAAGAATCCCCGTGCGAAGCACTTCCAGACTTGTGCGACGCACGTTCCATTTCATGCCGACGATGATCCTCCGCGAGATCCGTCTCGTCGAACCAATCCCAAGCCAAGTCTTTCCAGCGCGGGTTCAGCCCTTTAATCAGCGCAATCTTCTTCGCCCGTAATTTCGGGCGGTTACCATCACCCACCCTGCCCTCCTGCATGCCCTGCGGGCATCGGCTTCGCCGGGGGGATCCTCAATAGGCGATTGCGTAACAATTGAGCGGATGCAGCCCATTCCTTCGGTCAGGATGAAGGTTGAGTGATGTGCCACGTGATGGTCCCATCCAATGGAGCCCGTACCTCTCGTTCTGCATCCTTGCTCATCCACTGTTCGTCATTCTGAGCGGATGCGAAGAATCCCCGTGCGAAGCACTTAACTACAGGACGTCGCAAACATCTACACCCATCGGGGTGCTGCCGTCCCTACGGCTAGGTCTCGTCGAAGTAGTAGAGACGACCGTCCCTCGTCTCGCCGGGCTCGACGTTGTAAACGATCTCCTGGCCACTGATCTCGTCGGCATCACTGGCGATTCGCTCCCGATCGCGAGGGGTGATGCCGCCGATGGTGACCGAACTCTGGACGCCCGTGATGAGGTAAGCACCGCTTTCGTCCTGCTCGAACCCGGTCAGGGGCACGGCCTCACCACTCTCCGGAAATGTCACTGTCGCCGATCCGTCGTCCGTGATCGCCTCGGTGCATCGTGCGGGATCGTCATGGGGAATGACGCCAGGCGGGCAGGACAACAACAGCAGGCGAAGCGTGCCGGTTCCCGGCTCGGGTGTCTCCCTGGTAAGCGTGAATGACCTCCCGGCATCATCGGGTGCGTAGAGGTAGACATCGATGACTCGTCGCTCGTTCCGGAGCAGGAACGCCGTCGCCGAGTCATCCTCGATCACCTCCGCCTGGCCGGTCACGAGCACCTCCGCATATCCGGCCAATGGCCCGTCCACGACAACCTGTGCCTGCGTGTAGGCCGGCAGCCCTGAATAGGTAAACGTGCCACCCTCACGGATGAGGTAGTCCTCCATATGGATATCTCGCAGGGGCGCGGTCCCGACGTAGACCCCTGGCATATCGCCGGTAGCCGGAACGCAGCCGGACGGGTCCACATTGGGATCGATACCGTCGCCGCATGTCGAGACATTGACCACAAGCGCATTTTCGGCGGGCACGATAAGACCACCCGGCCCGTTCCAGTAATAGACAGTGACCTCGCGTGTTTCGCCCTGGACCAGATCCACACCACCATACCAACGGGTCAAGATATCCACCCCGTCAAAGGTGTAGTAGTTGAAGTCCTGCGGGAAGAAGTTCACCAGCCCCAGGCTCTCCGCACCGGGGGCTCCCGAGGAGACGTAGGGGATCGTGTAGGAGCCATCCGCGTTGCGCTGGGCCTCGCGGACAGGCTGCACCCAGTCGGGCGCGGCGGTCACCATCGCGCTCTCCGGCGCATCGACCGTCTCAACGCACCCGGCGGGAGGCCCGCTCGTATCGCCGCCTGGTGGGCAGCCCTTGAACGTGATGTTCAGCGTCGCAAATGGCTGCTGGTCCGTCTGGGCAGAGGACGGTACAGGGCTGATCAACGTGGCGAGGATGACGGCGAGCAACGACAGCAGGGCGAGAATCGGTGCGAATGGGGTCCGTCGACGTGCCATGATCAGCTCCTCCAGCGGGCCAGGTCATCCGCGAACTATCGGGTTTTGCATCGACGCTAAGACCTGAGCCGGATAATCCAGTCCGGGGATGCAGCCACGATGGCAAGATCGGGGCCAGTGGAGGGACTACGCGAGGGCACGAGGCTATCCCCGACACGTCGAACGCTGCATCAACGTCGCAGGGGCAGGCGCGATGTTCGCCTCTGCGCCAGACCTGCCGCATGTGATCGTTCCAACCGACGCGAGGGTGACCTGAAGTGAGAGGCGCGTCTTGCCCGTCCCGTCTGGCCCGGTCAGGGTCAGCAGTCGCACATGTTGGTCTCCGAGCCGTGTCACGACCTCGGCCACATCCCCGGCACGCCCAACGAACGGGGTCAGCTGTTGTGGCAAGTTGTTGGGACGATTGTTGACCGTCTTCAGTGGCGGAAAGTCGGCCGGGAGGTCCGGGCTGACGATCTGGAAGATTCGTTCCGGGCGGGCCAGGTCCTTGAGACGGTGCTCCCCCATGTCCCGCAGCCCAACCTCATCGGGAAGGCTGTCCCGGACCAATTCTGCGGCAGGGAGGGAGAGCAGGAGCTGGCCTCCGTACCCGGCGGAGAGCAGGCGAGCCACCCGGTTGACCGCAGGACCGAAATAGTCCCCCTCCCGCTCCTCGGCAGCCCCTACATGGATGGCCATCCGCACCCGGATCAGTCCCGTATCATCCCAATCTGTCGAGGCCAGGCCATGCTGGATAGCGATAGCCGCGGCCAGGGCAAGGGGTGCCGTGGCGAACGTCGCGCAAAAGGCATCGCCCACCGTCTTGAAGACGTAGCCCTGGCGGACCTCGATCTCTCGGCGCAGCAGGGCATCGTGACAGGCTACGGTCTCGCCCATCTCATCCCGATGGGTCTGCCAGCGCCTGGTCGACCCCTCGATGTCGGTAAAGAGGAAGGCCACCGTTCCGCTGAGCGACGTTGATGGGTTCATAGCGTGTCCCCTGGAAAGGCCAGATTCGTTGTGTGCCCCTTGTGGAGAGGATGGTACAGCAAGGAGAGCCGGCCAGGCAGACACCCCCACACGACATCGACGAGCACGCTCGCACGGGGCCTCCGGGCATCAGGGACCGTGAGACTATCCACCCTATTTACCTTGATTATGTTCGCCAGTTCTCGTACAATTTATCTACCTACGTAAAGTAAGTATTGGTGCATATATCAATAATGTGCGGGGCCTGGAAGGACAGCATTGGGATGGCAAAGAATCGGAAGGGTGGCGGCCGCATCGGTGCGGTCCGGGGACGGACGCAGTTCCAACTGCCGAACGGGCATTACGCCAAGCGAGATACGACGACGGGCGTGATCCTCAGCGTGAAGGCCGATCTCAAGCCCTACAAGGGGATCGTCAAGGAAAAGCAGCTGCAGCAGTCGTTACCGGATACCACCGTAGCCAGCCCTGTTGCGAGGGGCAGGCGCGCGGCCTTCCCGCCGCTTCGTGCGTGGGAGTGGAGCATCAGACGACATACGCACGGGGACCGATTTGCGGCGCTGCCGGAGACGGATTCGGCGCGTAGCACTGGCCACCTGCATCACGGCTAACGACCAGAGTCGGGTGGTATAGCTGACGGAAAATCACACCTGCGCTGCCACCGTGGAGGGTACGCGGAACTGGTGCATGGCCTTCTCCCACTGCACCAGCGCATTGAGCATGGTGGTGGCGGACGACTCATGCGAGTCGGTCGGCACGAACTTGCCCGTCTCGCCATTGATTTGGCTCGACACAGACTGGATGGCGACGCCATCCTTGAGCGGCATCATGTTCATCGAGGTGATCAGCGGCTTGATCGACTGTGCCGCCCGCAGGCCACCGGAGACACCCCCGTAGGAGACGAGCCCGACCGGCTTGTGCGCCCACTCCTGCACCAGGTAATCAATCGCGCTGATCAACGGTGCGGTCGCGAAATAGTTGTACTCGGGCATCACGAAGACAAACGCGTCGGCGGCATCCACCATCGCGCTCCACTCCTTCGTCTTCTCCTGCGTGTACTGTTTCAGGCGCGGGTGATTGGGCTCGGTCATCGGGGGGAGGTCGATCTCCTTGAGGTCGGCAACGGTGATGTCGAACGATCCGTGCTCCGTTGCGAAGCCGGTGAACCACTCCCCCACGGCCTTGCCAACTCGCCCCTCGCGAATACTGGCGATAACCACCATCAGGCGCGGCTTGCCCTCGAACTTCATGTTCTGGTCACGTGTCGTCATTGATCTCTCCATCGGCGGTGCCTGCGGCAGCCAAACGACTTCCGGCTACGGGCAATAGTGTCAACACGCTCCCGCAAGATGAGGTCCGGCACCTGCAAGAGACCGCTTTGGGAACACACAGAGGCCCGGGAACCATGTTCCCAGGCCTCTGGTCTTCGTCTTCTCCTTGTCGCGCTGTCTCTCTCTAGGCAGCGGCGACACCGTCGATGCGGATAACCTGGCCGGCAGGCATGCCCGGGCCGGAGATCAGGCTGTTGATGGCGACATAGAGATTGCCGTCGGCGTCGAAGGCGATACCATGCGGCATCATCACGCCCTCCAGCACAACCTCGATCTCGCCGTCGGTCGACATGCGCACGACGCGTCCAGGTCCCGGCTCCTCGGAGCCTTCAACCAGGGTGAAGAGCTCGCTGGCGTAGATCATGCCATCCGGGCCCACCGTGATACCGACGTTGAACGAGAGCGGCCCACCGACCGGGGCGAAGGTGCCATCCTCTTCCAATGTGAGAACGGCGGGTGATCCTTCCGGCCAAAACTCGTTCAGCAGCCCGACGTAGGTTGTACCGTCGTCGGCGACCGCGATACCCGTCGGCACGGGCTGGCGTGGGCCAGCATCCGTCTCCGGCTCCGCACCGGTCAGCTCCGTCAGGTCCGGAACGACTGCGAGAAGCGCGAACTCACCGGTTTCTGAATTGACCGAGTAAACGGCGTTGCCACCGGCATCCGTCACCAGCAATGCACCATCCGGATTGACCGCCAGCTCGTAAAGGTTCGGATTGACGTCTGTGCCGTCCGGGTTGTTGGCTTCTTCGTAGGGACCGAGTTCGGCGATGACGGAAACCTCGCCCGAGGCAAGGTCAAGAACGTTGACGGTGTTCTCTTCCTGCAGCGGCGGCATACCGGCACCAACGGCGATGCCGCCGATGCTGAAGTAGACCGCCTTGGCCCCAAGGGCGATACCGACCGGGCCGGCGCCATCACTGTAGGAGGCGAGGCCGCTTGCGATGACCGACTGGGTGCCATCGGGCGCGACTGCGGTGATCTGCCCGGTGTAGCCTCGGGTGGACGGCGGCTGAGGCGGTGCCTCGACCGGCGTACCCATGGGCGTTGCGACAACGGTCGCCTCTCCCTCTCCCTCGTTCGTGCCACCCGGCCCCGGGAGGACCTCGTCGCCACCGACACCATTCTCGGTGATGTAGAGTGTGCCATCGTCACCAAAGGCGAGGAACCGCGGATTGAAGAGGCCTTCCGCCACCACGGTCGCACCCTCCGGCAGCGGGGGAGGACCCATGCCCTCATCGGCTGCCGCAGGGGTCGCGGAATCCTGCGCGAGCGCTGCCTTCAGGCTCGGCGCCGCCAGGGCAACACCCGCTGCCGCCGCTACGGTCGCCTTGCCGAACGCTCGACGTGACATCGACTCATCGAAAACTGACATCCCTTGCTCCTGTCACGATCCACATGGATCGATCGGTACCTATCCGGAAGCACCAGTCGCGAAAAACGAACCCTTCGCCCGCGAGGTACTGACCGGTACGACATCTAGATGGCCTCGTGGGAGACTGGCCTCCCGAGCAAGCAAATTGCTTTGCGGACGCGCCGGGAACGTTGCGCCATATGTCAGGATTCCAGGTCCCATTACCATCCTACGGATAAAACGACATGTGTGAATATTTGGTTCCACATAGTTCTGTGGTTTTCGGCCACTTCCTCCGTCTTCCCCACTTATCGTCATCATTTGGACTTCCCGGGGTGCCGGGCGAAGCCGTTCCGGCTTGTGCCATTGCCGTATATAGTTAAGCAAGTGCTGTTGTACGGACACATGAGGGACGAGAGGATGGGCAATGCAATGCTGAGGGCGGCGATGCTGCTGACCTTCCTGTTGGGACTTGCATCCGCGCTTGTGGGCCTGGCCCAGGCACAGGGTGACGGCGTGCCAATGAGCGAGATGCCGGTGCAAGTCCTCTACTGCGAGGAAGACCCCGGCCCGGTCAACCCGGGCGGCGGCCGCGCAATCTCACCGGACACCCTCCGGAACGAGTTCGATTGCCGGCCCGGAGCAGGCGTCGCCCTTACCTTCTCGAATCAGGAGATGGGCTGGTTCGCCCGGTGTGACATGGACGCCGAGGGTGAATGCACGGTGGAAACGCCAGTGGGGCCGGAGGTGGAACTGGATGTGGCGATACATATGGCAACTGTCGAGCCGGGCTACGCCCCGGAGCAGCCCATCGGTACCGCGGTGAACTACACCGAGTTCGCGGGCTACGGCGTCGTGCTGCTGCCCGTCGGGGAGACCACGCCAGCACCCAATGCCGAGCGACAGACACTTGCCGTGAATGTCGCCACCTGCAAGGATGGCTCGAATGCTGCCGGGTGCGAGCGACAGCCGGCCGGGGCGCTCGTGCAGGCGTCCGCAGGGGAAGCCACCGCCAAGGGATACCCGTGGCTGGCGACCAACGATGAGGGCTGGGTCAGCTTTGACCGCGCGGGGCTCAAGGGTGACTCCATCGACCTGATGTTGCAGACCGGGACGGAGCCGCGCTTCGCCTGCACTGACGTCGAGTCGGGCAAGCGGCTGGAGGCCGAGTGGATTGAAGGCCGCGAAGGCAACTTCATTCGCCTCACCCCAACATCCGCTGGCGAGATCACCTGCGACGTCACGCTGCTCGGTGAGGTCGGTTCCTGACACATGGGTGGAGGGAGTCTACCTTCGATGCCTCAGGATGACCCCGATAGCCGGAAGGGAAGTCATCTTCAAACAGGCTTCTTCCACTGGTCGAACGTAAACACCGGCTCGAACCCGGCCGAGGCATAGAGCCGGCGTGCGGGTTCACTCTCCGGCCCCATGCCGGAGATAACGGTGGCGTACCCGGCTCCCAGATCACGCAACCGGCGAAGCCCCTCGATTAGGACAGCCTTGCCGAAGCCGCGTCCCCGAAAGCAGTCCACTGTGCCCACCGGCTCGAACTCCCCGGCTTTGGTGACCGGATCCCACCAGACAATGCAGTACGCGGCGAGATCGCCCTCCGCGGTCTCGACAACGAGGTCGAGATCGCCGCGATAGAGCGGCTTCGTCCGCAAGCGCTCGTACCCCTCAAGGGTGAGTTTCGATGGCGCCCAGACCGAGCGATGGACCTCGACACGTGCAGCAAAATCGCCGGTGTCATCCCGCATGGACCGGACGCTGACACCATCAGGAAGGATCGGCGTCGATAGATCGCCGGTCAGGGCCTGCGCGTTGAGGCGATAGTGCGTCTCGCCAGTGCCCTCATACCCGAGCGACCGGAGGACCTCCGCCGCGTAGGGCTGCACGGACAGTACCTCAGTCTCGAAATGAGCTGGAGCTTCCTAGCGCACGAACCCGGCACGCAGCTCCTGCTCGGCCTGCGCTGTCGCGAACCGGATAACGTCCTCTGGATTATCGGCCTCTGCCGGCATGTGAATGCAGTAGGTGGCCGGTGTAATCATCTCGACCAACGCCACCGGGGTACCTGATGTGTTGGCCACAATCCGCACCTCGTCTTCGGGCTTGGTCGACAGATTCTGGTAGAGCCGCCAGACGACATCTCCGGGATGCAGCCAGCCAACACCCTGCTCGTTCCACGGTGTCATCCGTTGCATGAGCGTGATCAGGGCGACAGTATCATCGGGATCTACAAACCTGCGCCATGTGAGCGACATCACCCTGCATTCCTTCTTCCGCAAAACTCCGGGTGCTCTTCCGGCTCGACGGTGGTGGCCTGCTCCACGAGGTAGTTGAGCAGGTTGGCCCTTACGTCGGCTCTCATCGGCCCGGTTCGCCCCTGCCTTCAGTCGTGTGTCAACCCGTCCTCTGACAGGTGGCACTGGCGGCCGTTACCGCCAATCGTCGATGACATATACGTCGGGCCGGTCATAACCGGGCTTGTCCGGCCGGTCCATCGCCAGGCCAAGCACGTTGGTGCGGAACCCACTCTCAAGCATGCGGCGGTAGGCCTCACGTCGGGCAGTGTTGACCCCGGCCTCCAGCCGGGCCAGGCCCTGCGCCACGGCCAGCGCTTCGCAGGCTGTCAGCAGTCGGTCGAACGTGGACGCAGCGGCCGACCCGGGCCGCACTGCCCCAAACTTGACGTAGCAGATGCCACTACCGGCCTCGGTTTCCGGTCCGCAGTGACAAACAGCGAAGCCAACGAGGGTGCCCCCGTCCAGCAGCAGCACAGTGTCACCGAAGCCATGCCGGGCGGTTGCGACCATGTCTCGGCTCAGATCGAGTCCAGGGTATACAGCGTCGGCCAGCTTGCGGCATTCCTCCAGACACGCCGGCTGCCGACCGGCCGGCAGTTCCGAGAAGGCGGACCATTCGGTTTGGGTGCTCGCCGACCCCACCGGTTTTCTCATAATGGCAGTGGGGAAGCGCGGCCAGAAGCCGAACCTCTGGTAGAGTGCAACGTGCTTTGGGCTGTGACCAAACGTGAACAGCCCGATGTGGCGTGTCCCCCGACGGGCGAATTCGTCGAGGACCGCCGAGACCAAGCGCCGGGCGATGCCGCGGTCCCAGAGGTCCGGGCGGACGGAAACCGGGCCGAAGAACCCGACGCTGCCCCAGTCGACCACGAAGTTCGTGCCGACCAGGTCACCGCACATCTCGGCCGCGAAGCCGCCGGCCGGATCGGCCAGGTACCGGGTCCGGACGGGGTTCGCGTCCCCCCGGAAGCTCAGTGGATCTGGCAGACCCATGAAGGTACCAAAAGCGAGTCGTCGGACCACATCGGCCGCAGCAAGCTCGTCCGTTCGCAACGGGCGGATAAGCAGGTCCATCTCGGTCCCCTGGGTGCCCGGCGTCCTATCCATCTCGCTACCTCCTCGGCTGATGTGTGTTCCTTCCGATCAACGCCATCGCGGTTAGCCCGGCATCCACCTCTGGAGAGATCTCCCACCGGAAAGAAGGAGATCGGAGGCTGATGACCAAGCCATTTGCATCGCCTCGGTGGACCAAGTGGGCCTATTCTGCAGCAGGCGCCGAGCCGCCTTACCGTAATGGGATTGCACATTGTGACATCGAGCATAAGGCACAGCGACAGCGACGGGGAGCGGGTTCCTGAATAACGTCAGATTCCTGGAGAAAGCCAAGACTATCTTGGCAGATCAGTCAGTTGCTGATTAGTTATCACGCCGACCGTACCGAGCGCCACTCGTCGTGTTCGAGGAGCAGCGTCACCACCATCCCGATCACGAGGGCCCAAAACGCTGAGCCAAACCCACCCAGAGACAACTCGGATGAGGCGACCACGAAGGCAAAGAGAGGACCGAGTCGGAGCGGCCCCTTTACCATTTCCGTCAATGCATTACTTAGGACAGAAATAAGAGCCAGCCCTGCAACCGCGAAGAGCAGTGACAGGGGGACAGCAGAGGGTATCGCCCCGGCGACGTTGG
>DASYWM010000222.1:0-6593 GCA_035936075.1 Thermomicrobiales bacterium
CCCGTCGCGCGTTCGAGAAGGGAGATCTCTCGCAAGAGGAGTACGAGACCTTCATCGAGGGGCAGATCAAGGCGGTCATCGAGCATCAGGAAGAACTCGGTATCGATGTGCTGGTCCATGGCGAACCGGAACGGAACGATATGGTGCAGTACTTCGGCGAGCAACTGGAGGGCTTTGCCTTTACTCGGAACGGCTGGGTGCAGAGCTATGGCTCACGCTATGTCCGCCCGCCGGTGATCTTTGGCGATGTCTCGCGTCCCGAGCCGATAACAGTCCACTGGGCGACGTACGCACAGTCGCTGAGCGAGAAGCCGGTAAAGGGCATGCTGACCGGGCCGGTGACGATCCTGAACTGGTCCTTCGTGCGGGATGACCAACCACGCTCGCTCACTTGCAAGCAGATCGCATTGGCGATCCGTGATGAGGTCGCGGACCTTGATGCGGCCGGGATCAGGATGATCCAGATCGACGAGGCCGCCCTGCGCGAGGGTCTCCCGCTACGCCGCGAGGACTGGCAGGAGTATCTCGACTGGGCAATCGAGTGCTTCCGGATTACTGCCTCGGGTGCCCGCCCGGAAACTCAGGTGCACACGCACATGTGTTACTCAGAGTTTGGCGACATCTTCGGGGCGATCAGCGATATGGATGCGGATGTCATCTCCATCGAGAACGCTCGCTCCGGGCTGGAGTTGCTTGAGACGTTCAAACGCGAGGGCTACGACAAGGGAGTCGGTCCCGGGGTCTATGACATCCACAGCCCCCGCGTGCCCCCGGTCGAGGAGATCGCCGGGAACCTGAGGGCCACGCTGACCGTACTCGATGCCGGACAGGTGTGGGTAAACCCGGACTGCGGGCTGAAGACCCGGAAGGACCCGGAGACAACCGCCGCCCTCAGGAACATGGTGGAAGCGACGAAGCAGGTTCGCGCCGCGCTCGTGAGTTAGTCACCCTCACGCAAAACCCAACACCGGAAACGCCTCCGAGGTGACTGTCATCCCGGAGGCGTTCCTTATTGTGCTGGACACGGGCGTCCTCCAGTATGAGATGGGATGCGTCGCCGACCTCCGGGTAGTTCGCTCTCACGCTGGAGGGTCAATGTACCGATACGCGGTTGCATCCGCCTTGCGGGAGCTTTCGTCTGATATATTGGATGAATTTTCTTGGAGGTCCACATGCTCAAGGTGCAGCGAAAATCAATCTCAGCCAATGCGGCCAAACAGCGATGGGGATCGCTCATGGGTGCAGTGGAAAAGGATGGTGATCGGGTTGTCGTGGAGTCGCACGGTAAACCCAAAGTCGCGGTGGTTCCCGTACACGATCTGGAGCGGCTGGAGGCGCTCGATGAGCGGGAACATCGCGAGGAAGCGCTGCGCAGGCTCCGTGCGTTAGAGAAGAAAGCCACTGACAGGAACCAGGAGTTGACTGAGGAGGATATCGAAGAGCTCTCTGTCCAAGTGGGACGTGAGATAAACCGGAGAGCTTCCGAAAAGCAACGTGAAATGTCGCGACATCCGCAGCAGCGATGAGGGTGAGCATCGATACCAACGTCTTTGTCAGCTACTACCTCGATCAGAGGGCTGATCGGAACCCGGCCCGAGTCATTCAGGCGGCCTTTGATGGCCATTTTGAGTTAGTCCTGAGTGAGACACTCCTGCAAGAGCTCACCGCGACCATCGAATCAAAACCATACCTGCGGTCGCGGGTCAGCGAAAACGAGCTCAACCTGTTCATCCAACGCATTCGAGGCAGCACGAGAATCACACCGGAAATCCTCGGAGAAATCCCGAGCCTAACTCGTGATTCCACCGACGATTACATCATCGTGCATAGCCTGCTCGATAATGTCGACGTGCTCGTCACTGGCGACAAGAACCTGCTTGTCCTTGGTCGTATCGACAATCTCCATATCGTTACCCCAGCCGCATTCATCTTTCTTCTGCAGCAGGGCGAGGAATGAGACTCCGGAGATTTCTCCACCCCCTGCTACAGCTACACCACGACGAGCTCCCGGTGGAATTCATCGCTGGTCAGCGCGCAACTGCCCAGCTGCGACTCGAGACGGAAATCTCCATCACCAGCGACAGAGCGATGGGCGATCGCGGCATCCCAACCTCGTTGTACAGACGGTCTATACTTTCCCAGGAACGCATTGGGACGCGGCAGTAAGCAGGTGACAGGACACAGGGTGCGCGACGGTACGGTAGTGGTTTCGACATCGGATTATCTCAATTGGCTGACATGTCCTGGCTTTTCCTGGGCGGTCATGCACCAGCCGGAACTGACTCCTCCCGAGGACGCGACCTCCCGCCGCAAGCACATCGCCGAAGACACGGTCGAGACATTAGCCAGGACTCTCTTCCCGGACGGTCTCCCGATCGACACAGGAGACGCTGAGGAGGATGCAGCCCGCACCCGGGATGCGATGACGGCCGGCGCCGACATCATCTTCCAGGCGACTGTCATCACCGGGTGCGGCCTCCATGCGCGGGCCGATGTGCTGATCCGCGAGGAGACCGGCTGGCACCTGATCGAGATCAAGAGCTCCGCCGCCGATCCCGCAAAACCCAATGGTGCCGTCAAGAAACATCTCCCCGAGGTGGCGTTCCAGACAGTGGCGTTCGAGGAAGCGGGCGTCCCTATCTCGCACAGCTCATTGCTCCATGTCAACAAGCACTACCGGCGCAACAGTGATGTGCGGCCAGAGGACGTCCTCGCGCTGACGGATATCTCCACATTCGTGCGGAAGGCCCGAAGTGGGACGGAGGCAAGGATCGCCGCCGCTCTTGCCTGCCTGCAGGACGGATCACAGGTGGCGGCCTGCGACTGCGACCGAAAGACTCGCGCCAACCGCTGCGAGCTCTTTGCCCACTTCCACCCCAATATCCCGGCACAGGACACGATCTATCACATCACGGGGATACACCAATCCATGCTGCTGCCGGCGATCGACCGTGGAATCATCCACCTGGTCGACTGGCCCGACGACTTGCCGCTCTCGCCGAAGCAAAAGCGCCAGGTGGAGCTCTCAAGGACCGGTCGCCAGGTGATCCAGAGAGATCGCATCGAAGCCCTGTTTCGGACACTCCGCTACCCGCTCTACTTTCTCGATTACGAGACGTTTCAGCAGCCGATACCCCTGTGGGAAGGTTTCACCCCGCAGCAACAGGTACCTTTCCAGTATTCCCTGCACGTCGTCGAGGAAGATGGTGCCAAGACCCACTATGAGCATATGTGTACGGAGCGTGGGGAGAATCCAATTCCCGAGCTGGTGCTCAATCTCCGGAACCATGTGGGTGACACCGGCAGCGTGATTGTCTGGAACAAGGCGTTCGAGGAGAGCCGTAACCGGGAGATGGCCGCGCTGCTCCCCGAGCACGCGCCATTCCTCGACCACATCAACCGGCGGATGGTCGACCTCGCGGACGTCGTCAGCAAGGGATGGTGGGTGCACCCGGAATTTGGCGGCCGCTGGAGCCTGAAGGCGGTGCTGCCGGTCGCCGCGCCGGACCTTGGTTACGATGAGCTGGAGATCGGCAATGGCGGCGCTGCGTCGGAGCGCTGGACCCAGTGCATGGTGGACGATTTCGATACCGTCCCGGAGCAGGAGCGCGAGGAAGTCATCGAGGCCCTCCGCACCTACTGCCATCTGGATACGCTGGCAATGATCCGCATCTGGGAACACGTGCTGGACTTGATTACCGCTTGACCCAGGTTGCCGGGGAGGGCCATGCACCCCGGTATAGTCGTCAGGGACGTTGTGAGGTCTGTTGAGTGGTTTCGATTCTTTCCCTTAAATGCCCGGTGTGTGGCGCACCCTTTTCTCCTGGTGATGACCGGTGCGGCTTCTGTGGCTCCATCCTTGTGCTCCAGACCGATCATCCGCGTATCGACCCCCGCGCCCTCAACAAGGCGGTTATTGACGACCAGATTCGCGAATACCGAAAGGACCTGCGGAGCGACCCTTACGACGTCACCGCACACTATGGATTGGGTGCGGCCTATTACAACCTTGGCCTCACCGACGCCGCCATCCAGTCTCTCAAGGACGCGTGCCAGCTGACACCGGAGAACCCGAATATCCACACGCAGCTCGCCGTGGCCTACCGGGAGTTGGCCAAGGCCGGGGACCCTGATGCCGCCAGGGAGAAGTCGGAGCATATCCAGTACGCATTGCGACTCGACCCGCAAAACGTCGAGGCGATTCTGCTGCGCAGTGACGAGGAACTGGAGCGACATGATTACGATCAGGCCGTCGCCGAGGTGACACGCGCATATGGAATCGAGCCAAATCGGGTCAGGCCAAAGCTGGTGGAGACACTGGTAGCCTGGATCCGGTGGAAAGACCAGCAGGGTGAAGACACAGAAGCGGACTGGCAGCGCCTCGAGGAAATCAATCCAGCCGTTGCACATGAAGAGCGGCAGCGAGCGGGCAAGACGGCCGCCGCACCGTTGCCGGCACCGCCCAGGGCCGATTCTCCGGAAATCCATCGGACGACCCTGACGATATGGGACAAAGCCAGGAGCGCCTTCAAGGGTTTCATGGTCGGCGTAGGCATTGGGCTGATCTCCATTATTGCCCTGGCTATCATCGGGGGGCTGCTGGAGCGCGACTCGGGTCCTTACAACGTCGTCATCGCGCTGTTCGCGCTCTCCTTCGTTATACCGATCGTGCTGGCCATACGAGGTTGGTACACCGCCGGAAGAAAAGACACATCCTCATGACGCAGGCATCCTCCAATCCAAAGATCCAATCCCTGCTTGATAACCTCGTGCAAGCCGCCCGCGAGCGCTCGGCCAGGGGAAATGCCACCGCCGCCGACTGGCGTTCCATTGCCGAGATCGACGAGGAGCGGGCGCGCCGTGAGCTCTCTCGCTACCTCCGGACTCACGCTTCGGGTGCCAATGTGGAGGCGAATCCCTATGAAGGGAATCGGCGCTCGGTGGGGACGGTCCTCGGCTTCGTCCTGGGCGCGCTGGGCATGGTGGTGATGTGGTTGTGGGGGGTGCCATACCTGCAGGATGCGTGGGCCGGGATCACCTACGGCCCTGGCTTCGCCACGGCCCTGACATTCGTATCGACTACGTTGGTCCCGCTTGGCGCGTGGGCAGGATCCCGATGGGACAAGAGATTTCAGCGGTCGGAGACTCCACCCTCCCATACCGACTACACATTTGATGAAATGCTCCAGCGCTTCATGCGCACGCAGAATCGCAGCCGGACGCGGGTCTACTAGCCGCCTCCACTAGGGGACACGGACAGGGCCACCGATCGGTGGCCCTGTCTGGCGCATACCTTTTTCTTATCCAGGGAGGATGCGCCACAAGGGCTTTTCCTGCCTAGTCTTCAGATTCGCGCAATAGCTCATCGAGTCGCTCGTATCCCTCCCGGACACCCTGTTCCATACCGCTCTGAATCAATGCATCGCGGTTCTCAACACTTTGGGCGACGGCATGCTGAACCAGCCGCGTCCGTCCGTTCCCGGTATCCTCAAAGGTCATCCATTCGAGGTTGACCGGTCCGGGATACCCGAGATATTCGAATGTCTGCACGATGGAATTCGGCCCGTCCACGGAATGGAACGACCCGCGGAACTGGTGAGCTTCACCATCCTGGCCGGTGTGGATGTAGTGATAGGAGCCACCTGTGGTGGCATCGTACTTGACCGCCTCCATCTCGTAGCCACGGGGCCCAAGCCACTGCACGACCAGCGCAGGATCGACAAACGCCTGAAAGACCCGTTCACGAGGGGCATCGAACTCCCGAGTGATGGTGAGATAGGGAGAATTGGGTTCGGCGGTGATAATCGTCTCGTTCATGGCCTGCTTCTCACTCACGATGACTTCTCCTCTTCCGGGTGCTCGCGCAACAGGGCGTCAAGTCGCTCAAACTGCTCTTCCTTGCGCCGCTGGTAACGCTCGATCCATTGGGCCGACAGGTCGAGGGCTTCGGTGTTCAATCGGCAGGGACGTCGTTGGGCGTCTCGGCTCCGGGTGATCAGACCGGCGCCTTCGAGCACCTTCAGATGCTTCGACACGGCTTGCAAGCTAATGGAGAAGGGCTCCGCCAGCTCATTCACCGTTGCCTCGCCATGGGAGAGCCGCTCCACGATATCCCGGCGCACCGGGTCCGCAAGCGCGGAGAAGACTCTGTCCAACTGGTTCTCCGCCAATGCACCACCACTTCCTCTATACTCAACCAATCGGTTGAATACGCAAGGGGTCAGGTTTCCGGGTTTGCAAATTCCTCGCGCCGGCATAAGGAACCGACACCAGATCCAGAGCCAGTGCATGGGTGAACTTCGAGGCAAACAGCCTTCCGAAGCGTACCTGGAGCCCAAGCACGAACAGGCTTCAGCACCCGGCGAATATGTCGGTCCGGCCGGATCATGCATCGCCTGTTGTAATGAAGGCTCTACGGCTCGCCTACGCCTGCGACTGCGCTTGCTCCACAGCTCGTTCAATGGCGCTCGGGAATCGCGTTTCGAAGTCGAGGATACCGACCCATTCCGGGGTGATGAAGACGCGGGACATCCGCGGGCAGATCGGACGCATGTTCTCCAGCCAGGCCCGCGCCTGCTCCTCGCCCATGACCC
>DASYWM010000223.1:0-4747 GCA_035936075.1 Thermomicrobiales bacterium
GTCGTTGACCGAAACCCTGCCGCCGTCCTCCCCAAGCGACACGTTTACCTGTTTGCGGAACGCCAGGGCCGCCTCCATGTCGACATTCGAGGTGACATAATAGTGCGGAATACCAAGCTTCGACTCGGACATCCGCTTGCCGGTCGTTCGCTTAATCTTCGGCATGTCGACCTTGACGCCCTTACCTTCCGCTGCCAGTGGGGCAGGGGAGGGAGAAGGAGCGGCAGCCTCCATAGGAGCATCCGGAACCGCCGCTTGCGGCGCTGACTTCTCGCCGGAAACATACGGCTGGATATCCGCATTAATTATCCGGCCACCGGGACCCGTGCCTGCCACCTGGGACAAATCGATCCCATGCTCCTGGGCAAGCCGCTTCACCAGCGGTGAGGCACGTACCCGCTCTCCGGGCTTGCGACCGTCTACCTGCTGGGCGCTTTCACCGCGCTTCTCAGCAGGCTGCCCCGCGGCTGCCTCGGTTGCCCCATCCGCCGCAGGGGAAGCGGGCGCCTGCTCCGCTTCTGCCGAAGCCTCCTGCATTTCCTCAGGCGCGGCGGCCGGCGCAGGAGCACTTTGGCCAACCTCGTCCTGCGTACCGATGATGGCGACGCTCTCACCGATCGGTACGACCGCACCTTCTTCCACCAGGGTATTCGTCAGGAAGCCGTCCTCCTGGGCCTCGAGCTCCAGCGTGACCTTGTCGGTTTCGATTTCCGCCAGCGCATCTCCCTCAGCGACCTCGTCTCCGACAGCCTTGAGCCACTTGAGGAGCGTGCCCTCTTCCATGGCATCGCCCATTTTGGGCATGATTACTTCGGCCATGAACTCTTATGCCTCCAGATAGAGCACGCGGCGGGCGGCACTGACCACCTGGTCCACGCTTGGGAATGCGGCTATTTCAAGATTGCGCGCGTATGGAGCCGGAACTTCGGCACCACTCACACGCTCGACCGGTGCATCAAGATCGTCGAACGCCTGTTCCTGGATGACCGCCGCGACTTCGGAGGCAACGCTGAAATAGCGCCATTGCTCCTGGACAACGACTGCGCGATGCGTCTTGCGGACCGACTGGACGATGGTGTCGCTATCGAAGGGACGAATCGAACGGATATCGATCACCTCTGCATCGATGTCGTCCTCGGCCAACTGGTCAGCGACCTTCAGGAGCATCGGGACCTGCCGGCCGTAGCTGATGAGGGTAAGGTCGGTGCCCTCGCGAGCCACCCGCGCCTTCCCGAACTCGACCTCCGCATCGCCTTCGGCTACCTCACCCTTGGTGCCATAAAGAGCGCCCGCCTCAAGGAAGATCACCGGGTCGGGATCACGGATCGCATGAATCATCATGCCCTTGACGTCAGCCGGGGTCGCCGGGGAAACCACCTTGAGTCCCGGGAAGTGGCCGTAGAACCCCTCAAGCGAGTGGGTGTGCTGCGCAGAAAGCTGAACGCCACCGCCATTTGGACCGCGGATAACCAGCGGCACATTGACCTGTCCACCAGAGAAATACCGCAGTTTCGCGGCATTCTGGATGATTTGGTCGGCGGCGAGGAACGAGAAGTTCCATGTCATCATCTCGACGACCGGTCTCAACCCCGCCATTGCCATCCCGATCGCAGCGCCGGTGAAGCCACCCTCGGCGATGGGAGTGTCGATCACACGCTTCGGCCCAAACTGGTCGATCAGCCCATTGGTCACGAGGTGAGTGCCGCCGTAGATGCCGATATCCTCACCCAACAGCACGACCGACTCGTCGCGCTCCATCTCTTCCGCCATCGCGCTGCGAAGTGCATCGCGATAGGTCATGACTGGCATCAGCCGAATCCCTTTCTCAAGTACTGGGGCAAAAAGGCGAGCGTCGCTGCCCGAGCGTTACCCCATCTGCAGGAGTGTCCTAACCAGCGGTTGCTACCGCGACATCCGGTGCATACACATCGGTCGTCAGCTCCGAGAGATCCGGCTCCGGGCTTTCCTCGGCGAACTTCACCGCCGCATCGGCCTTTTCCTTCGCCTCTGCCCGGATCTCCTCCAAGCGTGATTCCTCAACGCCCATCTCCAGCAATCGCTGATAAAGCGTCGTGATCGGGTCCTTCTCGCGCCACTTCCGAACCTCTTCCTTGGTGCGGTATTTCTCAAGGAAGTCAGCGGCGCCGTGCGGCACCAGCCGGTAGGAGAGAGCCTCGACCGCATAGGGCTTGCCGGTCTCGCGCACATACTTCGTGGCGCGCTCCGCAACCCCAAGGACCGCCTCCAGGTCCATGCCGTCGACTTGCTCCCATTCGATCCCGTAGGATTCGAACTTCCTGCCGAGATCGGTCATGGCGGTGGCGCGCTCAACACTGGTGCCCATGCCGTACTGGTTATTCTCCAGTACGAAGAGGCAAGGGCAGAGCCCCTCGCGGCCCCAGAGGCCCGCCAGGTTGGCTGCCTCGTGGAACGCACCATTGTGGATGGAGCCATCGCCCAGGTAGAGCTGCACAATGCCTGGTTCGTTGCGGTAGCGAAGACCGTAGGCCATACCGACCCCCAGCGGGATGTGGCCACCGACGATGCCGTACCCTCCGTACATCCCCCCCTCGACATGGAAGAGGTGCATGGATCCGCCCTTGCCCTTGACGATGCCGGTGCCCTTGCCATAGAGCTCGGCCATTACCGCGTTGGGATCGCCCCCCTGAAGGATGACGTGGGCGTGATCGCGATAGGCGGTGATAGTGCGGTCGCCATCTTCGAGGTAGTTGATGAAGCCGGTTCCTACCGCCTCCTGACCGCTGTACACATGGAGATAGCCGCCGATTTTTCCTTGCCGGAATCCGCGTGACGCCCCATCTTCAAACAGGCGGATCTCCACCATCTTCTGGTAGAACCCGACCAGGGCTTCAGCATCGAAATGCACCTCAGCCTGTCCTTCCTGAGCCTGATCAGCAGCAGGTTGCTCTGGCTTCATCGCCTGCTCCTGCTGATTCTCTTTACTGCGGGTGGTTGCCATATGGAGGCCTCTCGAACTGCTATCGAACACTGCGTCAACCGCACTGCTCAAGCGATTCCGGTTACAGGAAGCAGGGATCTCAAGATCCCTCCTGCCTTGCAGATACCGGTCCCCTGCCATGTCACACGCGAAAACGGAGAGTGGTAATTCTCCGACCGACGGGCTGCGGCTGCCCCGATATTGCAGAACGCGGGCCACAGCATGGCCCCGGCGTACCGGGTACGTCCGCCGAATTGCCGGAATTGTACCCCACAACGTACGCCGGTAGACCTCCCGCAGACGCCTGCTGACGAATGCTGACATCACAAGCACCAGTACCAGCCGGCACCAGTGGTTCGTCATACCTGGTCCGTCTGCGAACGACGGGTGTCCTGTTGGACGGACGGGCAGGGGAGGGAGCCGAAGGAGCAAAAGACACAGCAATTGCCCGGATTCGGGCGTAGACGGGTCTTGCACTTCGGGCATTCATAGAAGAACTGGCACGAGTCGGTCGGCATCGTCGCGACCGACTCGTGATGGCAGTGCGGGCATGTGATGGGGGATACCCACTCAATCGGGGCCATGCTGCACCTCGGCCATAAAGGCGGATGCCATCCTCAGGAGTGGCACCTATTCCGTTGGGTCAAACGGCTGGTTCGCCTGCGCCTCTGCACTCAGCGCTGCCAGCTGTTCGCTTGGCAAGCGGCTGCCGGCGGTAAGGGCATAGCCCGGCTGGGGGCGAAGCGGTGTCTTCAGCGCGCCCGCGAACTGTTTGCGCTGCTCTTCGTAGCTCGGGGGTGCCTGGACGAAGCGGTTGGGATCAGTGGGGTCGAGGCCGTTCTTGTCGTAGACCTCCATGATCTGCTGGGCGGTTCCATATTCCGTCAGGGGTCGTCGCGTTCCCTCGTCCGGCGGGGGCACCGGAAGCTCGCCCTCCTCTGGCACCATCGAACGATCCGGAACCTCCCCCGGATTGTGACGCAGCCTCACTGCACCGGGAGCTTCAGGGGCGAAAAAGCGCCCGTCGCTCACCCTCTTGCCGAAAAGCGCGAATTTGCGTTTGGCGAAGGCCATGGTTGATCCCGTCTCCTGCACACCAGCATCGGGCGTGCGACATCCTTTATCCTGGTTACCTGCAACGCAAGTATCGCGCCCGGTCCGCGCTATTCATCCTCTTTATAGTAGCAGCGGCGTTTACTCAGTGCTGCTCTCCCGCTGTGAGGAAAAGGCGATGATCGGCTCCCGGCAGGCCGGCTCACCTGTGCCGCTCAACTGCATCCGGATCGTCTGCTCACTGGCGGCGGCCACTTCGGGGATCATCGTTATCGCCGAGGCGTAGCCGCCATCCTCACACTGCACAAGCACCTGGACATTTTCCAGACGCTCATCGCTGGTATTGCGCACGACGAACTCGACGTCGAGCGTGGCGACCTGCCCGCCGGTCGCCATATCAATGACCGTGAATCCGGAGGAGACAAGGACATCGGCAGGGTCTATCGCTGCTGATTCTTCTTCCATGGTGCCGGGAAGCTCGATACCGAAGGCCAGCATGCCGAAGATGGCCACGACCACGAGCAACAGCAGGGAGACAAACCCGAGGACGATGATCGGGCCCGGTATCCCCTTGTCACTCTTCGGCGGATCAATGCTCACGAATGTATTCCTCTCGTGCGTCTCGTGGCTTTCTGGATGGGACTATCGCAGCCATTCCTGCCTATTCCTGCTAATACCATTCCATTCCAGCCTGTTTCGATAAACCCTTACAACGATGGTCGATTTACGATATGC
>DASYWM010000224.1:0-4603 GCA_035936075.1 Thermomicrobiales bacterium
TCCTGACTGCCCGGTGTTCCGCAATGATGCCTTCATACTGAACGGGCATCTCCCAACCGGCGAACGGGATAATCCGGGCGCCGAGCGCCCGGTGCCGATCGTACAGAGCGGTGCGCCTAAGTGATGCATCAGTCACGTCGCCCAAAGTCCCTACCCTTTCCGTGATGACTAGACGGTATGCTGACACTCCGCCAGTTATGCGTGCTCGAGGGCCATTTTGTCGATCTGATCGAAGGTAGGAACGGGATAATGGCCGGTCATGCAACCGGTGCAAAACCGCTTGTCACCCTTGCCAATGGCCTTGAACAGACCGTCGAGTGTGAGGTAGTCGATGCTGTCTGCCCCGATATGGCGACCGATTTCCTGCACAGACATTCTCGCCGCGATCAGCTCCTCCCGGGCCGCCAGGTCAACGCCGAGGTAGCATGGCCACATGATCGGCGGTGCATGTACCCTCATATGCACTTCCCTTGCTCCGGCCTGGCGCACAAGATCCACTATCGGCCTGGAAGTTGTACCCCGGACAATCGTGTCATCAACCAGTACGACCCGCTTTCCACGGACCACCTCCGGCAGGACGTTAAACTTGAGCTTGACCTGTGTCTGACGCATCTTTTGGTTAGGCTGGATGAATGTGCGGCCAATGTAGCGGTTCTTGATCAGGGCCTCAGAATAGGGTATGCCGGAGGCGCGCGCATACCCTATTGCCGCTGGCGTGGCGGAATCGGGCAACCCGACGACCACGTCAGCATCGACAGGCGCCTCGCGTGCCAGCTCTTCCCCCATCTTCTGGCGAACCATATGAAGACGATCGCCCATGATCTCGCTATCCGGGCGCGCGAAATAGATTAGCTCCAACAAGCACATGGCGTGACGATGTGGGAGGCCGAGTCCAAGGGAATTGACGCCGTCCGTGTCGATACGAACGACCTCGCCTGGCTCCACTTCCCGAACAAACGTTGCGCCGACAGTCATCAGTGCGCAGGATTCCGAGGCAACCACGAACCCGGTGTCGAGCTTGCCGATGCAAAGCGGACGCACTCCCATCGGGTCTCGCACCGCATAGACCGCTTCCGGGGTCAGAATCGCGAGGCTAAACGCTCCAATCATGCGGGGCATCGCATTACGAATGCGGGCGTGGACGGTATCGCCCTCCGCGACGGCGATCATCCGTGTCAGGACCTCAGAGTCCGTCGTAGTCATGAACTCCTCGCCACGGCTTATCAGCTCCTTACGAAGCTGTACCGCGTTCGTCAGGTTGCCGTTATGCGCGATCGCCATCGGACCTAGATCGGTATCGGCGTACATTGGACCAGCGTTGCATTGAAGCGTGGATCCCGCAGTGGAGTACCGGGTGTGACCGATCGCTGCGAAGCCGGGCAAGGATCGAATGTCTTCCTCGTCAAAAGCCTGCGATACGAGTCCCAGGTTTCGGCGCAGGGAAATGCTCGCTCCATCGCTGGCGGCAATGCCGGCGCTCTCCTGGCCCCGGTGTTGGAGGGCATAGAGTCCAAAGAATGTGACGCGGGCGACATCCTCGCCGGGCGCGTAGATTCCGAACACCCCACATTCCTCATGCGGCTTGTCATCAAAATCGGCCAGTACCGGAGGAGTACTGGAAGGTTGGACCGATATCATTGAGGAGTCTCCGATGTGTCCTGGGTTACCGCTCTCACGCCATTTCCGCTTCAACGCCGACGTCGAGTGCCGATTCACTCGCTGACATCAACTCGTCCAACTGGATGCTGTTTGCCCCGGGAAACTGGAGCGCTGAGCCCTGCGCGCGCCCAAGGTGGATGACCGGCGTCTCCCACTCCTCTCCCAACGATAGAAGCACGCGGGCGTGCACTGGCGAGAGCGCTACGACAACCCGAGTTGCGCTTTCACCGAACCAGGTCTCGTCAGTCCGGCTTCCGTCAACGGCACCATCAATTATTGCGCCCACGCCAGTTACGAGCGCCATTTCAGCGATAGTGACCGCCAGGCCACCCATCGAGACGTCGTGAGCAGCGACGTCCCCCGCACCCGCTGCCAGCGCTTGCAACACCTGTAGCATCCTCGCTTCAGCCTCGAGGTCCAGGGCAGGAGGAACTCCAGAAACGAGGTTGTGCAGGTAGGCAAGATATTCGCTCCCACCAAGCGACGGTTTTCCGCCACCGATGAGCCAGATATCGTCCCCTTCATGCCATGAGAGCGACATCCGGTGATCGATATTGCCCAGCACGCCTACACAGGCGACAATCGGCGTGGGAAAAACAGGCTGGCGGTCCGTCTCGTTATAGAGACTCACATTGCCGCTCACGACCGGGATATTGAGTGCACGACATGCATCCGTCAGGCCTTCCACCGCTCTCACGAGTTGGTAGTTGGCAGGGGAGCGTTCAGGGCTGCCGAAATTGAGGCAATTGGTGAGACCCAACGGCCGGGCGCCAGCGCAGGCGACATTCCGCGCAGACTCCGCAACTGCGTGCCGAGCGCCTTCGAACGGGTCAAGGTAAACATAGCGGGAGTTGCAGTCCATCGACACGGCAATCCCACCCGATGTCCCCTTCTGCCGCAAAACGGCAGCGTCCGATTGACCGGGCCCGAGCACCGTATTGGTAAGGATCGTGTGATCGTACTGCTCCCAAATACTGCGACGCGTCCCGATGTTCGGTGATCCAAGAAGTGTCTTCAATTTTTCAGGAATCGCTTCTGCCGAAATGTCGCTCAATGTGTCGACGTCGAAATGACGGGTCTGCTGCAGGTACGCTGGCTCCTCGGCCTCCACCGGATACACCGGGCACTCATCTATCAGGAATCTCACCGGCACCTCGACACAGGTCTCGTTGCCGTCACGGACCCTTATCAGTCCATCATCCGTCACGGTACCAATCACCGCCGCGCTCAACGACCACCGGTTCAAGACCTCGGTGATTTCGTCGACGCGGCCCGGTGTGGCGACGAGGACCATGCGCTCCTGACTCTCGCTGAGCATGACCTCATAGGCGGTCATGCCGGTCTCCCGTCGTGGCACCATCGCAACATCTATATCGACGCCAACTTCTCCCCGGCTGGCACACTCGACGATCGAACTTGTCAGGCCCGCTGCGCCGAGGTCCTGCATGGCGACAACTGACCCCTGAGCCAGGAGCTCCAGGCAAGCTTCCATCAGCTGCTTCTCAAGGAACGGATTGCCGACCTGGATGACACCCCGGTGTGATGCTTCCGGATCGTCAACAGAAGAGAAGGTAGCCCCATGAAGTCCGTCTCGACCGGTCTCCGCGCCGATCAGCATGATCATGTTGCCCACCCCGCTGGCGGCCGCGCGGACGATGCCGTCGATGGGGGCGATTCCCACACACAACGCATTGACTAGTGGATTGCCGTTGTAACTCTCATGGAAGAACACTTCACCCCCGACCGTCGGTACCCCGAGGCAGTTCCCATAGCCTCCGATACCGGCAACGACGTGGGAATACAGGTATGCATTGCGAGGCTGGTCCAATGGGCCAAACCGCAGGCCGTCCAGAAGCGCGATCGGCCTGGCGCCCATTGTGAAAATGTCGCGAACGATTCCGCCAACGCCGGTAGCTGCCCCCTCGTATGGTTCAACTGCGCTCGGATGGTTATGGGACTCGACCTTGAATACAGCCGCGTACCCATTTCCCAGATCGACTGCTCCAGCGTTCTCTCCCGGGCCCTGGACAACCCAGGGCGCGTCGGTGGGCAAATTCCGCAGGAGCGGTCGCGAATGCTTGTATCCACAGTGCTCGCTCCACATCGCGCCAAACATTCCGAGCTCCACCTCGGATGGTTCGCGTTCAAGCAACTCGCAGATGCGCGCATATTCGCTATCGCTCAGCGCGACCTCACGCCACTGTCCCTCGGCGATAGTCAAACCGATTCTCCTCGTAAAGGTATGGAAGGCATACGAACCGCCGGAAATCGCTTCATTTCGGTCCAGCGGGGATGAGTTGCGGGGGATACCGATAGAGGAGCCAACCTCGATCTCCCTAAGTTTATCACTAATCACCGGTTAGTGGCTGCTCTTATCCAATGAGGATTGTTCGATGCGAGAGGAAGTCGCGAATCAGGTAGCTTCCAAGGTCGCCGGCCGTCGCGTGGATGACGCGTCCGCGGTTTAGGCGGGCGACGGTTTCGATGAATTCCGTCATCCCGGCAGTGCGGTCGAGCAGGAATGCGTTGATCGTGATGTCCTCGCGCGCGCATCGAATAACTTCACGAAGAGTAGCGTCGAAGGTCCTCTCAGTAGGCGGATTTTCGAACACCACCGTCCCCTCCTCGTTGTACGCCGTAGGTTCTCCGTCAGTGATCAGGATGATTTGACGGGTCTTCCCTCTGTATGGTCGGAGGAGCTCGCGTGCAAGCCTCAGACCGTCTTCCAGGTTTGTGCCGTGGCTGTACTCGTTCCACTCCAGTGAGGGGAGCTGCATGAGAGAGAGCCGCTCCGCTCGCTCGGAAAACCCCGCAAGCTCCAGATCGTCTCGCTGGAACTGCTGCCGAAGAAGGGTGTCCAGCGCCAGGGCGGAACGCTTGGCAGCATCCCAGCAGCCGTTGTAGAACATCGACCGACTCATATCGATGAGAAGAACAGTCGCCG
>DASYWM010000225.1:0-2601 GCA_035936075.1 Thermomicrobiales bacterium
CGAAGGCGTGCTCTATTTCATCGGGTTCATTGCCTCGATCTGGTTTGCGAACTGGCTCCTGACCCATTGGGGAACGATCCGTTTTCCGGGCGGGCCGTGGCTGATTCCGGTCTGGCCCGGTGATCTCACCCCCTCGGGTGATCCGATCTACGCTCCATCAGGTGTCATCGCGATCGGGCTCAGCTTCACCCTGCGTGACCTCGTACAGCGACGGCTTGGTGTTGGCGTGGCGCTAGTTGCCGTCGTCATCGGTGCGGCCCTCTCGGCGGCACTCGACCCAACGCTGGCGCTTGCCTCGGGTGTCGCGTTCCTGCTGGCGGAGTCGCTCGACTTGTTCGTCTACACGCCGTTGCAACGTCGCAATCTGGTTGGCGCCGTTGTGGCGTCCAATGTCGTCGGTTTGGTGGTCGACAGCATCGTTTTCCTCTCGATAGCGTTCGGGTCACTGGCGCTTCTCGAAGGCCAGGTCATCGGCAAGGCATGGATGACGCTTGTGGCGATACCCCTTATCTACGGAATCCGCGAATGGGACAGCAAGCGTGGAATGATGCCGACTGGTGTCAAGGTGCAGGCTTAAGGCTAGCGGGCGGCCACCTTCGATCCGCCAAGATAGCGCCAGCGAGTGACCGGATCGCTGACCGCACGGGCCCAGGTTGCCACCAGATTAAGGGATAGCGCGGTGAACAGGATGATCAGCCCGGGGAAGGTCACGAGCCACCAGGCGGAGGTTACGTATGCCCGCCCCTGGGCAAGCATGAGTCCCCATGACGATTGCGGCGGCTGAATCCCGAGACCAAGGAAACTGAGCGACGCCTCGGTGAGGATCATGGTCGCGACCTCGAGCGTGACCAGTACCAGAAGGGGCGATAGGAGATTCGGCAGGATATGCCGGAAGAGAATCCTCCGGTCCGTGCAGCCAACCGTTCGTGCCGCTTCGACGAACACTTCTTCTCGCGTCGACAGCACCAGGCTGCGGGTGACACGGGCAAAGACCATCCATCGGGTGACGGCGAGGACGAGGATGACCTTCCACATCCCGGGACCTAGAACGTAGAGCACGAGGAGGGCCGTCATCAGTGACGGGAATCCCATCTGCGTGTCGACCAAGCGCATGATGATGTCGTCAACGACGCCTCGGTAGTACCCCGCGATGAGCCCCAGGACCACTCCCACAGTCCCCGAGAAGGCGGCTCCGGCGATACCGACCGCCAGCGAAATGCGAGCTCCGTAGAACAAGCGAGAGAGTAGGTCGCGTCCAAGCTGGTCGGTGCCCAGGAGGTGGGGGAGCGATCCCCCGTTCGGGTCTTCCGTCATTGGAGGCTGGTTACGGAGCATGAGGCTTTGCGCCTCCGGGTCAAAGGGTGCCACCAGTGGGGCAAAGAGGGCGCAGAACAGGAGAACCAGGAGGAATATGACAGCTGCCAGCGTTACCTTGTCGTGAAGCAGGGCACGCAAGTAGAGTCGTGCATCGCTGCTGCGGCCACGCTGTTGCTGGCCAAGTGATGAAGGTGGGATCCCTGCGCTCTCCACGGTGGCATTGGTTTGCAGGCTCATGTGTATCGCACCCGTGGATCGAGTAGTGTGTACATGAGGTCAACGAACAGGTTTACGGTCACGATCATCACCGCAATGGTGATGACCGATGCTTCGATTAACGGCAAATCACGTCGCTCGATGGCCTGGATCAGCAAGATGCCAACGCCCGGCCAACCGAAGAGCGTCTCGATCACCACTGCGCCATTGAGCATGACCGACGCCTCGTCACCTGCCAACGTAAGAACGGGAACAAAGCCGTTCTTTAGTGCATGCGAAAAGACGACGGTACGCTCCCTCAGGCCCTTTGCACGCGCCGTCGTCATATATGGCTTCGACATTTCGTCGATCATCGCGCTGCGAACAACCTGGCTGATTCGGCCTATTGGACGCATCGCAAGTGCCAAAGCGGGCAAGATGACATATTGCAGGCCGCCATATCCTGATGTAGGTACCCAGCCGAGTTGCACCGCGAAGAGCAGGATCAGCATGAGGCCGAGCCAGAAGTCGGCCGTGGAGACTCCGCCGAGCGAGACGATGGTCACGATTCTGTCGGCAATCGAACGCGGCCGCACCGCCGAGATGATCCCCAGAACAAGCGCCAGAGGGAAGGCGATCAGGAGCGTGACACCTGCCAGATAGAGCGTAGCCGGAATACGATCGAGCACGATTGGCAGGGCCGGTACGCGTTGCCAGATGGATTCACCGAAATCGCCCTGGGAGAGATCGGTCATGTAGCGACCAAACTGGACGTGCAGGGGATCATTCAGGCCAAGGGTATCCCGTAACGCCTGAACCTGCTCTTCAGTCGCTTCCGGCCGGAGCATGAGGCGCGCCGGATCGCCCAGCATGTGCGTCACAAAGAAAACGACGATGACCAGGCTCAACAGGATCACGAGTGAATGTACAAATCGTCGGATCATGTATCGAGCGATGACAACATCCTCCTGAGTGAATCCCACTGCTGACCGGTGTGGTCCCCGGGATGATGAGTCTCATCCAGAAAACCACACCGGTGCTGAGGTGCGCCTTCTCGCGACTACAAGAGCTTCATTTCCTTCAGGAGGA
>DASYWM010000226.1:0-4749 GCA_035936075.1 Thermomicrobiales bacterium
CAGGGTCGGGATATCCAGGAGCGGTGCGCCGGGGATGAGATCGACGGCACCCGTCACCAGGGTCGTGGACCGTTCCGTATCGTCCCGAACCCTTCGGACACGGAGGGACTGGAAGTTCGGCCTGCCCATCTCCCAGAAGAGGGGATTACGGTTAAAGGTCACAAGCTCCGACGAGTGGAAGTTGATGGCGTAGGGACCGGTTCCAGCCTGCACCTGTGACAGATTTGTGGCATCAGGGAGCACGGCCAGAACCGGCGACGCCAGGGAACTTACGAGAGATGCGTCCGGCGCATTGAGGATAACTCGTACCGTGCGCGGATCAAGCGATTCGATGCGCCACACGTGCTCCAGCCGCCAGGCGTCGTCGGTACCCTCACTGTTCCGCAGACGCTCCAACGTCCATCGCACGTCATCCGCCGTCAGGGACTTGCCACCGAAGAAGAAGGCATTCGGCCGGAGGGAGAGATCGATAATCCGATCGTAGGCGGTGATGAACCAGTTCAACCCCAGTGCAGGAATGACCTCGCCCTCGGCGTTCCACCGTGCCAGCGAATCGTAGACGAGCGTGTTGAGCCAGATATGCTCCAATGTCTGGGCCGCCGCCGGATCAAACGATCCAGGCAAGGCACTGACAGCCACACGAAGCCTTGCCGGAGGGAGCGGAGTAGCCACCGGTGTCTGGGCGCCGGCGGAATGGCGGCGAGACTGGTTTGACAGCAGCAATGCTCCCCCTGCCCCGAGCAACCGGCGGCGTGAGAACGAGTTTTTTTCAGTTGGGGGAGAGCCTGTCGACGAGCCGATGCCTGATCGGGTCATGCGGGCCCAAGCACGCGCGCCAGCGAATCGACCAACTCATCCGCATGCGCTTCTTCCCACGTCATCGGCGGCAGGAACCGGATCACCAGGTTCCCGGCAAGCAGGGCCAGCACCCCGTTCTCCTGCAGGCCGCGCAGCACCGGGGTCGCCTTCTGCTTCAGCTCCACGCCCATCATCAGGCCACGGCCACGCACGGCGCGAATCCTGGGATGGGAGAGCGCCTCGATCGCCCGGACCGTGTAGGCCCCCACCCGCTCTGCCCGCGCATAGAGATCATCGTCCCGCATGATTCGTAAGGTCTCGACAGCGCCACGTGCCACCAGTGGATTACCACCAAACGTTGAGCCGTGCGCACCTCCCGGCATCTGGTCGCTAACCGCCTCAGTCACCATCGTCAGGCCGATGGGCAGACCGTTCGCCAGGGCCTTGGCGGTGCAGACGATGTCTGGCGAGACGCCAGCAACGGTTGTGGCGAAGGGCGCGCCTGTGCGGAAGCCGGACTGGATCTCGTCCATAATTAGCAGGGCACCGTTGGCGGTCGCGATCTCCCGTGCGCGCTGCAGGAATGCGTCGTCCGCGGGGTGGATTCCACCTTCTCCCTGAACCGGCTCCAGAATAATTGCCGCCGTCTCGCTGTTCACCGCTGCCTCCAACGCGTCACCATCGTTGTACGCGATGTGCTCGGACGGCAGGGGCAGGGGTTCGAAGGGCGCGCGGTACTTCTTCTCGGCGGTCGCGGACAGCGCGCCGAGCGTCCGGCCATGATAGCCGCGCTTCGCCGCCACAATCCGCTGGCGACCCGTCGTGACCTGGGCAAACTTCAGCGCAGCCTCGATCGCCTCCGCACCGGAATTGCTCAGAAACGAGCGTGTCAGCCCTTCCGGGGCGATGGTGTCCAACTCTGCCAGCAGTTCGGCACGGGCGTCATTACCAAAGCTCTGGTGACATGTGGTCAGTGTCTGCAACTGCCCGGTGACCGCGGCGGTGAACCGCGGATGCGCATGACCGAGGACTGCCACGCCATAATTGCTCATGGCATCAAGATATTGATTACCTTCGCTGTCATAGAGGTAGACCCCCTCGCCTCGCACAAGCACGATATCGCGCTTGGCGTACAGCGGAATTTGCTTGCCCTTGTCGAGCTCCATCAGGGCGCTGGTAGTCATCGTCTCTGCCATTGGATCGGTTCCTTGTCCTACCTGCCGCCCCGGGAGGATCGTCAGGCCTTTATGTGCCATTCCGTCGATTCACTCGTCGCCGTTGATCGTCTCGAGGAGTTTAGGAAGCTCGGTGAGTGCATCAATGTGATAACGCACCTGCTCCGCCTCGGGCCACGCTGCATGGAGATAACCCCAGGGACCGCGGCGTATGAAGACGGCATGCATTCCCAGCTCCTGGGCAGGAATAACATCGTTGTCCAGACGGTCACCGACGTACATAATCTCCCCTGGCTCCAGTCCAAGCTCCTCGATCAGGCGCTGGAAAAAGACCGGATCAGGCTTGGAAACGCCCCAATTCGTCGAGGAAGCGTAGAAGTCCAGCGGCAACCCCAGCGCCTGGAACTGCTCGATCGCACCTTCCGGCTGGTTGCCAGTCACTCCAAGCCGGTAGCCGGCATGGCAAAGCTGCTTGAGCACGGGTACGACGTCCGGGTAAAGATCCTTCAGCTCAATCTCGTAGCCAACACCCTTCGGATCCACGGACTCAATCTGCATTACGTTGAAAATGCTGCGATGGTTCTCGCGTCGCTCGATGAGGCCGCCCAGGACACCATGCAGGGTCAACTCGGGGACTCCCGCATAACGGGCGACCGACGACCAGAAGCGCGTCTCGTTTTCCAGCGTTTCTCCCAAATCGAAGACAATGGCCTGGATGCGTTGGGAGCTCATTGTTTGCTATCTGATGTGCGCACGACAGTGCCTTCTCCTGCGAGCGCTCGAGTGACAGGACGCTCGATCCGGGCATCCGCGAAGATCACCTTCCCAACGCCCTTCTCTACCGCCTTGATCGCCTGCTCGACCTTCACAACCATTCGTCCCGCCGCTGCGGCAAGCGCCTGCTCCGGATCGGAAGCGTCGATCTCACGGATCAACGTGCTCTCATCATAACGGTCCTGCAACAAACCGGGCGTATCGGAGAAGAAGAGCAGGCCAGACGCGCCCATCGCCTCGGCAAGGCCAAGGGCAAGCTTGTCGCCGTCAAAGTTGATCGGCACCCCGCCTTCGGAAAGCCCCGGTGGCGAGATCAGCACCACATACCCGGCACCCATCAGCGTCCGGATCAGGGAGGGATCGAATGTTTCGACCGTGCCCGCGTGGTCGTCACGCAGGACCTTCATCTTCCCATCAGCCTCCGTCCCCCTGATCACCGCCTTGCGTTGCCCGTAGGCGATGCCGCCATCGATCGCGCTGAGCCCGACGGCATTGAGGCCCTCCGCGCGAAAATCAGCGACGGCATGCTTGTTCACCTTGCCACAGTACGCCATCAGCATCGCGTCCATCGTCTCGGCATCGGTATAGCGACTGACGCGCCCGCTTTTGGAGGTGATCATCCGCGGCGGCATGCCGAGAGCGTCGCAGAGCTGGCTGAACTCGGCATTCCCACCGTGGACGACCAAGACGGGCTCCTCGATTGAGGCGATGTCCTGCGCGAACCGTGTGTAGACGTCCGCACCGATGCCGGCTCCTCCGCCGATCTTGACGACAAGCATGTGTGCTCCTATGGCGGCCAACCGAACAACTCGATAGAGAGGTCCCTCCAATTGGGATTATCTCTCGTGATCAGATTGACCTTCTTGATACGTGACCAGTTCTTAGGTTGCTTTTCCCGAGCGATCGCATCGTCCGCATGACCGAAGAGCTCAACGTACACAAGCCGATCGATGTTGTACTTCGCACTGTGGCCTTCGAATGCCTTGTTCTTGTGCTGCCACACGCGGCGTTCGAGATCGCTTGTGACACCGATGTACAGGCGTTGGGTATAGCTGGCGAGGATATACACGTAGAACTGCTTTTGCATTTACCCGGTTCTCTACCATAACCCAGTAATTCCGACGCATCGCTCCGCCACCAAGCCCGTCATCCCGAGCCGATGAGCCGCGCGCAGCGGGGCGAATCGTGTCGAGGGATCTTTGCTTCTGCCTGACGGCTAGACCGCCTGCCACAAAGATTCCTCGACTTCGCTCAGAATGACGATTAAGTTGGCCTGAGCACCTCAAAAACGCCCTCTCGAAGAACCGCCCCTCGTCATCCTGAACGGATGAAACGACCCCGGCCAGTCGAATCCCATCGAAGGCTCTTGACGCTACCCAGCCAAGACCTTCGCCAAGAGCAAAGATTCCTCGGCTTCGCTCGGAATGACGAGGTATTACAGTCGGGGATATCTCGCTAAATCGGGTGCAGGCCTGGGAAGTCGATTGCCGTTTCTTCCGGGAAGCCCATCCGGATATTGAACGACTGCACCGCCTGGCCCGAGGCACCTTTCATCAGGTTGTCCGTCGCAGCCATGACGACCACACGTTTGGAGTGCGGGTCCTTCTCGAACCCAACATCGCACCAGTTCGAGCCACTCAGCAGCTTCGGTTCCGGATAGCGATGGACACCCGCGTTCTCCTTCACCAGCCGCATGAAGGGTTCTTCCTTGTACGCTCCGCGGAAGATCTTCCAGAGGTCCTTGTCCTGCAGGTCGTCCTTCAGGAAGACATGCGATGTCGTGAGAATTCCGCGCACGGCCTCGATTGCGGTGGCTGAGAAGGCCATGGACGGCTTCGCCCCATCGAAGGTCAACTCCTGGATGATCTCGGCCGTATGTCGATGACCAGTCGCTTTGAACGAGCGGACGACACCACTGCGCTCGGAATGGTGAGATGCGGGACTCGGAGAGCCGCCAGAACCCGAAGATCCGGTCTTTGCTTCGGTCACCACCGGCATATCG
>DASYWM010000227.1:0-9630 GCA_035936075.1 Thermomicrobiales bacterium
GTGAAGGCACCAAAGTACCGGACCCCATGAAACGCCTGTGGAGACGCCGCCAAATTGTCCAGCAGATGTGGGAAGCCCGGTTGCTCGAACCAGTCGCCATCGTAGATGCCAACGATGCCAAACTCCGCACGCTCAAATGCAAGATCGTTCTCACCGCATGACCCGATCGACACAACGAACTCAGGGGCGGAATTTGTATTGGAATTGGAGGGAGTAGCGATCTGGGCCGATGCCCCATGTGGCAGGGTGGCCGGGGCTGCGCTGATCCCCAGAACGCCCACGATGAACTGGCGCCGGGATGCTCGGTACGTCATGTCGTGCTCATGTCCATTGATGAAAAACCGGATTATCCGGTTCCACCCAGCCTCGCCGGTAGCCTGTCATGCTCGCCGAATATGGCTTTCGCGTGAGCATGGATAGTAATCTCGTCGCTGCCGCCTGCAAAGGGCCGATTCCCTAGCTTAACGATGTACCATGATGTCGGGTCTCTACCGTCGAATATCGTCATCATCCCATACAAGGGAGCAGCACTATGTCCACGCATCATCCTCGAACCAGTTTCACCCACGAGGAGATTATCGACCATGCCAAGGGCAACGGAGCGGTGCTGGCCATGGCGCTGGTTGCCCGTGCACGTGAGCAGGGGGAAGCACCGGAGACGGTAGCTCGCTGGCTCGGGAGGATCCTTGCTCCCGGATGGGAGCAGTTGCGGGGTCAGGGCGCACGCATCGCGGCAGAGAACGCTGCGCTGAACACCGTCTCACTCGGCGCATCCCTGCAAGACCTTTCAGGAGATGAACGTCACAGCGAGGCTACGGTGGCAGATTGGCCGGGAGAGGCGATGCTCGGCATGTTCAGGTTGAGCCAGGATGATGCCGATGTCATGTTCGCCGTCTTCGAGCCTATCGCGGAACACATTGGCCTCAGTTACCGCTGGCAGCGCCAGGGAGATTCAGTGACCATGACCTTCGAACAGGGCGGAGCCTGATCACTACTGCAGCAGCAGGATGCATCTGCGGGATCGCCCGCTACATATCCGTGCGTGTGGTCCCTGTGGGCTGATCTTGTTGGTCGGTAAGGAGCAATCCGGCACTGGATTGAAGAAGCCGTTCCCCTGCCCTGCCCTCGTGCCGGAGTGGCTCTTCATTTCCCTGTCGTCATCGGAGCCAAGTGATGCCCCTGATCCGAGCCGAGCATCTTGTCAAGGAATACCGGCGACCCAAGCAGCACTCCGGAAGCTTCTCCGGCGTTCGTACACTCTTTACACGCGAATCCGTAGTGACGCGGGCTGTTGAGGATATCTCCTTCACCATCGATGAGGGTGAGGTCGTCGGCTATCTCGGGCCGAATGGCGCCGGGAAGTCGACGACGATCAAGATGCTTGCAGGTATCCTCGTTCCGACCAGTGGATCCTGCGAGGTCGCGGGAATCGTGCCGTGGGAGAATCGCTCCGCCAATGCGATGAACATCGGCGTCGTGTTCGGCCAGCGGAGCCAGCTCTGGTGGGATCTGCCACTGGACGAATCCCTTCATCTCATCGGCAAGATGTACCGGATGGAGCCGGAGCGGTTCCGCCGTCAGCGGGAGATGCTGGTCGATCTGTTGGATATGAAGCCATTCCTGCAGACGCCGGTGCGGCAGCTCAGCCTCGGCCAGCGGATGCGCGGTGACCTCGCGGCGGCGGTCCTCTATGAGCCACCGGTGCTCTTTCTCGATGAGCCGACGGTTGGGCTGGACGTGATCGCCAAGGAGCGGATGCGCTCCTTCGTTGAGCAGATCAACCGTGACAATCGCACCACCGTGCTGCTCACCACCCATGACCTGGACGATGTCGAGCGCCTCTGCAAGCGGATCATCATCATCGACGAGGGTCGCGTTCTCTTCGACGGCCGTGCGGCCGACCTGAAGCGGCGTTATGCACCTCACCGGTTGCTGGATGTCGTGGTTGCCGGCGATGCGACGGAACGCCTCGAGACCGTCGCGAATACCCTTCCCCAAGGGGTCCAATCTGTCTCACGCGACGGCATGAGGGCAACGTTCGAGATCGATCCGGAGATTATTCGGGTCGCAGATGTCATCGCCGATGTCTCGTCCCGGGTGCCGGTGATCGATCTTGGCGTGCGTGAGCCCCCGCTGGAGGGGATCATCCGCGAGATCTACGAAGCGCGGGAGGTCACTCGATGATCGCGCCGGTCTCCTGGCGCCTGCATCCTGGGCTGATCGCCTGCACGATGGCGGCGATCCGGCGTACCTGGGCCTATCGCACCCGGTTTGTCCTCTGGGTCGTGCGGATGATCGCGCAGCTCTACCTGCTGCGGATGATCTGGATGGCGCTGTACGCCGGTCAGGATATGGTCGAGGGCATCCCCGCCAACATGATGATCGTCTACCTCACCGTAGCAATGCTGCAGGAGTTCCTGATCCAGCCCCTTATCGTCTTTGAGATTGAGCAGCGGATCATGCGCGGTACGGTTGCGTCCGACATCGTGCGGCCGGTTGGCTTTATGCACCAGATGCTTGCCTATGACTTCGGTGGCATTCTCGGCCGGGCGCCAGTGCTGCTGGTCGCGATTCCCCTCTCGATGGTTGTCGGGTCGCTCAAGTTGCCACTGACACCGGCAGCGGCGGCAGGGTACGCGGTCAGCCTGATCCTTGCCTACCTCATCTCGCTGATGATCTGGCTCGTGGTTGGCATGGGCGGTTTCTGGATGACGAGCACGCATGGCTTGCGTTTTCTGCTATCGACAATCCAGAGCTTTCTGGCGGGTGCCGTTGTGCCACTCTGGTTCCTCCCGGACATCCTGCGAGCGGTACTCCAGCTGCTGCCATTCCAGGGAATGGCCTTTCTCCCGCTCTCGATCTTCGTTGGGCAAGCGACGGGCATCGACATCCTCGTCGCGCTTGGTATCCAGCTCTTCTGGGTCATTGTGCTGGCCCTGATGGCCGCGTTGGTTTGGCGACGGGCGCAATGGAAGCTCGTCGTGCAGGGAGGGTGATCCGGAGTGGCCGCTTGGGACACATTTGCGCAAGCCCTGAAATGCCATGCCACTGAAGTGGTTCAAGGGAGGAACAGGCGGCATTCATGTCATTGACACACACGCTCTCGATTTGCTGGAGCCTCATCCGCGCCTCTATCCGCGGTCAGATGCAATACCGTGCCAGCTTTCTGATGGAGGTGGCGTCCGGTCTGGCCTATCAATCAATGGGGTTCGTCTTTATCTGGGCCGTCCTCAGCAGCTTCCAGTCACTTGGCGGATGGAGCCTGCGCGAGATTGCGTTGCTTTATGGCATGCGCCTGACCGCGCACGGGCTCTATATGCTCTGCTTTAGCAACGTCGTCCGCATTGACGATTTTGTGCGCGAGGGCGGCTACGATCGGTTTCTGGTGCGGCCGATCCCTCCCCTGCTCCAGCTCATGTTCTCCTCAATACGAGTCACGGTCGTCGGTGATGTTCTCGGTGGGATCGTGATTCTCATGGCGGCACTGACACAGGTTGACATTGCCTGGTCCGCTGCGAATGTGGCGCTGCTCGTCCTTGCCTTGATCGGTGGGGCGCTGATCGATGGTGCCTTCCAGATCGGTCCCGCGGCGCTGACGTTCCGGTTCCTGGAGTCATGGACCCTGCGAATCATCTTCGATGATATCTTCTCGCGCTTCGGGAGCTACCCCACCTCGATTCTGGACCGGCCCATTCGCAGCGTGCTGACGTTTATCGTGCCGATGGCGTTCATGGCCTATCTCCCTGCGGCGGCACTGCTGGGTCGGGAAACCTATCTCCCGCTGTGGATGGGTTGGCTCTCGCCACTCGTGGGCGTGATCGTGTTTGGGTTGGCACTGTGGCTCTTCGTGCGCGCCTCACGGGGGTATCAGAGCTCCGGGCATTAGAGCCAGTTATGGACTTGGTCGCGTCAGCGCCACGATGGGGAAGGCGGTCCGGTTGCAACCTGCACTGCCTCGGTCAAGGTGCCGATCTGGCCGCGCTTCTGGACGTTGGCGGGGGTCACGGGCAGCGCCATTCTGCGCCGCCTCTATCAGGAGGAGGACTGACGCACCACTAGATGGGGAAATCCAGGAGCACGTCGTGGTGCTCGGCGCTCACGTTCGCCTCGTCGGCTCTGATGGTGTACCAGCCGCCGCGGCGGACGTAGGTTGGCGGCACCGACAGACCGTTGGCGCTGATCAGGAATGCGATCAAGGCCGGGACGACGTCACCGTGCGAGCAGGCGATCACCCGCCCCTCCGGCAGACCAATCATGATCTGGCGTAGGGCCGAAGAGGCCCGACCCGCGGCGTAGGCGCCCCCCATGGCCGGGGCCATGTCAGGCGGTAGGCCGTCCCAGCCCGGAGGTGGCAGGAAGCCGTTGGTCTCCCGCAGTTCCGGAATTGTCACAATCGGCAGCCCGAATCGCGCGGCAAGTGGCTCCAGGGTCTGCCGGCAGCGGAGGGCCGGGCTGCTGTAGAGCCCATCGACCGGACCATTTGAGAGAACCTCGGCCATCCGCGCCGTCTGCCGCCGTCCGAGCTCACTCAGCGGCCGGAGGTCCTGATCCTCGGTCCAGAGACGGCGATCCCCGGCGTCCATGTGCGCGACCATCTTAATCGTGATCATCGTCCTCGAGCTCCTTACGACCGGGCGATCGTCGCGCGATCCGCAGGTGCGCGTCAGAAAGTCTGGAGCCCATTATGGGCTTTGCGCGACGACGGAGAGCAATCAGTGGAGCATCAGGCAGGCGAAGGCGATACACGTTGCATGGCCATTCCACAATCGGAGAAGATGACGACAAGCACCTTCCCTTCTGGTGACATCGTCTCGATTCAGACATGAATCAGGAGAACGCAACGATGGCCAGGACACGAGTCCTACGGCGGCTGCATGACACGATGGTGCTGGCGCAGCGTCTCTGCTCGGGCCCGGTGATGACGATGATGGACGAGTTCCACAAGGGCGCCTACGCGACGCTGGAGTAACGTGGAATCGCGGTGTGGGTGATAATCACCGGGATTCTGGCGCAGTTTCTGCGTGCAGGAAGCGACCGTGCGAGGCACGACCTGACGTTGCAACCCATGCCGAAGGAGCCGTATGACACCACCGTCTCGTACTCAACGCCCGCCGCTCATCATCGTCAACGGCCCACCTGCTTCCGGAAAATCGACCCTGGGGAAGGAGATCGCAGCCGAACTGGGGATTCCCCTGCTCTCCAAGGACGCGATCAAGGAGGAGATGTACGACAGCCTCGGCAAGATCGAGCGAAAGATCTCGCGGCGCCTTGGCGAGACATCGATGCGGCTGATGTATACGGTTGCCAGGAAGATCCTCGATGCAGGCCTAGGTGTCGTCATCGAGGCGAACTTCTACCATGGCATCTCCGAGAAGGATCTCTCGAAGTTGATCGCCGTGTCAGATGCGGTGATGGTCCATTGCACAGCGCCGGAAGAGATTTTGAAGCAGCGCTACATCGAGCGGGCGCAATCCGGCGAACGACATCCGGTGCACGACGATGCCAACCGGGTCGACGAGCTGGGCAAGGACCTGGACGATGGAATCTACGATCCTCTCAACCTGGGGATCCCGTTGATCCAGGTGGATTCCAGCGATGGCTTCGACCCTTCCGTAGCAGAGATTGTCAGCCGCCTGCAGGATGGACCGGTCCGGGCGGCCTGACGACCTCAGGCGGTATCGGTGAAGAGACAGAACGGGTGCCCTGCGGGATCGTGCATGACCCGCACTTCATCCTGTGGCTGGAAATCGGCCTGGCGGGCTCCCGTCTCAATCGCCCAGGCGACAGCAGTCTCGAGGTCGTCGACGAGGATGTCGAGGTGCATCATCATTAGTTGCTCACCCGCTTCCCCGGGCCAGACCGGGGGGACGTACTTCTCTTCACGTTGGAACGAGAGCCCCGGACGTCCTGCCGGTGGTTGCACCATGACCCAGTCAGGCTCGTTCGTGACGACCGTCCACCACAGGAGCCTGGCGTAGAAATCACCGAGGGCTTGGGGGTCTCGCGAATCGAGCACGGTGGCTGAGAGCTGCATCCGGGGTTGGTCCATGTAATTCCTCCTTGATCCGGGGCAAGGCGGGTCCAGGATAGTGTCCCTGCATACTCCGTGCCCGGTGTACGAGGATTGATGTCATTCCAGCAACCGAATTGGCTGCGTCGGAATCTGCCCTTCGATCAGGGGTACGAGCAGATCGGCGAGACCGACCGGGTAGACCACCTCTGCCGTCACTCGGAGATCGTCAAGCGACCACCATCGATGCCGTTGGTAGACTCGACGCTCGCTGTCGAGCGTTGCTGATCTCACGGTTGCCGCATCGGACAAGGTAATAGGGTTCGCGGCTAACGATGCCTTTGCTGTACTGGACCTCGCCTTCGCGGGACCAGATGCACGGGCCGAGCTCGACATCGTCGATACCGGTCTCCTCCCACATCTCACGACGTGCGGCCTCTTCCCAGGTCTCACCCTCCTCTACCCCACCACCAGGTGCCACCCAGTAACGCAGGATATGCGGCTCTTTTCGGCCCATCGTCACTGGGCTGTTGTGCTCGAAGAGGAAGATCCGATTGTCGTCATTGAGGAGCACCAGGCGAGCACTTTCCCGAATTCTCATTATCCCTCTCCTCCCCTTCACGTTCCCTCGCGCATATCAATATTCGTCCCACCGGGTGATGGCGGGGGCAATGCCGATCATCACCCGGGTCTCTGGCGCCAGGTGATCTGCGGCGAGGGCGTAGGCGGTGAGACGGGTATGCCCTTCAAGGACGACGAAGGCAATCGGAACCGGGACGCTGACGAGGATCAAGGGGGGCATGGCAACACCTTGGGCGACCAGCGAGGCAAGCTGGAGGAAACGCTGGTTGCTGACGCCGTAGACCTCGATCCCTTGCCGGATTCGCCGGGCGGCGATCACGGGAGAACGCGTGCCGGCGGAGAGTGCGGTCCAGTAGCAATAGCGAATATGGCGAACGTCGAGAATTTCCTGGGGCGTCAAGGTCGCCCATTGCCCACTCACTCCGTGATCCGGGAAGCCGGTCAGGTACGATGGGCTGCCTGTTCCATAACCACGGTAGCGGGCGAAGACGCGACGACGTTGTGCGTTCTCATTCGGGTTCGAAATGTCTGCGTTGAGGATGATACCGGGCGATACCCGCTCAGCGTCCAGGCACGCTGAGATCTTTTCCATATACCTGTCGGTCGACGCGAATTCCTGCCGGAGGAACTCTACGATCATTTCCGATTCCGACGACACTCCTGTTATGCGCATTGCAGGGCAGTCTTTGCTGCGGGATTGAGATGCGCCCTCCTAGTTCCCGGTGTCATCGGCGGGGAATTCCTGAGAGCTCTCCTCCTCGAGAGCACCGTCGTCGGCAAAGGGGTCTTCCTCAATGGCGGCGCCGTCGTTGCCGGACTCTCGCTGGTAGTCCTCAAGGTTCCACTCGTCACCGGCAGGGTCAGGAGCGTCATTACCCAGGGTGATGACGATGGCGTAGTTCCCGTTGTCCGTCGGGCCAGTGCCATCGCCAACGTCGGTCGCACCGTCGTCGAGCGTGATGGTGTCGGCTCCCACGCCGATAAGCTGCGTGATCAGGGAGGAGGTGCCGAGGTTGTTCTCGCGATCCTGGATCATCGTTTTCTCATGGCTGCCTGCATCTTCGGCGGTCACCACCTCGATGTTCCAGAAGCCATTCGCTTCTAGGATATCCCCGATACGTCCGGCGAGCCCTTCGTTGTTGGTGCCGTTCTCAATCAGGATGGGCGCTCCATAGTCGGGATTGACAAGCGCTGCGCCCGGCGGGCTGATCTCCGTGCCTGCAAAGCCGGAGAGTACGTCTCCCACGGCGTCCCAGTCCGCGTTCAGGTAGTAGGGACCGTCGGGCACCTGTTCCTCCCAGAGCGCCGGAAGCAGGGACGTCTGGGTAATCGAGCCGCGTGGAATCTCTGTGCCCAGCCGTGCAAGCTTGACGGCATCACCGATTGAGATATCGGTTCGGACCGAGTCGCCGAACTGGCCGATGAGGGTGGGCAGCTGAGGAATCAGGTCGAGGTCGATGGCCTGGTCACGCAGGCTGAGGATGACTTGTTGCTGCCGGGCAGAACGGCGGGAGTCACCGTCCTGATGCCGGGTCCGCGCGTATTGCAGCGCTTTCTCGCCGTCCATCTGTTGCCATCCAGCCGGGAAATAGATCCGCTGGTACTGATAGTTGTCCGCCGGGTAGGTGTCGTCCTTGATCGGATAGGGCACATCCACGGTAATACCGCCGACGGTGTCCACCATGTTGATAAAGCCATTGAAGTCGATCTGGACGAAGGCGTTGATGGGGATACCGAGGTTCGCCTCGATCGTGCGTATGGTGAGTCCCGCTCCCCCACCCTGTACCTGGTTGAACTCGCCGAGGGCGAAGGCGGCATTGATCTTGTCGACGCCATAGCCAGGGATGACGGTCTTCAGGTCACGCGGAATCGAAAGCATGTTTGCGGTCTTCGCGACCGGATCAATGTTGACCAGAATCAAGGTGTCGGTGCGTGAGGGACCGTCGTCTGATTTGTCGACACCGAGCAGCAGGATGGTGATCCGCTCCTCTCCGGTCCAGGTGGAGCCAGATTTGTTAGAGGTGGCAGCAACCAGTTCCGGGGTACCGGCCCGGTTGAGCTGCGGCACGAACGCGGATTGGATGCGCTCAACCGAGTCGACCTGGACGTCCTGGTAGGCAAAGAACGCCGAGTAGACGACCGGGGCGAGGACGATGAGCGCAACGAGCAGCGCGATCCCCGGTACGCCTACCGCCGGCCAGAACCACTTTTGCCTTGTGGCTCTCCGGAGCCGGTTTCCGGGTCGCTTCTGGACGAGTTGTTGCTCCCGTTCCGCCTGCCGAAATTCGGCGGCCAAGGCGCCAGCGAGGGCCGGCGAGGCGGATGGCCCGAGGGTGCGTCGATCTCGGTGGCCTTCGCCGTAGGTACGGTACCGTTCCTGTGCTCGTCGCGGCGGCCGGAATCCCTCATTTTGCGCGCTGGAAGCTTTGGTGGACTGAGAAGGACGTTTTCGGGTCAGATAGTGCGGTCGCTGCTGCGGCGTGACTGACGAACTGTCTGATGACTTCCTCGCCTTGCGCCGGGACTGCTCTGGTTCGAGTGGCGTGGAGTCGGGCGCGGGTCCCTCGGGAGTGTGATCGTTTGCCATGGAATCCATAGGTGGAGGACGGAGCCCTGCGGAGGGGTCGGTTATGCGTTTGCCTGGTGCCATTGGCGGGCTTGGGTCTGTTGGTTTCCTGAGCAAAGTCTACCATGTCCGCGTGTCTATCTGATCATTATTATGTCAACCGATGGATCATGCGGGATGGACCTCGGTACCCTCGGCTTTCGGTGTGTCATGCGATAATGGGCAACTGATGTGCCCGCTCGAATTGCGGCCACTCGCGTTGTACGTCCGGTTGTGGGAGATGGTGAACCTCCATGATATTGTCCGACCGCGATATTGTCCGTGCTATGGATGAGGGCCGGATCAGGATTGATCCCTCTCCGGATCTCGAGAAACAACTGGGTTCTGTCTCCGTAGATTTTCGGCTGGGCACGACCTTCATGGTCTTCGAGCACAGCCGTTTCAGCTACATCGATCCGCGTCATCCGCAGTC
>DASYWM010000228.1:0-12897 GCA_035936075.1 Thermomicrobiales bacterium
GCGTCTCCCTCTCCTCCAACAATGCGGACGACCATCTCGTCGCCTTCACGTCGCACATAGAGCTGCGGTCCCGCGGGTGATTCACTGATGAAGCAATGGCCACCGCGGATTGCCTCGATGATGCTCTGCGGCGAGAGCGTCTCATCGGTCTGGATCCAGAGCGTGGGGAAGCCCATGGTTGCCTGGCTAAGGGGGTTCGCTGCCTGGCCACGTTGCTGGTTCTTGTGCGTATCGCTTCCGCCAATCCCCACGGGCCATGAGTTGGGGGTGCTCTGGTGTAGGGCATCAGCCCAGAAGGCGGTGGAGAGATTGTTGAGGCGCCCCCACCAGCCGTTCCAGGGCTCAATGCAGTCGAAGCCACTCACCTCCGGGAACTCCCAGGGTGGGCCATAGGGTTTCGGGTGGTTCAGGGAGACAAGGCCGCCCTCGGCGCGGGCTGCATCAACGGCCGCCTGGATGCCTGCTGCGGTCGGATTCCGAAAGTCGTACCAGCCGTCAGTGCCCCAGACATTGAAGTGACCTGCATATGTTGTGACCTCGACGCCGGGCACGAGGACTGGCCAGCCGTTTCCCTGGGGCACGAGATCGATGGGGGAACGGGCGCGGTTGTGATCCGTGATACCGTAGAAGTGGAGTCCGATGGCATAGGCGATTGCGGCCACCTCGTGTGGATAGCTGTCACCATCGGAGTAGACGGTGTGCATGTGCAGGTCACCCCGATACCACCCCGGCTCGGCAGCAGGTGGCAGGGACGACCGGTGCAGATCAGCGAGGTCCGGCCAGGGCGGAACGATCGGCGGTTCGATGCCGGTATCGAAGGAGACAGTGACGCTCACATCCAAGCCATGCTGGTCGACCTTGTATGCGCCGAAGAGGAGGTTCCAGGTGCCGCTCCCGATGCTTCCCGCTCTGTAGGGCGGCGTTGCCCAGGCGCTGTCGATCGTGATCTCCGTGCGCTCGCTGCCGCTCCAGCCACGGAGGCCAGGACCTCCGCTTTCGATACCCTCTTCGTCGAAGAGCCCGATATCCAGCGTGTTACCCCCGGTCACCATCGGGCTGGAGCCGATCCGGTTGTTGTAGGTAATGGAAATGTGGACCTGGTCGATGCCTTCTGGTACCTGAAAAGGCACATGGCGGAATGTCCGCTCGTCACGCGGCTCGAATCGGGTGGTCAGATGGAGCTGCTGGGACAACGAATTACTCCTTGACCGATCCAAGTGTGATGCCCTTGACAAAGTATTTCTGCATGAAGGGGTAGAGGATAACCAGGGGCAGGATCGCGATGACGATGCCCGCCATACGTACGTTAGGCGTGACCATCGACGTACCTGAGGTTCCAAGGTTCTCCGTCACCAGCGCGTTGAGCGCCACCTGCAACGTGTACTTGCTGCTGTCGTTGATGTAGAGGATGACGGGGAGGAACTGATTCCAGCGGCTAACAAGCTCGAAGAGCGCGATCGTCGCGATCCCGGCTTGTGAGAGTGGCAGGTAGATGCTCCGGAAGATGCGGAAATCGCTCGCTCCATCGATCTTCGCTGATTCCGCCAGGTCATAGGGAACGCCAGCGAAGAAGTTGCGCAGGAGGAGGATGCTGAAGCCCGAGATCATGCCGGAGAAGATTAGCGCCCACAGCGTGTTCAGCAGCCCAAGCTGCTTGTTGACGATGTAGAGCGGGATCATGATCAGCTCGCCCGGGATGGCCATTGTTGCGAGGATGAAGACCAGCATGATGGTTTTGCCGGGAAGATTCCTCTGGATCAGGACGTAGGCGGCAAAGCAGCTCAGCGCGACGTGGAGGACGGTGCCGACCGTGGTCACGATGACGCTGTTGATGAATGCCTGCTGCAGGTTGAGGTTGACCCAAACGATCCTGAACCCCTCCGCGCTGAACTCCCGTGGCCAGAGGATGATGCCGCGGGTCATTGATGCGATGGGTCCGGAAAAGGCGACGGCAACCACGTTCCAGAATGGAACGATCATCATCATCATCAGGATGATGAGGAACGCGATCACGCCGTACTGGAAGAGCCTGTCGCTGCCGCCCTCACGCTGCGCGGACCCGCTCGTGTCCCGATCGAGGACCTTGTCGCCGAGAGGTACTTCCAGCTGCGAAGCGTCATTCATCTCAATCGTCCCTCCCAAACCTGGTGACCCGCCAAACGATGGCCGTAAGCAGCAACGTTGTCAGCAGCACCATGACCGAGATGGCGCTGGCGAAGCCGAGTTCGTAACGCTGGATACCCATGTCGTAGACGTAGGTCATGATCACGTCGATGCCGCCTTGGACAACGGGATTACGCATGACAAAAATCTGATCGAAGATCCGCAACAACCCAAGGATATTCAACATGAAGACCACTTTCATGGTCGGTTTCAGCAGGGGCAGCGTAATCTGGTACATCTGCTGGAAACGGCTGGCGCCGTCGATCCTGGCTGCCTCATAGAGCGAGGGATTGATGCTGGTGATAGATGCCAGATAGATGATCGCCGCGTACCCCATGTCCTTCCAGATCGGCAGACCTATCATCGTCGCCCGGGCCCAGGTGGTATTGGTCAGGAACCGTACTGGTCCGACGTTGATGAGGGCGAGAAGTTCGTTGACTAACCCTCCGCCGGGCGAGAGCAGGAAGATCCACATGCCGCCGATCACGACCCAGGAGAAGAGGTGAGGCAGATAGACGGTCGTCTGGGCGAGCTTCTTGAACAGCAGAGTGGCGGCCTCATTCAGCGCAAGTGCCACCATGATGGGTGGAAAGAACCCGAAGACGAGAATACCGCCACCGATCAACAGCGTGTTCTTGACAACTTGCCAGAACGTGCCGTCTTTCCAGACCTCGAGATAGTTCTCGGTGCCGATCCATTCCGCGGTGCCGAGCAGCTTGAACTCCTGAAAGCTCGACGCTGCTCCCTGATAGAGCGGGTAATAGACAAAGATCAAAAAATACGCGATGACCGGAAGGATCATCACGTAGAGCCAGGCATGGCTTCTCATTGTGCGGGTCGTGTGCCGTAGCATCCGCAGGTCCTTGCATAGGTGGCATTCGTGTGCCTGAGACGAGAGGCGGTGCCCGAGTCGGAATCCGTCCATCGTACACCGGTGCCCCTCCGGTTGGAATCACCAGAAGGGGCACCTGCGCTGATGCGGCTTGGCGCGTCGTGATCTCACGACACGCCGGGCGGATGAATCTAGTCGATCAGGCCCTCGCTGGTAAGTCGCTCCTGCATCGCCGCAACAGCGTCGGCAGCTGAGATATCGCCGAGAATCGCCTTGATGATGTTCTCATCCAGGATCGGAACGACCTCGGCGTCCCACTGTGGACCTAGCTGGGCAAGATAGCCGTACTCCACGGAGATCTCCTGCGCTTCGGCAAGGCCGGGAAGCTCGCCGACCGGATTGTTCCAGTTGGTGTTGTACGGAGTCGGAACGCCATGATCCATGGCATGCTCCGCGCCAACCTCAGTCAACTCGTAGGTTTCGTCTTCGACGGTGTAGTCGTGATCGAGGATACCGAGGGAGCCAAGGATGATGCCCGGGAAGGTATGCCACCATTCAAGGAACTTGAACGCGAGTTCCGCGTTTGGCGCGTTCACCGGGATAGCCCAGACGCTCGGCTGGCCACGGGAGATAATGACGCCTTCCGGTCCCTCAGCGGCGGCAAGACCCTTGGCCTGGAAATCCGATCCCGGGTTTTCCTGTTCCACGAGCGCGTTGAACAGACCAACCCACGTATCCCAGTAGGTGACGAAGCCGACCTTGTCGGTCATGAAGAGATTACGCATGTCGGCGGTCTCTGCGGTCGCGAAACTGGGATCGTAGAGGCCCTCGGAATACAGCTTAGCGAGCCACTCATAGACCGGGATCGCCGCCTCGGTGGCGTAGGGAATGGTCCGCTTACCATCGACCTCAACATAGCCTGGACGGATACCTTCGCTGCTCATGAAGGGCTGGATATCGTAGGTGCCCGCGGTCGAGAGACCGAGTGTGACTCCCTCACCGTTGCCAGCTGGGTCCTGGTCACGGAAAGCAACCATGACGTCGTAGATCTCGTCGAGGGTCCTCGGTGCCTCGAGTCCCAACTGATCCAGCCAATCCTGGCGGACCGTCAGCATACGGGCGCCCTCGAATTTGTTGAAGACCGAGTAGAACGTGTCTCCCTCGTACTTGATCAACTCCCACTCTTCGGGAGGAATGACCGTTGGGTTGCTGAGGATGGCGGAGTTGTTGATCTGCTCGGTGAGGTCAGTGAGCACCTCCTGGTCAACCAGAACGTCCATCCGGTTCTTGTTCATATAGATGAGGTCGTATTCCACGCCAGCGGCAAGGTCGGCCAGCATCTTTTCATCGTATTCCGCGGTCGGGTGAACCAGCTCGACCTGAATACCGGTGAGGCGCTTGATCTCCTCTTCGAAGAGCTGATCCTCCTCTGGGGTCTTGCCGCCGACAACGGCGCTGAGGATGTGGAGGGTCTTGCCCTCGCCCATCTCCTGGATCTCGGCAATAACCGCTTCCTGGGCAGCGAGGAAATCCTGATCGACTTCTGTAAGTGGAACCGGTGACGCCGCGGGGGAGCCGGCCGGCGTTTGGGCACTACCGAGGGCAACCTTACCAACCGCTGCGCCGGCACCAAGAGCCGATCCACGTTGGACGAGCGAACGTCGCGAAAGTGATGAGGAAAACGGACGCTTCCTTGACATCAGGTGATGCTTCCTTTCGATAGAGCTTGATCCATCCAGCTGGCGACAGCGTCCCTGGCATATTCCGTTTCGGTTCCTCAACCCTGGCGGGCCGCAGGAAAACTGGCAGGAATATATCTCGTGGGCACTCCCCAGATGGTCAAGAAATCGTCGAACGGTACAAGTGATTGATTGTCGCCATGGCGTCATTGTACCGGTAACGCTGGGTTTTGACATGGCATTATCTTGGTTGTTCTCCCCTGATAGAGAGGTTCCCGTTGAGTCGCATCACCGACCCCTCGATGAACGCCTAAGGCACACATGATCGTGGTCCTAAAAGAGACTGGACAAATACCGAGATACGCCTGAACATGAAAGCTTCAACTCGGGCCGCGATGTCGGTCCCACGCCAAATACCATGACGACGACACCGTAGAGTGAGTTGGACTCAAAGGGAAGGGAACAGGATTGTATGACTGAAGGTGTATTGCGGGAGCCTGGATCATCGGAAGGCAACCGCCTCACTATTGGCGTACCCAGAGAGGCAGTTCCCGGTGAGACGCGTGTCGGCTTAATCCCTGACACCGTGGGCAGGCTTGTCGCGAGCAATGTCGATGTGCTGGTTCAGTCAGGCGCTGGTGAAGGGTCCTCCATCAGCGACGATGAGTACGTGACGGCGGGTGCAACTGTTGTTCCCGACGCCGGATCTGTTTACGAGCGCGCTGATCTCATCGTTAAGGTCCAGGCACCGGTCCGAGAGGGAGTGGCGGGAGACGAGCTGGCGTCGCTCCGACCGGGCCAGTTACTTGTCAGCTTCCTTGCGCCGCTGGTGAACCATGATCTCGTCCGCGCGCTTGCGGACCAGGGGGTAACCGCGCTGGCAGTGGATGCCGTTCCCCGGATCACCCGGGCCCAATCTATGGACGCCCTGTCGGCCATGAGCACGATCGCCGGATACAAGGCTGTCCTCCTGGCGGCTGACCACCTGCCAAAGTTCTTCCCATTGCTGATGACGGCAGCGGGCACGATCGCGCCAGCGAAAGTGCTGGTGATCGGCGCGGGTGTCGCGGGCTTGCAGGCAATCGCAACTGCGCGGAGGCTTGGAGCGGTGGTCGAAGCCTACGACGCACGCCCCGTAGTGAAGGAACAGGTCGAGAGCCTTGGCGCACGATTCGTTGAGATCGATACCGGGTCCCGGGATGCCGAGGCTGCCGGAGGGTATGCGAGGGCAGCGACTGAAGTAGAGCTTCGGCTCCAGCAAGAGGGCCTCAATACACACGTCGCCAAGTCCGACGTCGTCATCACCACAGCGCTCGTGCCGGGCAGGCCAGCACCGCGATTGGTGCCTGCGTCGGCAGTGATATCCATGCGCACGGGCAGCGTCATCGTTGACCTGGCCGGTGAGGCAGGCGGCAACTGTGAATTGTCCGTGCCGGGAGAGACGGTGGTGCGTGAAGGAGTAACGATCCTTGCTCCACTCAACATGCCGAGCACCATGCCCGTACACGCGAGCCAGATGTACTCGCGGGTGATCCAGAACTTCCTCGGACTCCTGATCAAGGACGGAGAAGTCAACCTCGATCTCAACGATGCCATCATCAAGGGCATGTGCATTACCCATGGCGGGGATGTGATCCAGGAGCAAACGCGGCAGTTGATGAATCTCGGCACGATTGAAGCCCCGGTGCCCAGGAACCCGGCGCAACCCGAGCCTCACGTTGAGCAGGACAGCGCCCCGGCCGAAGATACCGACGAATCCGAGAGTGAGGCGGAATCGGTCGTCATGGGGGAGGCCGCCGTCGAGGGGGGCGATACGAGAGAGGGCCGCCCGGTTTGAGTGCGTTACCGGGGCCAGGCAGGGGAAAACTGGGACAGGCTTTGATCAAGGGAGACACCGATCGTGGACAGTGACTTCATGCTGGGCATCTATATATTGACCCTCGCGATTTTTCTGGGGGCCGTGCTGATCATGCGGGTGCCATCCACCTTGCACACACCGCTCATGTCGGCAACGAACATGATCTCCGGAATTGTGTTGATCGGTGCGATGCTGGTCGTCGGATCGGTCGATAGCTGGTGGCTGCAGGTTCTCGGGTTTCTCGCGATCGCCTTTAGCGCCGCCAATGTTGTTGGTGGATATGCGGTCACGGACCGGATGTTGAAGATGTTCAAGCAGCGTGCCCCGGCAGCTGGCACGAGTGGGAAGGGGGAGCGATAGCATGATCGATAACTGGCGCGATGCGTTCATCGACCTCGCGTATTTCATCTCGGCGGTTTTGCTGATTATTTCCCTGAACCAGCTTGGCTCTCCAAAGACCGCCCGTGTCGGTAACCAGCTTGCTGTTGGCGGCCTGCTGTTGGCCATCGTAGCGACGTTCTTCAACCGGGACATAGCCGGCGGCGACTACTGGGTCATCCTCCTCGGCATCGCCGTCGGTGGCGCTGGCGGCTATGTGATGGCCCAACGTGTCCAGATGACCGCAATGCCGCAGATGATTGCCATCTTCAACGGCATGGGTGGGGCCACGTCGGCACTGATCGCCGTAAGTGAGTTTCTCGGCAAGAGCGATCTCGGCCGCGGCACCGTTCTCTCGATTGCGCTTGGCTGCATCATCGGGTCAATCGCCCTCACGGGAAGTCTCGTGGCCTTCGCGAAACTTCAGGGACTGGTGCCGAGCCGGACAGCCCTGCCCGGAAATCGCCAGCTCATCACCGCCGGTTTGCTCGGCGGCATGGCGCTTCTCGGGGCAATCACCGTCATCCTCCAGGATGGTGCGCTGGCGCAGACGGTCCTGATTCTCACCTTCCTGCTTGCCCTTGCGGCTGGAGTCCTGCTCGTCATGCCGATCGGTGGGGCCGACATGCCGGTCGTCATCGCGATACTCAATGCCTTTTCCGGTGTTGCGGCGGTGCTATCCGGCTTTGTCGTGAATAACCAGCTGATGATCATTGGCGGAACACTTGTCGGTGCGTCCGGCGTGTTCCTGTCACTCCTGATGGCGAAGGCAATGAACCGCTCGATAGGCAACGTGATCTTTGGGGCCTTCGGAGCGACACCCTCCGCCGGAGGTGCCGGTACGGGTGGCGGCGAGAGCTTGCCTGTCCGCGAGGTTACCCCCGACGATGCGGCGGTCTCTCTTGCGTATGCCGATCGTGTCATCGTCGTCCCGGGTTACGGCCTGGCGGTGGCCCAGGCGCAGCACTCAGTGCAGGAGCTCGCGTCGCTGCTTCAGGAGCGAGGCGTCGATGTCAGGTATGCGATCCATCCTGTCGCTGGCCGCATGCCGGGACACATGAACGTGCTTCTGGCGGAAGCCAATGTTCCCTACGATGACTTGTATGAGATGGAGCGGATCAACGGTGACTTTGCAAAAACCGACGTTGTGCTCGTGATCGGTGCAAATGACGTCACCAACCCGGCGGCGAGGGATGATCCAAACAGCCCGATCTACGGCATGCCGGTCCTGCGGGTCGACGAGGCAGAGCGCGTGATCGTCCTCAAGCGGGGGATGAGCACGGGGTTCGCCGGTGTCGAGAACGCGCTCTTCCACAACCCCAAGACATCCATGCTCTTCGGGGATGCCAAGGCGTCCATCGGCAAGCTCATAGCCGAGGTCCGGGCGGCCTGACGCACTCGTCTGTCGTTCAAAGCAAAGCACCGGTCGTCACATATAGTGACGACCGGTGCTTTGTATTTCATGGCATCCCGACTGCGTTGACGAGAAAGTTCGCAGGGGTCATTCCCTTGATATCAGCGCAGTTCTCCGATGGAAAATGAGATGAAAGCGGAGTATGGTTCGTGTCGGGACAGGAGTGGGGGAAAGGCTTGCTGCATCAGGAGCGATGCCTACACCGGCTCTTCCGGGATTCCCGCTTTGGTCGCCCGCCAAGGAGTGGCCAATAGAATCGATAAATCCTCAGATACGACAAGAGCCGCGTCAGCAACCCCGATGCGGCTTCAGTAACCTACGAGACGGAGCACAATGTGGTCATCAAGTCCCAGGAGTCTCGTGTCCAAGATGCACTGGCACGCGACGGATCCAATATCAACGGTGTGATGGTTGAGCAATTTGTGTCAGTGGGCGACGCGGTAACGCCGACGCTCGATGTCAATGGGCGTCCACATGTGGTCGTGATCGGCGCGGGGTTCGGTGGGCTTTCTACCGTTCAGGCCCTCAGGAACGTGGATGTGGATGTTACCCTCGTCGATCGACGTAATCATCATCTTTTTGTGCCGTTGCTCTATCAGGTTGCAACCGCCCAGCTCTCGGCGGACCATATCGCACAGCCAATCCGCAGGATTCTGAAGAAACAGGATAACGCGAAGGTCGTTTATGACGAGGCGACAGATATTGATGTGGACGGAAAGTCGGTCGTCCTCGCCAGCGGCAAGACCCTGACCTACGACTTCCTAGTGATTGCAGTCGGTGCAAAGGACTCCTACTTCGGGCATGACGAGTGGGCCAAGCATGCCCCGGGCCTGAAGAGCCTGGAGGATGCAGAGCGCATCCGTCAGCAGATCCTGCTTGCATTCGAGCGCGCAGAGAAAGAACGGGACCCGGTGAAGCGCAAGGCGCTACTCACTTTCGTCATCGTTGGTGGCGGACCGACCGGTGTCGAGATGGCCGGTGCGATCGCCGAGATTCGAAACCATACTCTCCAGCGGGAATTCAGTAACTTCAATCCACGTGACGCCCGCGTGGTCCTGCTGGAGGGCATGCCGCGCGTTTTCCCGATGTTCAAGGAGAAGCTGTCGGCTCGGGCCCAGAAGGATCTTGAGAAGCTTGGAGTCGAGGTCCGAACCGGCTCGCTTGTCACCGACATTGATGAACAGGGTGTCGTGATCGGTGGCGAAGAGCGCATCGAGACCGAGACGATCATCTGGGCCGCCGGCATTCAAGCCGCCTCGCTGACCTCGTCCCTGAATGACGTGACCCAGTTAGATCGCTCCAAACGTGTGGCGGTTACCCGCGAGCTGACGGTTCCCGGTCACCCGGAAATCTTCGTGATCGGTGACGCAGCGATCATTAAGTCTGCTGAAGACAAGCCTTGGGGTGCCGTGGCGCCCGTGGCAATTCAGAGTGGCAAGCATGCCGCGAAGAATATTCAGCGCTTCATGCGTGGTGAAGCGTTCACGCCGTTCGTTTACCACGATCAGGGTAATATGGCCACAATCGGGCGCAATCATGGTGTAGCAGATATCTATAATATGCAGATCACCGGGTTCGCTGCATGGCTGCTGTGGGCGCTTGTCCACATCATGCAGTTGGTGACGTTCCGGAACAGGGTGGCAGTTGCTATCCAATGGGCAATAGATTACTTCGGGTACAACCGGAACGCGCGCGTTATCCTCGACCACTCGGGGGATACCAAGTAGGTATCGTCTCAGACGGCTCCTTGGTGCGCTTTGGTGCGGGGTAAAGGCCATGCGCGTGTGGCGGGACATCGTGTGTCACTGGTAACAGAATCGGGTTGGAGGAAAAGCGAGGAGCAAACACTCCTCGCTTTTCCCGGCTTTGTTGCCTTATCCCGTCAGATGCGACGCTGCTGATCGATCGCGACCGTCACCGCATCCAGGACATCATCCAAATCAAACGGCTTGAGGAGGGCGGTGTAGCCGGCATCGGCGAGGTCTTGGGCAATGTGCGGCAGGATCGTCGTGCTAATCAGGGGAATGCCCTTGGTACGAGTCTCTTCCCTAAGAATATCCATGAGATCGGGGCCAGTCGTCAAGCGATTAAACGTGGCATCCAGCATGATGATGTCCGGCTGGAGGTCCTGGATCTCCTCAAGGCCAAGTGGGCTGGAGGAGAGTGTCACATCATACGCTTCGTCGCCAAGTAGTTGCCCAAGGATGTCAAGGATCTCGAGATTATCGTCCATAACCAGGACGTGCGTCGTCCCGGGAGAGGTCGAACGGGCCTCCCAGCTAGTGAAGACTTTTCGCTGCGTCGCTCCTTCAGCGTGAAGCATCCGCACAACGTAACCCGGAAGATCATTCCGCTCATCAGATATCCCGTCAGGGAGTGCTATATTGGACGCAACCCATCGAGGAGGAAAGGGAATAACGGCGTTGAACTCCGATTCGTCTCGCTTTTCATTATGTCGGCTCATACGGAACTCCATGTAGTCGTCGCTGCGGTGGAACCCGTCCAGGACGAGAGCCAACAACGCGAACCTAAATCCTGAATGCAGGGTCGGATTGCGTCCATAGCGCATTGTGTCTATGCATGAAATGCATATTGCCTGTTTTGAAGCGGCGGTGTGGTGATGGTGGAGAGCCAGGATAGAGAAAAGGTCATGTTGGGCCAGTTCATCCGGGAACGAAGGGTAGAGCTGGGCCTCACGCAGGAACAACTTGCCGAACGTGTGGGAGATAACGTCCGTCAGGCGGAAATCTCGCGGCTGGAGCGGGACCGCGTCTCGCTGCCACGGCGGGCAAGGATGGAGCGGCTGGCCAAGGCCCTTGAGGTCTCGCTTGGGACATTACTGTTACGAACGGGCTGGATGGATGAGGAACAGAGCATCCGCGATGCACTGGTCCATATGCCCGCGGCCATACGCCCTCCTGCCCCTTACCTGGAGCCGGTCATCGGCGAAACCTACGAGCCAAACAGGTCTGGTGAGGAAATTATCCTCCTCAACGCAGCCCTCTCTCGAGCCCGGGAGGTGGCCCGCCGAACTGAGGATGTCCTCCGCGAGTCCACGATGACAGTGGATCATGCGCGGCGTACGCGGCGACAACCGTAATCGCTGGTCTGTCCCATGCTAGGGACTCCTGTAGTGAATCGACGCACCGGCGAGGCTGCCCGGCAAGACCCGGACGAGTGATTCAGGGGCCTGCGTGCTGGCGGAGCGATCTCAGGAGTGTGGTATGGAGCAAGGCGGATCGCCGATCGTCGTTATCGGTGCCTCCGCAGGGGGAATCCAGGCGCTGCTCGCGCTCGTTGCGGAACTTCCGGCGGATTTTAATGCACCAATCTTTGTCGCCGTACATATCGGACGCTCGCGGAGCGTATTGCCCTCCCTACTGGAGCGTGGGGGAGTGCTGGCCGCGTCTCACGCGAAGGATGGTGAGGTGTTTCGGCCCGGCCACATCTATGTCGGTCCGCCAGATTGGCATCTGCTCGTCCGCGACCACTCCATACAGTTCTCCCATGGCCCGCGTGAGAATCACAGCCGGCCTGCCATCGACCCAATGTTCCGGTCGGCGGCACACGCCCATGGGCCGCACACGTCGGTGTCATTCTCTCAGGTGCACTGAGCGACGGCACGGCCGGTCTCATGATGATCAAGGCTCACGGCGGCACCGCAATCGTACAGCATCCGGAAGAGGCAATTATCGGCGGTATGCCGGAAAGCGCGCTGCGAGCGGTGCAGGCGGACCACGTCTTGGCCGCGCGGGAAATCGGCCAGCTGCTCGCATCAGAGCCCGCACAGGTAGGTTCACGACAGGAGACGGCACAGATGGCACTGGAGGAGGATACCGTCGAGGAAGTGATCCAGCGGGATATGCGGGCGCAGGAAAACGACCAGCGAGCAGGCCAGCTCACGATGTTCATCTGCCCCGATTGCGGTGGAGCACTGTGGCAGGCTGAGTCCACTCCGTGGACGAGGTTCCGGTGCCATGTTGGCCACGCATGGGGCGTCGAGTCCCTGCTTGGTAACAAGTCGGAGGAGCTCGAAGCTGCCCTGTGGTCCGGGGTGCGATTGCTGGAGGAGCGCGCAACATTGAGCCGTCAACTGGCGGCTCAGGTACGCCAGATGAGCCGCGATGAACATCGGGCGAAGGGGATTGAGGAGCAGGCCGCACTGGATCAAGGGCGGGCGAACGCTATCAGGGAGCTTCTGCATGCCCCCTGAATCTCGCCTTGCAGATGGTGGAATCCGCAGGGTCGCTCGGCGAGGACTAGCGGAGATACCGGGCTGGTGGTGATGTCCCGGCGTGGAGCAGGCTTCTTGTCATGGACAGGCAGGACGAGTCGGTGGAACCCATTGGGCATTCTGGGCCGCAAGCCCCAGGCCTCGTTGTCATTGGTGCTTCGGCGGGCGGTGTAGAAAGCCTCTCAGCGGTCGTTTCGACATTACCCGCGGATTTCCCGGCCCCGGTCGTTGTCGGCCTCCATTTGAGCCCAAGTCGGGTTTCCTCCTTGGGCGATATTCTCGCTCGCCGGGGACCACTGCCGGTGCAGACGATCAGCGACCGCGTCGCTCTGGAAACTG
>DASYWM010000229.1:0-4147 GCA_035936075.1 Thermomicrobiales bacterium
GCAGGATTCCGCTTTTGCTCCTACCATCGTTCCCTTTGCGCAGCCGGTGGATGCCGGTCCCTGGCGATTGACCATCGTCGACGGTCAACTCGGCGAGGCGGCTTACTCCACCATCATGGCGACGAATGATGGGAATGAGCAGGCGCCAGAGGGGCTCGCCTGGGCCCTGGCCTACATCACCGCCGAGAACACGAGCGATCAGACCCGCGTGATCAACCTCTCGAATTTCGCGGCAACGGGGACCGATGGCGTCTTGCGCCGCCCGCCCGCGATGGACTGCCCGGAACCGGCCTTGCAGGCGACAGTCGAGCCGGGCGGCATCGCCGAAGGGTGGATCCCGTTTCATGTCAACGACACCGGTAATGTCATCCTCTGGTTCTCGAGTCCCTTTCTGGGTGGAAGCTGGAGCCAGGCGTGGATGGCGCTGACCGATGGTGCGGAGATCTCGACCTTTGACCCGGCTCCGGGAGATTCTGGTCTTGGGCAGACACCAGATGCGCCCGCCGCCTTTGGCGAGACAGTACGCTCCGGCAATTTTGATGTCACCCTGCTGGAGCAGGCGTTCGGGCAAACGGTCTACGACATGGCCGAATTCGGGCTGCGAGCACTGGCCGGATCCAGCGGCTACGACACTTGGATGGCGGTGAAGGTGCGGGCGACCAATGTCAGTGATCGCCCCGCCTTCTTTTCATATACGGCCCTGCAGCTGGCCGCGTTCAACGGGGAGGCATGGGACAACATCATGGCACTCACCGCGCCCCCCCCTGATGCCGCAAAAGAGCTCATGCCCGGAGCGACACGGGAGGGTTGGGCGGCCTTTGAGTTGACGCCATGGTCGGCGTTGGAGCTGGTTCGTATTCAACCATCGCTGGTTGCCGACGAGCCCCGTTTCGTCTCCTTCGGCGCCACACCGGCTGCTGCATCGTCGGACACGCCGGTACAGGAACAGCAGTTCTCCCCGGGTGACCAGGTCGTCCTGACGGATGACCGTATCAACATGCGGACTGCAGCATCGACCAGTGGAGACATTGTGGCGGAGCTTCCTGCCAATACGGCCCTCACTATCACGGGCGAGGCGGTCGAGGCGGACGGTTACACCTGGTATCCGGTGGAGGTCCAGGAGACAGGCCAGGCCGGGTACGTTGTCACCGACTATCTGGCCTCCGCCGGAAATGAGTAAAAAGTCCCCTGAACGTACTATCGCTATTGCGTTCAGCAGGCTCTACACTGTGAGGGCACGGTCCGTGCAATACGTTGGCAGCGAATCAGGCTCATCGGTCGGGGACCTTGATGAACTTCCAGACCTTGGCCCTCGCCACGCTCATCGTGGCATTCGGGGTCACCCAGTACACACTCGTGGTTCAGGCGATCAGGGATCTGATCCGCCGTCCTCGTGTGCGTGGTGGGAACAAGATGTCCTGGGCGCTCCTGATTGTTTGCGTTCCGATTGTTGGGGCGTTCCTGTATAGCTGGATGGGGCCGACAAGCTTTCTCCGGCATGGAGCTGCCACGGCAACCCGACAGGCTGCCGGTCCGGTATTGCGCCGTGCCGATGAGCTGCATGGTCCCCGCCCGCAGAACGTCACCCCTCTCCGCCCACGTCCCGAGTCTTCTGTCCGCGGCCGTACGCCCCAACAGCGCCCCGGGCTAACGCGCAGTAAGGCACATAACACGGGAACCTCCGTCCACCGCATGCGCCGCACCGGGTCCTGAATCCATATCCCATGAAACCCGATAGCGCTCGAACCCGCGTCTATCGTCATCGGGCCTTCACCGGCCATGACACCACGCCCCACCCTGAAAACCCGTCTCGCGTCATCGCCATCGATGCCGAGTTGCAGCGCCGGGGATTGCTCCATGACCGTCCGGCGCCGGTATGGGAACCGGCAAGCGACGAGCAGATCCTGCGCGTTCACGATGCACGGCTCCTTTCCTCACTGAAGCAACTGGTGGCATCGGGAGGCGGCGCGATTGACCCCGACACTATCGTCTTCCCGGACTCGCTCGATGTTGCCCGCCTTGCGGCGGGTGCCGGCATTCACGCCGTCGAGGCCATAGCCGCTGGGGAAGCGACCACTGCGGCCGTGCTGGGACGGCCACCCGGGCACCACGCAACGAAAGTCCGGTCCATGGGCTTTTGCCTGCTCAACACGGTCGCCATCACAGCCGCTCATGCGCTTGCGACGGGATTCCAGCGTGTCGCGGTCATCGACTGGGATGTCCATCACGGGAATGGCACGCAGGACATCTTCTACGATCGGGCCGATGTCCTCTTCTGCTCGTCACACCGGTACGGTCGCTATTTCTATCCGGGTACAGGAGCAGCCTCAGAGCGCGGTACTGGTGCAGGTACCGGCTTCACGGTGAACATCCCGCTGACAATGGGTGATGGCGATGCCGCCATCACGGCTGCCCTAGAGCAACGGATCCTGCCCGCTGTGCGGAGCTATCAACCGGATCTCATCCTCATCTCGGCCGGATTCGACGCCCATATCGAAGACCCACTGGGTGGACTCCGGGTGACCGACGAAGGCTTTCGCAACCTTGCCCTGCGTACCCGCGATCTCTCGCGGGAACTGACCGGCGGCCGGCTCATCGCGATGCTCGAGGGCGGGTATCACCCGGTGGCCAGCGCCCGCTGTGTGGCAGACATGATCGAGGTTCTCGATACGCCTTCTCCGTAACCCTTGCGGCAGCTCATGGACACGGTACCCCCTTCGTCTCGTATCCTGTACGCGTGCACGGTTAGGCATCAGTCGGGTACCGTCCCAAGTGCGACAACATCTCCGGCACGGTCGGCACCACTTCATGCATCGCCTTGGGCACGCATCCCGATACGACAACAAAGGCAGTAGCAATGGTCAAGAACCTCTTCGGTCAACCCCGGAAGCAGGATTCCCGCACGGAACAGCCACAGCGGCAGGAGCTCCGACGTCATCGGGAACAACCGCAGGATTTCCCCTCTGAGAACTCTCCTAGCGAGAACGAGGAAGATCGCGTACAGGAGGTCACCGTCGCTCGACCTGAGAGCTATCGAAGGCAGGACGACCGAAAGCGGACGGAGGTCCAGTCACAGACCCTCCAGGGCCAGCTTGACGATCTTCGGCTGGTCATGCGTGAGCTCAGCGTGCGACAGCAAGCGGAGCAGGAGACGATCAAGCGGCAGGCGGCTACCATAGCGCAGCTCAATATCGCCCTGGAGAAATCTCGTCAGGAGGCTCAGCAGAGCGCCCAGGCACGCGCATTGGACGAAAACCGCACCCGGCAGCAGATCGAGGATCTTGAGACGCGCCTGGACGACAGCACGCGCCCCATCCGCTCACTTCAGGCCCATGTTACCGATCTGCTGGAGCAGTCACGCCGCAAGGTCGATGACAGCACCCAGAGCGCGGATCGTTACAATGAGCTGATGACCACGATGGAGCACTTGACCGCGATGAGCGATCGTACCAGTGCGATTGCCCATGGTCTTCGCGATAACATCGATAGTGTCCGGGGCGAGATCGATGAGCTGCGACGTGACGTCATTCGATCCGATGATGCCGTCAAGATCGTTGATCAGGAAGCCCGCCGTCGCACCGCTGCTGTCACGGAGAACATCGAGGGGTTTACCGCACGCGTCGACGAGCTGCGATCCGACCTCGCACACACCTATGACGCTCTGGAGGACACGCGCCGCGGCCTCGTGCACGTTGACCCGACGCTGGACGAGCTCCGCGCCGGTGAGATCAACCTCCGCAACGACCTCTCCAGGCTTCAATCCCAGGTCGATGAGCGCCACGACCAGCTCGTCGTCATGCAGGATGACGTGCGCCAGGAGACCGATGCCCGCTTCGACCAGCTCCGCCATGCCCTTGAGGAGCGCATCGAGCGCCTGAACGAGCGCCTGGAGGAGACCAACGAAATCTTCCGCGAGACAACCTACAAGATCTCGGAGATCAATGGACAGATCGAGGATCTTCGTCAGGTCGACGCCTCGATGCACCGCGACATCTGGTACCTGCACGAGCAGCGTGTCCGGGTACGCCTGGAGCAGGTTCAGGAAGAACTGGACGTGGCCACTGCCCAGCGCCGGGATGCTGAGGGTGAGGCAAGGGTCGGCCTCGGGAATCGCGTCCGGCGGCGACGATCGTCCACCGACTCGTCG
>DASYWM010000230.1:0-7758 GCA_035936075.1 Thermomicrobiales bacterium
GAGAACGTTTGAACACACTCCTGCTTTCGTCAGTGCGTTCGAGCGGGTGAAGGCGAATGGAGGCACCCTCCATATGCTGGGGCTCATCGGCACTGGAGGAGTGCATGCACATACGCGGCACCTGATTGCGATCCTTGACGCGGCCGAAGTTTACGACGTTCGTCGCATCCTCGTTCACGCATTTACGGACGGCCGGGACGCACCGCCCACCAGTGGGAGTGAGTTCATCATCCCTATCGAGACACGGCTGGCGACGATGCCCGAGGCGCGCATTGCAACCATTTCCGGCCGTTACTATGCGATGGACCGCGATCACCGCTGGGAACGGACGAAGAAAGCCTTCGATGCCGTCGTGCAGGCGCAGGGGCCCTCCGCAGGATCGGCCAGGGACGCAATACTGGCGTCTTACGCAGCGGGTGTCACAGATGAATTCATTCTTCCCACAGTTATCGAGGATGGGCATGGATCGGCACATGAAATTGGTGAAAGCGATGAGTTTATCTTTTTCAATTTCCGCTCTGATCGGGGCCGGCAACTGACGGAGGCCCTGTCGCAGGAAAACTTCAGTGGTTTCGATCGTGGTCGATATATCCCGGCCCAACATCACACCACGACGATGACTGAATATGACAAGGACCTACCCGTCACCGTCGCGTTCGCTCCGGAGGATGTGGTCTATCCGCTGGCACGGGTTATCAGCGATGCCGGCAGGTCGCAGTTCCACACGGCCGAGACCGAGAAGTACCCACACGTCACGTTCTTCCTCAACGGCGGACGGGAGGAGCCCTTTCCGGGTGAGGTGCGCCGGATGGTCCCCTCGCCAAAGATCGCCACATATGACCTCCAACCAGAGATGAGTGCCCCGGAGGTCTGCAAGGGTGTCATCGAAGCCATTCGCTCTCACGACTACGACTTCGTGATCGTGAATTTTGCCAACGGCGACATGGTCGGCCACACTGGAGTGATTCCCGCAGTGGTGAAGGCGATTGAGACGGTAGACAGGTGTGTCGGTGAGATAGTGACTGCACTGTTAGAGGTCGGGGGCCTCGGTCTCATCACGTCCGATCACGGCAACGCTGAGCAGGAGATCGACCCGGAGACGGGCGGTCCCCTGACCTCGCATACCACCAACCCCGTCCCCGTCATTCTCGTGGCACCGGACGATCACCCACTCCGGGATGCAACCCTTCGGGATGACGGGGTACTCTCGGCCCTCGCGCCGACGGTGCTCGATCTCATGGGGATTCCTGTACCCGCAACAATGACGCAACCAAGCTTGATCGTGCGGGAGCCCGGTCAGTAAGAGGCGGAGAACCCTGACGATCTCGTCCGGGCTCCCCAACGTGCGCCCAGTCGACTCTAGCCACGGAGCGCCGAGCGCCCTGGATAGATCGAAATGTCACCGAGCTCATCTTCAATCCGGAGGAGCTGGTTATACTTGGCGACTCGATCGACGCGGGAGGGTGCCCCCGTCTTGATTTGACCCGCATTGGTGGCAACGGCGAGATCCGCGATGAACGTGTCCGCCGTCTCTCCGGAACGGTGCGAGATGATCGCGTGAAAGCCGTGGCGGTGTGCGACCTCTATCGCTTCCAGTGTCTCGGTCAGGGTCCCGATCTGATTGAGCTTGACCAGGATCGCGTTTCCTGCCTCCTCGTCGATGCCCCTTCGAAGGCGCTTGGTATTCGTCACATAGAGATCATCACCCACAAGCTGGGTGCGCTCCCCGATCATCGCGGTTAAAGAAGTCCAGCCACCCCAGTCGTCCTCAGCCAGTCCATCCTCGATCGAAACGATGGGATATCGCTGGACGAGATCCGCCCAGTAATTGACCATCTCGTCGGAGCTGAGCGTTCGCCCCTCCCCCTTCAAGTTGTAGGCACCATCCTCGTAGAACTCCGTCGAGGCCGGATCGAGCGCGATCATCACTTGTTCCCCGGGAGCGTATCCCGCCTTCTCGATGGCTTCGGTGACGAGTTTTACGGCGTCCTCGTTCGAGTCGAGACTGGGAGCATAGCCACCCTCATCCCCTACATTGGTATTGAGGCCGCGGCTCGCGAGGATCTTTTTCAGCGTGTGGAAGATCTCCGCCCCCCAACGGAGCCCCTCTGTGAAGCTTCGTGCACCGACGGGCACCACCATGAACTCCTGCATGTCCACGCTGGAGCCAATGGCATGCTGACCGCCATTGAGGATGTTCATCATCGGAACCGGAAGGGTGCGTGCATTCGGTCCGCCCAAATAACGGTACAGGGGAAGACCCGCTTCCTCGGCAGCGGCACGCGCGACAGCTAGGGACACACCGAGCATGGCATTAGCACCGATCCGCGCCTTGTTGTCCGTGCCATCGACCTCACGCATCAAGTTGTCGATGCCTACCTGATCAAATGCGTCGAGCCCGACAACGACTTCCGCCAGCTCCTCGTTGATGTTGGAGACGGCCTGAAGCACGCCCTTGCCGCCGTACCTCTCCTGATCACCATCCCGTAGCTCTATAGCTTCGTGGGCTCCCGTTGAGGCGCCAGAGGGAACCGCGGCACGCCCGACCGAGCCGCTGCCAAGGAAGACCTCGACCTCAAGCGTGGGATTGCCACGGGAGTCGAGGATTTCTCGTCCGTAAATCGCCTCAATCACACAATCCATCGTTCCCTCCATAGCCACATCCCGCGAAGAATAAGTCTTGCGGCCTCCAGTATAGGCCGCGTTGTCTCGAAGGATGCTTCGCTTTGCTACAATCGTCAGCAAATGAAGAATGTTTGGCGTCGACGGAGACAGCACGTACCGGTTCCCCGTCCAGAGAGGTTTGGCGATCAGCTGAGAGCCATCCCGGATCCCGGTCGATGATTCCCTCCTGAGCTGTGTGGTGAACGGATCTTCCCAGGTAGTCACACGGGTTGCTCCCCCGTAGCAGAGCCGAGTCCGCGAGTAGCGGATCGAACAAGCGCGACCGGGCCCTGGTCTGGTTGAAGCAGGGTGGTACCGCGTGGATGCCCCTCGTCCCTGCCGGGGGGCTTTGCTGTGCCTCTGGTGAACCACTATTGAAATCGAGGGCAATCGGACCCATGACTGAAACACAACACGGATTGGCTCAGGATATCGAGAACCTGCGCCGGCGCGCGATGACGGAGATGGAGGTACTGTCAGACGCTGCAGCGGCCTCGGATTGGGAGAAGGAATATCTCGGCGGCAAGGGTGCCGTGACAGCGCTTCTTCGCGGTCTGGGAGGACTACCGGCAGAGGAGCGGCCAGCGGCTGGACGCGCCACGCAGGCTCTTCGGAATGAGCTTATTGAATCCTTCGCCCCGATCAGGGGCCGGCTGGACGCGCAAGCGCTTCAGCAACGGCTGGGGAGCGATGCGGTAGATGTGACGCTTCCTGGACGAGTGCCGACGATTGGTGGTGCGCATCCGATCTCGAGCATGATCGACGAGCTCGTTGAGATCTTTGCGCTCCTGGGATTCCAGGCGGTCTTCGGGCCTGAAGTGGAGACCGGCCGGTACAACTTCGACCTGCTCAATATCCCGGCTGATCACCCGGCGCGCGATGTTTGGGACACGATCATCGTCGACTCGCCATCGGAGATGGTGCTTCGCACGCACACCTCGCCGATGCAGGCGCGCACGATGGAGAGGACCGAGCCGCCGGTGCGCGTGATCGTTCCAGGCCGTGCATTCCGCTTCGAGGCGCAGGACGCCTCCCACGAGTGGATGTTCACGCAGCTTGAAGGTCTTGCTGTCGACAAGCACATCACACTGGCCGACCTCAAGGGCGTGCTTCAGGAGATGGCACGACAGCTCTTCGGTCCGGAGCGGCAGGTACGCTTTCGCTGCGACTTCTTCCCCTTCGTCGAGCCTGGGGTCGACTTCGCGGTCGACTGCGCGATCTGCAATGGCAAGGGCTGCCGCGTTTGCAAGCACACCGGTTGGCTCGAAATAGGTGGGGCCGGCATGGTGCATCCGAAGGTTCTTTCCGGCGTGGGTTACGACCCTGAACAGTACACAGGGTTTGCCTTCGGCCTGGGGATCGAGCGGCTGATCATGATGAAATACGGCGTCGACGACGCCCGGGCCTTTGCCGGCAACGATCTTCGATTCCTCCGACGATTCGCGTCCACCGGACTCTAGAAGGACCAGACACGTAATGAACGTTCCTTATCGCTGGCTTCAGGATCTGGTGCCCCTCGATCTTTCACCCGAAGATATCGCGCGGCGCATGACGATGGCGGGGCTGGAAGCAGAGAAGATCCAGCGTATCGGTGCCGAATGGGACAAGGTGTATGTTGCGGAGGTGACAAAGGTCACACCCCATCCCGATGCTGACCGCCTTGTTCTTGCTGAAGTAGATGCGGTCGATCACCAGCTTACCGTCGTTACGGGTGCGCCGAATATCGCCGAGGGCCAGAAGGTGGCCCTCGCGCTCGCCGGTGCGCGGCTCGTCGATGCCTACGCCGACGAGCTCAAATACAAGACGCTGAAACCAGGCACCATTCGGGGTGTGCGGTCCGAAGGAATGGTCTGTTCCGAGAAGGAACTGGGCATCTCGGAGGAGCATGAGGGGATTCTGGTCCTGGAGCCGGAGGCGCCCAAGGGCATGCCTCTCCAGGAATATCTGGGCGATGCGGTGATTGAGTTCGAAATCACGCCGAACCTCGTGCATGCATTTTCCATTCTTGGGATCGCGAGGGAGGCGGCAGCGATCGTCAGCACGAGAGTCCACCAGCCGGAGGTCGCGGATATCTCCTCCATCGAGCCATCAACGAATTTGGTCCGTGTCGACGCACCCGATCTCTGTGCTCGCTACTCGGCGATCGTCATGGACGGTGTGAACGTCGCGCCGTCGCCGGCCTGGATGACACGGCGGCTGACGGCCGCAGGGCTACGCCCGGTCAACAATCTCGTCGATATCACGAACTACGTGATGCTTGAGCTTGGCCAACCGCTGCACGCCTTCGATCTCAGGAACGTCAGCGGCGAGAAGATCATTGTGCGCCGTGCCTACGACAGCGAGGTCATCGAAACGCTCGACCACGTGAAACGGACGCTGGGTCCGGGTGACCTGCTCATTACTGACGCGGAAAAAGCAATTGCTCTCGCTGGGGTTATGGGAGGTGTCAATAGCGAGGTTACTGACGACACCACGTCGATTCTGCTCGAGTCAGCGAACTTTGACATGGTTTCCGTCCGACAGACGGCTCGCCGTCTCAAGCTGCGGACAGACGCTTCGGCGCGCTTTGAGCGCGGCCTCGATCCGGAACTCGCTTGGCAAGCGAACGTCCGTGCGGCTCAGATGGTGATGGACCTCTGTCCGGGCGCAACAGTCCGCACCTGGGACGATGAGTATCCTCGTCCCGTCGAACCCTGGACAGTATCTCTACCCTTGAGCAAAATCGCTCTTGTACTCGGGATGGAGATACCGAAGGAAACAGTGCTTGATGTCCTGTCGCGGCTCGGCTTTGCGCCCACGATCGACTCCCACGATACGCTGACCGTCCAGGTACCGACCTGGCGGTCGGACGTGACCATCGCAGAGGACGTGATCGAGGAAGTTGCGCGGATCGTCGGTTACGAGGCTCTCCCAGCAACCCTGATCACCGGCGAGACGCCGGCCGTTGAGCGCGATCCGATGTTCATGCTTGAGCGAGATATCAGAAAGACGCTCATAGGCGCCGGCGGGTATGAGGGGCGCACATATGTCACCGTGTCGGAACGAGATATCGAACGTTGGTCGCTGAAGCCAACTGGCGGGCTGACATACGCTGTGACAGGCGACAACTTGTTGCGCCTCAAGAACCCTATTAACGCCGAGCAACCCCTCCTGCGCACGAGCCTTGTTCCCGCGCTCATTTCCGCCGTTGCAGACAACCTGAAACATCAGAAGACGGTTCGTCTCTTTGAAACGGGTCATGTCTTCATCGGTACCGGGGCGGATACGCTTCCAAGCGAGCCGACACTGCTGGGCCTCGCATGGGCTGGCTTCCGGGAACCGTTCGATCGCTTCAACGCCCATCCCGATGCCAATGACCAGATCGACTTCTTCGACGTGAAAGGCGCTATCGAGGCAGTTCTTGATCGGACTGGAATCGCGGAGGCTGTCTGGGAGGCGGGCAATCACAGCGCCTTGCATCCCGGACGAACCGCCCGGGTCACCATTAACGATGAGACCTTGGGGATCGTTGGAGAGGTGCGACCGGACCTGGCACGCGGTCTGGGCGTCAGCGATTATCGTCTCGTCATCGCCGAGCTTGATCTTTCGACGGTGCTTCCACTGCGACAAGACGCCAGCAGCCCCTCTATCAAGGTGGATCGCTTCCTCCCGGTCGAGCAGGACTTCGCCGTCATCGTTGACAAGGGCACGACGGCCGCGGCTGTGGAAGACGCCCTGCGAGGGAACGCCGGCCCGCTTCTCACCCGGATCGTGCTCTTCGATGTCTTCGAAGGCGAGCAGATCGGAGAGGGAAAAAGGAGCCTTGCATATCGACTCACCTTCACTGCGCCTGACCGGGCGATGAGCGATGCGGAGTTGGGCAAGGTACGCAAGAAAATCGAGCGGGGGCTCAAGAGTCAGGTGAACGGCTCGCTACGGACGTAAGGAGGCCACAATGGCCCAACCCATCAAGATCGCTCGGCTATCGGGTCCCGGGACACAAAAACAACTCCTGCGCCGGGGAGAACAGCCGGAACCGGCATTGTCGCGGTCCATCCAGGAACGCAATGCCGAAATTTTCGGACGGCCGATTACAGCTCACGAAGTCGTCGACCAGATCGTGCGAGATGTGCAGTCTGAAGGGGACACTGCTGTCCGACGCTACACCGAGATCTTCGACCAGCGAACACTGGAAGAGCTGGAGGTGCCCCGAACGGAGAGGAACCGGGCACTGGCGGCCCTGGGTCCTGAGCTCCGCGACGCGCTGAAGATCGCAGCGGGGAGGATACGCTCGTTTCACGAGCGACAGGTCCGGCAATCGTGGTTCGAGGCAGAGGAGCTGGGAGTCTTTGGCCAGATCGTCCGACCGCTCGAGCGGGTCGGCATCTATACGCCCGGCGGGTCTGCCGCCCTCCCCTCCTCGCTCCTGATGACAGCGATTCCGGCGCGTGTAGCGGGCGTGGAAGAGATCATCGTTGCCGCCCCTCCCCGTGGAGAGAACGGCATCTCAAACGTGATTCTCGCCGCCGCTGCAATCGCCGGTGTCGACCGTGTTTTCGCCATTGGAGGCGCCCAAGCCATTGCCGCGCTTGCATTTGGCACTGAATCAGTGCCGCAGGTGGACAAAATTTACGGACCGGGCAACATCTTTGTCGCCCTTGCCAAGCAGCGGGTTTCAGGCACCGTCGCGATCGACCAGATCGCTGGTCCGACCGAAACGCTGCTTATCGCTGACGAAACCGCCGACATCGAGTTTGTTGCGGCCGATCTCATCGCCCAGGCGGAACACGACCCTCTCGCGTCTGCGATCCTCATTACAACGAGCCCCGGGCTCGCGGATTCTATCCCGGCTGAGATTTCCCGCCAGGCGGCTGAGCTAGAACGAGAAAAAATTATCGGTGCTTCCCTGGAAAATAATGGGGGCATAGTGCTTGTTGATTCGCTCGAAGAAGCGATCGACTGTGCGAATGGTTACGCGCCGGAGCATCTCTGTCTGCTCGTAAAGGACCCCTGGGCATTGGTTCCCCGGGTCAGAAATGCGGGAGGTGTCTTCATTGGCGAGTCCAGCCCCGAAGCACTTGGCGACTACACCGCCGGCCCCAGCCACGTGATGCC
>DASYWM010000231.1:0-6702 GCA_035936075.1 Thermomicrobiales bacterium
GGGCCTATGGTCCGGGTCAGTGGGCATACCTGAGTGAGGGCAACGTCTACCGGCTCACCTTGGGTAACCCTGCCGCGCGCGAGTGGATGGTCGAAAAACTGGTCGAGGTCGTTGACGAGACGAAGATCGACTATTTCCTCACCGATCATTTCCTTTGGGGTCAGGTAAACCCGGACGTCCAGTCCATGCATGCCACTGACGACTATCTGACCGTCGCCGAAGGGTTCGACATCATCCTGGAGCGTTTGCATGAGCGACGACCCCAGGTGCTGTTCGAGCACTGCGACAATGGTCTTGGCCTGCCGACATTCAAGATGGTTGCCCAGCACGTCACGTCGATCGGACCAGATGCGGTCGGATCACAGTACGAGCGAGTCGGGACCTGGCGCCTTTCCCGGGTCTTGCCACCTCGCTATCTCGATCATTACGTTACCGAGCGACTGGCACCGCAGATTCCGTTCACGGGACCCTTTGGTGACTACGAATATCGGAGCCAGATCTTCGGCGGACCGATGATCCTGATGACCGACATCATGGCGCTCGAGCAGGGTTCGAACGATTGGAACGCGTTGGTCAGGACAATCGACTTGTTCAAACGGATCCGCCGTCGGGTCGTCGAAGGGAAGGTGCTGCACCTGCTTGAGCCACAGCCATATGAGCGGGTAGGCGACGGCTGGGATGGTTGGGATGCGATCGGCTCCTATCATCCCGAGACCGATTCGGCCGTGATCCTCGCCTTTCGCCTGGGAGGCGACCTCGATACGCGAGTGATCCCGGTGCATGGACTTGATCCGGACTCCCGATACTTGATCACCTTTGAGGACCGTGCCGACCGGGCCGAACGATCCGGGCAAGAGATCATGGACCGTGGTATCGAGCTTTCATTGCCAGGCCCAAGGCAGCGCCGGAACGTGGATGGACTCGGCTTTGTCCGGGCCTCGGAGGTGATCCATCTGGAAGCGATCCGTTGACGGCACAGTGCGAGCGAAATGAGGGCAATATCAGTGTCGACAGCAGGAATCTCCACCGCAAGCCTGGGCACTGCCTATGCCCGAAGCGGCACCCACGAGTGGCATATCGGGAACACCCGGATTTCCATGACATTGACGGCGGATCCGGGCAATCCGTTGCGGCTCGTTCGCATCACCCTCGACGATCACCGCCAATGGCACGCGTCGGGCACGGAATCGCTGTTCCGCCTGGCAACAATCGGCGATCAACCGGTCGCTTCGGACGTCTTTCGCCCTGGTCCCAGCCGCGTCTGGACGGAGGCCGGTGCGGTGCGCCTGGCGATTGAACTGCAGGGAGATGAGAGCACCGTTGCCGCCCACTTCCAGTGTCACGAGGATCAGTCGGTAATCCGGCAGTGGCTCGAGATCGTGCCGACGACCCCGCTCGCGATTGGGCGTGTCGAGCCCTTCCGTCTAGCCATCCACTCTCCTGAGCTAACGACCGTGCATACGATTTCCGGAGTGCAGCGACAGGGTGGATGGCGCGCCGATCAGGGAGCGTATCGGTCGTTCATGCTCGAGCACCAGGCGCTGGAGGCTCCGGTCCACCGAGCGTCGGGAATTCGATCCACGTGGGACGACACACCGTGGATGGTCCTCACCGGAGACGACGCGGCGACCGGCGGCATCCTGATGGCGCTGGAGTATGGCGGACAATGGGAGTTCAAAGCCACACGAGACGAGGGCTCACCCGGAACGATAGCTGCGTTTGCTCCGGTCGGCACGGTGCCGGACGTGTCACCGGGAGAACGTTGGATCTCGCCCTCGGTCTGGATCGGCGCCTTTCCGGGCGATCTCGATTCCGCTGCCGCGGTCATGCATCATTATCTGCGGGACATTGTCCTTCCCCCCACCGACGATGCCTTTCCGTGGGTGCAGTACAACACGTGGTTTTCCTACTATTGCGATTTCGACGCCGAGACCCTGCTCGCCGAGGCGGATGTCGCCGCAGCGATGGGGGTGGAGGTCTTCTACGTCGATGCGGGATGGTGGATCGGGAACCCGCGGCGGCGCGACCGGTTCTCGTCGGGGCTCGGGAACTGGACCGAGAACCGGGAGAAGTTTCCGGATGGACTGCGCGCCTTCGCCGATGGGATCCGATCCCGGGGAATGCATTTCGGCTTGTGGATCGAACCTGAGCGTGTCGATCTCCGCACGGCGACAACCGGGTCCTGGAATCCCGACTGGATCGCCCGTCGGAACGCCGACCAGTATGTCCGGGCCGATTGGCCATCCGATACCGAGACGGCCTGGCTCTGCTTCGGGCATGAGGCCACGCAGGCATGGGCCGAGCAGTGGATCGGAGACCTGGTACAGGACATCGGGATCCGCTGGCTGAAGTGGGACAGTAATTACTGGGGAGTGTGCACCAGTCCCGGTCACGGACACGGCACGGGTGACGGCGAGGCGGCCCAGCTCGAGGGCGTCTACCACGTGATGGAGCGATTGCGGCGTCGGTTCCCTGACCTGGTCATCGAGAACTGCGCAGGCGGCGCCACCCGGATGGACTTCGCGCTCGCTCGACAGACCCCCGTAGCGTGGCTCAACGACGCCAGTGAGCCGGCCCACCGGTCTCGCTTTCACAACGCGGGCGCCAGTTATCTCTTCCCGCCCGGGATGTTGAACGCCTGGGTGACAGAATCCGAACACGAGAACGTGAACGGCCAGGACCTGCCCGATCCCGTATGGCGGGCGGTCATTCGCAGTCGCATGCTGGGAGCGATCGGCTTCTCGTGTCAGCTCGTGACATGGAGCGAAGGCATCAGGGCGATCGCTCGCGAGGAGATCAACCGGTACAAGGCAGAATTGCGACCGCTGCTGCGGTCCGGCCTTATGTATCACCTGTTGCCACAGCCGGAGATCCCCTCCGATCGCTTGCCAACACCGGACGTGTGGGAGGCATACCAGTTCTCGTCAGCCGACGATGGCGATCACGTAATCCTCGGTTTCCGGAATGTCTCTCCCCGGGGTTCGATGCCGGTGCCGGTCAACGGTCTCCAGCAGGATCACTGGTATGTGGTTACCGCTGATGGTGAAGCACCGTCACATCATCAGGGCAAGGACCTGATGGGGACGGGCGTGTCACTCACCTCTTCATTGCTTGCCTCGACCTGGGTGACGATCACGCGCGATGGGACGCGGGCATGACTGTCCGTTTCAGCGATGGCTGGCGCCTGCAGGGGATGCAGGCGCTGGTCCTGGAGAACCGTCAGCTCAGGGTCACCGTCCTGCCGGAACTGGGCGGGAAAATTTGGTCGATCGTCTCCAAGCGGCATGACCGGGAGATGCTGTGGCATCACCCTCGGATGGTTCCGCGACTCGCGCACTACGGTGCCACCTACGACAACTGGTTCAGCGGGGGGTGGGACGAGGTGTTCCCGAACGATTACCCCGTGACGATCGACGGCGAACCCTACCCCGACCACGGGGAAGTGTGGTCGCTGCCAACGAGCTGGCACGTGCTCGAAGCGACCGACGATAGCGTGTCCGTTGCGCTCGAGCATCGAGGCATCACCATCCCGACCCGCGTTCGCAAGATCCTCACGCTAGAAGCCGATGAGCCGCACCTGCGGCTAAGGTACGAGATCGCGAACGAGGGTCACCAACCGCTGAAGGCGCACTGGAAGATGCACCCGGCGTTGCCGATCACCGCAGGTGCGCGGTTGCATCTCCCTGTTGGGCGGGTCGTGGTCGACGAGGACTTCAGTGGCCCCTTCGCCCAAGCCTCCTTTCGCTGGCCACACGCGCCGATGCAGGGTGGCGGGAACCAGGACATGCGGCAGCTGCCCGATCCCGATGCGGGCGACACCTGGTTCCTCTACGGGCTTGAGCTCCACGCCGGATACTGTGCGGTCAGCTATCCCGGGGAGCAGGTCGGATTTGGCGTCTCGTTCGATCCGAAGGTGCTGACGTCAGTCTGGATCTTTGGAACGTTCGGTGGCTGGCGCAATCTCTCGACGATTATTCTCGAACCCTGCACGGGGTACCCGGCCCGGCTCGATCAGGCTATCCAGCAAGGATCGGTGCTAACGCTTGAGCCTGAGGCGACCCTCTCCACCACCGTGGTAGCATCGGTCCTCGATGGGGAGGATGAGATGTCCGCATTCGAGGACCAGGGAGGAGCCCGGTGAATCACGAGGACACCCTCCCGTCTATGTGAATTGCCTCGGGATCAGGAATCGACCAGGTCCGGCGTCCGGTACAGCGACTGTCCATTGACCCGGATATCCACATCGACCAAATACGGTCTGATCGCGTCGATATCGACGGACATGCCTAGCCCCGGTCGATCCGGTACGTGGATCATCCCGTTGCGATCCCGATCCAGATGTTCCCGGGTGAGGTCGAGCGCCAGCGATTTCGGCGTTACGGGATATTCACAGATCTCGTCATTCGCCATCCCCGCGAATGGTTGTAGCGAGGCCGACAGCGCCAGGTGAGATGTGAACGTGTGATTCACGTAGGCCACGCCACGCGCCTCGGCGTAACGGGCGACATCAGCCGCCGGGGTGATGCCACCAATCCTGCCGGCGTCAATCTGGACGAAACCGATGCTGGCGTAATCGATCAGGTGGCGGGCCTGCCAAGTATTATGGCAGCCCTCGCCGGCGGCCAGGGCGACTGGTCGCGCCTGCACCGCCAGCGTCCGGTAGGCATCGAACGCGCCGGTCACAAAGGGTTCCTCGAGCCAGGTGACGTCGCATCGCTTGAGCACATCCAGCCGCTCCGCGGCACGGGCGACATCGTCTGCCCAAACCGTCCCCACGTCGACCATCAGGGCGGCATCCGGCCCCAGTCCTTCACGGGCGGCTGACATCTGCTCTACGTCGTCAGCCACCTCACCCAATCCGAACGGACCCCACCCGAACTTGGCGGCTGTGTACCCGTCCTGGCGAACCTGCCGCGCCAAATCAAAGGTCTCGGCGGCCGTATCGCCAAACAGTTGGGATGCATATGGACGTTTCGGATGCGCGATCGGTGAACCGAGCAATGTGTAGACTGGCACCTGGTGGAGCTTGCCCAGCACATCCCAAAGCGCCATATCGATGCCCGACAAGGTGTGATCCGCCTGCAGAAGATCGAGGCTGTTGGTCCTCACGCGGTCGCCGATTCGGCGGATATCCCCGACCGAATCGACAGGCTGTCCCAGCACAGAATCGCGGACGGGCTTGCACGCACTATGCGACATGGGGGTGACAAAGCTGGCGATCGATACCAGGGGAGATGCCTCGCACTCACCCCAGCCGATGTATTCGCCTGCCACGATTCGCACCAGCAGGAGATCCTGGCTGCCATCGCCGATATCCAATACTTCCGGCATCGAGAGGTAGAAGAGATCAACAGCATCGATCTTCACAGTCAGTCCCCCGATCAACATTTCAACTGCAACGCGGCGCCAGTATATGGAGACCATGCGACATGGAACAGATGCTGGAGAGCACAGATCTCGAGGCCGTGGGTCACCTGAACATGGCACCAAATTAGAAACACTTGCCATCGCCACGATGGTAGCTAATCGTAGATAGCCGTGTGCGCACGTTTCTTTTGTCCCGGCAAGCTGATGGGCCCACATCATGCTCTCTAGAGTGGCGCGGTGGAAGCTTGCAACAGCTCACGTGATGGCTTCAAGCCCGCATGCTTTATTTAGCGAGAATCGCTCCATCTCGGCCTTCCCCCCTGGCCTGGAACAAGCGTAGGAGGTTCTCCTCGGCATACGGGTACTTGTTGGCTTCTTTATGATAGAGCGTCACGCCAAGCCCCGGGCCGTTAGGTACCTCGATGTAGCCCTCAACAATCTCGACGTGTCCGGACATCACTTCGCGGATCCATGGAACCAGAAAATCGTCAAAGTCGCAGCGATCAGCGTGGAAAAGCGGATAAATTGCCGCATGATTCCTTCGCAGAGGTGGCTCCCAAGCTCTGCGAGGCCGCAAACCGGATATCCTTGCGGCTTGGGTGTCATCAGAGCTCGGCATACATGCCGTTCAAATCGGTCTGTACCCGTAACCGCCTTTTGTCACAATGTTGTCACGGATGCAAGCGAATAGATCCGCACAGCACTACATGTGCCGGGCTCATGCCGCGCCCACTGCTGCATACGTACTCGTGATATTGCAGAGCGGGACACTGAATCGCATGGTGTTCCCGGGATCCCGCATTCCGCTTCATCTGAACCGCAGAACGACGCTCAAAGCCGCGCTCGGGCTTCTCAACTGAGCACAGCAAACGCTCGGCTATTACTGCCAAATGGCTCAACAGACACGCAATTGAGCCGTGAGGACCGTTAGGCTGCACAGCGGGCCAGTTACGGTAACGACCGTTTTGCTCTGACTCATCTCGATCGGTGGCCGAGCATCACGAGAGGGGTGCGAGGCTGGATTGGTGAAGGCTGGGAAGGCTTGATCTATTGGCGGTCACTGCAAGGCAGCGTCACCACTCCATCTGCCGAGTTGGAGGAGGCACTGCAGAGGGCCAGTCGGAAAGGATGCGGTCTTGATGCTGCCCGCGATTCAGGCCGCAAGGATATTGACACGGAGCGGGAAGAGAATAGAATAAAACCGAAGCATGGATCAGGTTCACTGCCACCGTTGTTTAGTTCGGACGTGTTCGGATTGAATAATGGAGGTGATGGTTTATGATGCGTAACCCCCTCTTCAATGACCTCTTGAGTCTGCGCAACACTGTCGATCAG
>DASYWM010000232.1:0-4800 GCA_035936075.1 Thermomicrobiales bacterium
CGGTGACCGGGAGATCTTCGTTGTCGCCGAGGACGGCAGGCATGAGATCACCCGAGCCCGTGCAATCGATGAGGGCGGTGAGGGACTGGACGCGATCTGGGCCGACGACTTCCATCATGACGTTCGTGTTCACCTGACGAACGCGCACGAGAACTACTACCAGTACTACAAGGGCTCGACCACGGACATTGCGACAGCGATCAACAAGGGGTTCGGGCCACTGACGATCAGCAAGAAGGACGTGGCGCCGGTCAGCCATGAAGATCCGGCATCGGCCTTCGTCTTCTGCATCCAGAATCACGATCAGGTGGGCAACCGTCCGTTTGGCGACCGCCTGCACCACGACATCAATGCTGACCGGTACGCCGTGGCATCCACGCTGATGCTCTTTGCACCGGAGACGCCGATGCTCTTCATGGGGCAGGAATTCTCGGTCTCGACGCCGTTCTATTATTTCACGGACCACCCGGAAGAGCTTGGAAAACTGGTGACGGAGGGGCGCCGCCAGGAGTTCTCCGGGTTCAGCATCTTCGATGATCCGGCGCTGACGCAGTCGATCCCCGACCCGCAGGCCGAGTCCACGTTTTATGGCTCAAAACTCAAGCTGGAAGAGCGTCAGCGGAACGCGGGCATCTACGCGCTGTACAGGACGCTGCTGGCGCTCCGCCACGACGATGACGTCCTGAAGCACAACGACCGCCAGAAGTCCCATGCAAGCGCGATCTCGGCTGAGATGGTGGCCGTCCATCGGTGGTGGGGGACCGAGCAGCGGTTGCTACTGGCCAACTTTGGTCCGGAGGTCCGCCTCACAGTCAAGGATGTTGAGGCGTTTTCGCCGATGTTCTCACGACCGTGGAACCTGATGCTCACGACGACGGACGCACAGTTCGGGGGGAGCGGCGAGGTTCCTGCCATCACTGGTTTGCTCGGTGAGCGTTGCGTCACCGTTCCGGCGCGGTCGGCCCTGATCTTCGCGGTAGGGGACTAGCGCGATATTGCACCGGGAGAACATCGGTCGGTGTGGCGGGAGCGAACTGACAAAAGCCTTTGAGCACCGCACTGTCGATGATCTGGGCAGGCTTGATGCTGTTCTGCTCACCGGTGATGATCAGGAGTTTCTGCGAATCCGCTTTGGGCACCTCAACACGCCGGGAACGAGCCGGAACCGGCTGGATGGATACAAGGAATGCGCCGGGAGGAACCCTCCCGGCGCGTTGCCCTTTGTTGAGGAGAATTGCAAGCGCGATACAGTGATCACGTTTCCGCCGCACGGGAAGTCGTACGGTAACGATTGATCAGAATCGTCATGCTGCGCGTGCCCTCAGGAGTTTGGACACCTTCGACACATCAGGGGTCAGGAATTCTGCTTCTCGTTCCCGGCGGGCCCGTTGCGCGTGGGTCCGCTGTGTTTGGGGTTCTCGCGACGGGTATCGCCTTTCTCGGCTTGCTCGCCGTCGTCAATGTATCCCGAGGGGCCGGTATCTCCACCCTCTTCGCCGCTGATGTCCATATTCTGGAACTTCTCCTGCTCTTCCTTGCTCAGGTCGCCCCATTGTTTTGGCATGGTTGTCCTCCTTGTAGTCAGCGCAGGACGCGCTCGCGATTGCCATGCAGGTTCCGTTCCGGGGTTCACCAACCGATGCGAGAGCTAGAAGAAGGATCTCCCGGCGCGCCGGTAAAAACCATGGCGCATCCGACTGCGGCGAGAGCATCGTTCCGAATGTTGGGGATTTGGTCCCTGCTGGAGACGACGGCATAGACAGTGAGCAATTCGGAGGTCCCAAAACCTGTATTGGGTCACAGGCAATGCCCCCCTTGATGATGAGATGCGTTGTGATGCGTACATAGGGGCCAAAGAGGGCTGCCTATGGCAGAGGAGGGGATATCAGAAACCACCGTTTGTGAGACAAGCAACGGCTGGTTCAATCTTCATGTGCACGGGCTCGGACGGAATGCCTTCCGGGCGCCCGTACCATGATCGCCACCCCGAGCGCGGTGAGCCCGATGCCCAGTACCATGATGGCGCTCAGCTGCTCCCCGAACAGGATGCGCGCCATGACGGCGGTCACGGCCGGGGTGAGGTACATCAGGCTTGCCACGCGGGTGGCGGCACCCCGCCGGATCAGCAGGAACAGGAGCGACGTCGCCCCAATCGAGAGGGCAACGATCGACCAGGCCAGCAGCCCGATCAGCTCCGGCGCCCATTCGATCTTGCGTGACTCAGCGAGGAACGCGACAGGCACCACCAGCAGCAGGCCGGCTGCAAACTGGATCACGCTCCCAGTGCGGAGGTCGAAGGCCGGCACGAACCGTTTCTGGTAGAGGGTGCCGAGTGTAATTGCGATTAGCGCCCCGAGATCGGCAGCCACGCTGGCCATCGTGAGACCGGAGGCCGTGAGGCGCTCGGCGACCACCAGCACGACGCCGGACAATCCCAGAGCCATCCCCAGCCATTGCAGCCGCGTGACTCGCTCCCCCACGAGGCCGCCGAGGACGGCTGTAAGGATCGGCTGGAGGCCGACGATCAGAGCGGCTACCCCGGCCGGCATCCCCCGGTGGACGGCCTCGAACACTCCCAGCAGGTAGCCACCTTGGATCAGCAGGCCGGCGATGACAAGATGCCCGGCCTTCACTTGCCTCGGGAATGGCAGGCGCAGGCAGAGGACCACCGGAACCATTACGACCAGGACGCCAGCGAACCGGAGCGCAAGGAATGTTGCGGGTTCGGCGTGTGGCACCCCGTAGCGGGCGCCGATGAAGCCAGTGCTCCACATCAGCACGAACACCGGGGCGATCGACCTGCCCCTCTCCCCGCAGTGAAGACCTCAGCAAGGCTCAACCCGAGAGAACGTCGCCTGCCCCACCTCCACGCCTATGAGCAAGCGACACGCGACTACGTGGACTCCTTCTACGAAGAGGTCGTCGCGCGCATGACGTCCGAACTTGATACCAAGGATGACCACATCGGCTCGGCGCTGCCGTCACCCAGGGGCGCCTATATGTGTCGCCAATGGGGCGTTACACCGGAGCAGTTTGACGAGCCAAGCAGCCCTCGCCCAACAAGGGGGTCACCACCTGACGCGTCGGTGATAGCCTTGGCGCATCCGACCGGGCGAGGGCGTCCCTCTGAAAAGTGAGGATGGGGTCTCCGTTGGAGACGCGAGCATGACCGATACGCACGATCCAAATGTCTCAGAACCTGCTTGGGGAAACAAGAAACCGGACGTAGATTGTGGGACAAGTTTCGATACGGGATTATGGTGGTTATTGGACAGTTTCACGGAGCCACGAACGAGTTCCAGAAACGGATGTTTAGGAGGTGACATGGCATCAAAAAGGAGACTGCCCTTCATAGCTTTGGTCGAGAAATCAGGACCACAACCTGAAGAGCGATATGTTCCCCCTGGCAAAATGGGTCGGGGAGAGGAGGCACTGATGGATCCTCGGCAAGTACAGAGTGTGCGGGAGCGAGTGTTCGCGCTAGACATCGAGGAGGGGACGATCAAGGTCGGAGTCGACGAGGAATCCTCGTATAAAGAGCCGGTGGCACACATTGTTGTTGGATTCATCGGTTCTCGAAAAACAACATTTGCGAGAAAACTCGAAAAAGAAACGGGAGCTGTCAGGTTCACCAAAGACGAATGGATGGTTCGACTCTTTGGCAACACTCCTCCCAAAGATAAGTTCGAAGAATATGACAGTAGAATGGCTTCCCTTGCAACAGATATGGCACTCAGATGCTTGAAGGCAGGGATAGATGTCGTTATTGATGAAGGCTTTTGGGTGAAGGAGCAACGAGATGAAATCAGGCAACGGGTAAAAAGCGTTGGTGCGACTCCAAAACTATACTATCTAAGAGTGCCCCTTGAGGTAATGAAGGCAAGAGCACTAAGAAGAACCGAGCAACCGCCTATCGATTCTTTTACTATCGATGAGGAGTCGTTCAATCATTATTGGCGATTTTTTCAACCCCCTGACAAGGATGAAGAGTGTACGTTGATAGGGGAGGTGATCGACCACTCTGGCCGGGGCCGCTCGGCTGACAAATCAGAATGATGAGCGGGTTGTGCCAGATCTACCCATTGTTTGCGGACAATCTTTCGTGCGCAAAACGTGTGGGACGTTTATTGATGGATACGACTGGTAGAACGCTGAGTCAGCCGACTCAAGCTGTATGTTGAACTTTCATCGAGCATCGAGGCTCACTGCGTCGGCATACCTGCGTTTCGATTGCCTGGTCATCGTCGACAACCAGCCAGGCGTCCTGTTGTAAGGGCAGGGAGGACAAGTCCGCTCGGTCTCGCCCTCCTTCGCTATCTCCAGGGTGATCCATGGTAGGTATGCCCCGAAAGACCTTGCTGTCGAACCAGGTCCCTCTTCGGGCCGATGTCCGATTGGTCAACCCGTTAGGTGGCCACCTCCCCTATAGTGCGAAATATGGCCAGCGGCCAAATTGTTTTATGTGGCCAAGTGAGCCGCTCCATGTCAACCTGCAGGAGACAGCGGTGTTGAGGTTGGCTCACCGTTGGTACAATGATCGGATACCGCTTAGTCCGCGGCTGATGCACCAGGTTCCTTCTCTGCATCCCGGATTGCCTGCCAGACGCGCTGGGGCGTGCAGGGGATGTCCAGATGGGTGATGCCCCACGGCTCAAGTGCATCGATCACGGCGTTAGCCGTCGCGGGGGTGGCGCCGATCGTCGCCGCCTCACCGATACCCTTGGCCCCCATTGGGTTGAGGTAGGTCGGGGTCTCGGTGTGATGCGACTCAAATTCCGGAAAGTGATGCGCACGCGGAAC
>DASYWM010000233.1:0-2998 GCA_035936075.1 Thermomicrobiales bacterium
GTTGCAGCTCGTGCAGCATCTTGACCGTCTTCAGGAAACGCGTGTGCGCCCGTTCCGCCAACCTTGAACTTCTCTCAATCGATTCGGCTATCACACTGTGGGGCGGGTGCCAGCGCCCCTCCCCCACCACTCCCATGACAATGGTATTCCGAGTACGTCGAGTGTCCGCTGCTCAGCGAACTCATTGCAGCTGGTTTTCATCAGTCGACTACAAAGGTGATTGGGCCAAAGCGATTGATTTGCAAGGACTTCATTGAGACGAGTAAGAAGGCGGTAGCACGGCGCTCCTTCTGGACATTCGTACTGATCTGGAGTGAGTCCGGTGCGTACTGCAATCTCGAGTTCCTCGTCCGAATCATGGGATAAACTGTCCATGTGACCGCTCCTGGTCAGTGGGTGCCACGGCCTCGACCCGGATGCGAACCGGTCGAGGCTTTTTTGTTCAAATCGTTACCTTCGACCATATCAGCACGCGCGACAGGGCCGAATGACGCTACGGCGGTTGTCTTGGGCCACGCAGGGAATGATCAGCGCCTAGGTGCAAATTGAGCGCAACAGATCCACGCTGTCGCGGTGTACTTAATCCCTGGAAATTGAGGAGGATAAGAGAAACAGCGGTGTAGCCATTTTGTGTAGCAAACTGATGTACCAAGAGTGGCGCATGTGGTAAGTGTTGTGGGGAATATTGGTGCGTGAAGCTGCTGACAAGGGGTTGCCTGCCAACCTATAATGAGCAGTACTGGGACCAGCATGTACGTCACCATAGAATTCAGAGGCAAGAATTCAGCAATGCAAACCAAGACGCCACCCGTCAACATCTCCATCTGCCCCAAATTCCACAAAGCCGTGGAGCTTATCGGTAGGCGGTGGACCGGTGCAATCCTGAGTGCTCTCCTCAAGGGCGCTACCCGCTTTACCGATATCATCCACGCGGTTCCGGGGTTGAGTGATCGCCTTCTTTCCGAGCGGCTGAAGGAACTTGAGGCCGAGGGTATCGTGCAACGGATCGTGCATCCTGAAACACCGGTGCGCATCGAGTACCAGCTGACCGAAAAGGGACACGAGCTCAATGCAGTTATTGCTACCTTGACCGACTGGGCTGCGGAATGGGTAGGCGACGGTGATGTTTGTGTAACCTCGTGAAGCCCATTTTCCGGTTCAGCCCCTCAGGTGCCTTGTCTCCTCTCTACAAGCCTGTAGTCATCGGTTTCATTTCGTAAAGGTCAATGTCTCCGCTGAGGGCATCGGGGCCAACGACGCGTACACCGAGGGAATCCTGTCGCGAGGGGTAAATGCGCCCCGAGAGAGCGATGTGCTGGTTGGCATAAACCTCGATCACCGAACGATCCACGAAAACTCGCAGTGAGAGAGGTTCGCCTTCGGTGAGGCCCAGAAACGCCGACGCCAACTCCCCTGTGACCTCCTGATCCCTGCTGGACTGGCGGGTATCGAGCGAGAGGATACCGGTCTCGATATCCCAAAGTACGGTTGTCGCTTCACCACCATCGGGCGAGCAACACACCTGCAGGCCCACTGGCCCACCGCCGTGAGCACCGAACCTTGCCTGGATTTCCAGGGAATTGCCCGGCACTCCACGAAGATCAACATCACTGTTCAAGACATCGAGCCTGTAGTGGCGTCCTCGAAGCGCCTCCACCTCCGGGACAACGGCAAACGCGAGTGCGCCATCCTCGCCCATGGTAATAATCCGCGGCAGGGTCATCGCACCAGACCAACCAGCATCGCGCTGGGCGGACTCGCTTCGAACTTCCCGGAGCCATCCAAACATGATCCGCCTTCCAGACTCGTCCATGAAACTTTGCGGCCCATAGAAGGACGAGCCGGCATCGACCGCGCCTTTGTAATGTGCTGTGAACCGCCTTCTGAGATACTGCCCCGTCCAGTAACTGACCGCGATCGGCTCACCGTCCCATTCGCAGGCGATCAATGCCGGACGATCGCCGAAAAAGAAGAAATCGGGGCATTCCCATCCCGTGGAGAGGACACGACCCCCGGGATTTAGCGTCGGATCCTCTATGGCCAGCGGATGTAGATACTCCCACTGGATGAGATCGTGAGAGCAATAGAGCAACACAGCTCCCCCGCTTCCCTCGATCCCTGCCCCAATGCCCATCATCCAGGCGCCGTCTTCACGCCACAGGGTGTGATCTCGAAAAATGGTCGTCTGCACATCGGATGGCGTCTCGTCGATCACCGGGTTGCCGGGGAACGTCCGCCATTTGCCGAGGTCCTGATCCTCGCTCATCGCCAGGCACGGGAGTTGGTCCGTACCGCGAACGCCGGTATACACAAGCGTCGGGACTCCATCGTGGACGACTGCCGCACCTGAATAGCAACCGTCCTCATCCGGGCCACCAATTGCGGGAGTCAACGCGACGGGCATGTGCCTCCAATGCACAAGGTCCTCGCTCAACGCGTGTCCCCAATGCATCGTTCCCCAGAACGCCCCCTTCGGATTGTATTGGTAAAAGAGATGGTACTGGCCCTGATAGTGGATCAAGCCGTTGGGATCGTTCATCCAGTTTGCGGGCGGCAGGAAGTGATAACGGGGCCGATGCCGATCCTGCTCGACACGTCCTTGAGCCTCATCAGGAAAGTCCATGTTGCCTGACCTCACCTTAAAACTGCTCCTATCTCGAATGGCTCTTTCACCCAGCGCGAGCGTTGCCGGACCCGACAAACGCGCATCAACTTCTGCAGTGGGTCTTAAGGCAGATGCGTCGAAAGCCATATGGCAGTGGCTCTCCGCTGGAACGGCAAACCGACTGCTCTCGTGCTATTCAGACGGTCTGCTATCTCCGTATTCGGTAGCTTGACTGACGACCGCTGCCAGGGACTCTTCGTATCTTGGGCCGGCCTTAGGTGCACGTCAACAGACAATTACGGAATCAGGTAAATCCTGTGGGAAGCACGTCTGACACAGTGATCACCACCAAGGCCGCCGCCGTACGGAAAACGAAAGCGGTGCCTGCTGTCT
>DASYWM010000234.1:0-4435 GCA_035936075.1 Thermomicrobiales bacterium
GCCTATGACGACGCCAACATCGGGCTAGACGAAGGCTGGCAGACCCGTACCGATGTCTTCGACCGCGAGATCACCGTGCCATTCCCACCGGAATCCCGCTCCAGCGGGATCGGCGCCCCCGCCTTCCATCCCTACGTCTGGTACCGCCGCACCTTCGATGTCCCCGCCGAGGACCGCTCCGGTAGGGTGTTGCTACACTTCGGCGCGGTCGACTACCGGGCACAGGTGTGGGTCAACGGCCAGTTCGTGGCCATGCATGAGGGAGGGCATACCCCGTTCAGCGCCGACATCACCTCGGCTCTCGTCGAGGGGGAGCAGGTCGTCGTCCTCCGCGCCGAAGACCAGCCGCAGGATCTCTCCCAGCCACGCGGCAAGCAGGACTGGGAACCGCAGCCACACAAGATCTGGTACCACCGGACAACCGGTATCTGGCAGCCCGTCTGGCTGGAACCGGTTCCCGCCATATCGATCCGCAACCTTCGCTGGACGCCCGATCTCGACCGGGGTATTCTGGCGCTCCACGTCGGCCTCAGCCACCAACTGTCGAGCCCATACCAGCTCCGTGTGCGGCTGTCGCTGCGGGGGGCTGAGCTTGCGCACCATACATCCACCTTTGCCCACCAGGACATTCGCCGCGACCTCTCCCTGGAATCGGCGGATATCACCATGAGCCGGGAGCGCACCCTGTGGTCGCCCAGCTTCCCGAACCTGATCGATGCCGAGATCGAGGTGCTGGATGGCGAGGAAGTCATCGATGCCGTGACATCCTACGTCGGCCTTCGCTCGTGCGGGTTTGCCGATGGCCGGTTCATGCTCAACGGCCGCCCCACCTATCTCCGGCTGGTGCTCGGCCAGAACTACTGGCCGGAGTCCCATCTCGCGGCACCAACTGAGGATGCCCTGCGACGAGAGGTTGAGCTGATCAAGGAGTTGGGCTTCAACGGCGTGCGTATCCACCAGAAGGTCGAGGATCCGCGCTTCCTCTATTGGTGCGACCGCCTCGGCCTGATGGTCTGGGGGGAGATGGCTAATGCCTACACATTCTCGGCGGACGCGGTCGACCGGTTCACGCGCGAATGGCTGGAGGTGATCGAACGCGACCACAGCCACCCCTGCATCGTCGCCTGGGTGCCGTTCAACGAGAGCTGGGGCGTCCCGAACATGGAGCGGGACGAGGCCCAGCGAAACTTTGTGCGGGCCCTCTATTACCTGACGAAGGCAATTGATCCCTCGCGTCCTGCGATCGGCAACGACGGCTGGGAGCACATGGTCGGGGACGTTTGGGGAGTCCACGACTATGCCCTCGACGGCGACACTCTTCGCGAGCGGTACGGATCGTTCAGCGCCCTTGAGCAAACGATGCAGGAAGTCCGCCCCCATTACCGGTCGATCGCCTTCGGCGACGCCAGGCGACAGGGTGAGCCGGTCATGCTCACCGAGTTCGGCGGTATCTCCTACACGCCAGTCGCCGGTGAGCGCTGGCACGGGTACGGCACCGTCGGCTCGCAGGATGAGTTCCTGGCGAAATATGAGGAGCTTGTCGGGGCGATCCTCGACTCACCGGCCATCGCTGGTTTTTGCTACACCCAGCTCACCGATACCGAGCAGGAAACCAACGGCCTGCTGACCGACGACCGGCTTCCCAAGCTGGACCCGGCCGCCATTCGTGCGATCAACAAGCGACCGTCCAAGGCGGTCCCGGGTGAGGTCATTAGCCAGATCCAGTACGCCGCCGAAGTGACGACGTTCGAGGGCCCTTGATGCCGGGCTGGCGGCAAACAAGTGGTGGATGATTGAACACACCGTCTTCTTCTGCGCGTTACCTGCAACCTGCCGGTGTGGTGCACCGGGAAGACGAGGAACGACCCTCCCCTTCTCGGCTGCCGTCCCCGAATTGGTCGCAGGACTGGCACGACTCATCCGAGATGCCTTGAAGTTCGATCCGTTTGAAACACCGCGCCCGCCTGGCCGGACATTGGCAATCGACGACAACCCTAGATAGCCTCCGCCTCCAGGATCGAGATCCCGGCGCCGGTATCGATCTCACGCTGGAACCGAAAGCCCGACTGGGCGAAGAGCGCTTCATACTCCTGCTGCGTACGTTGTTTGCCGCCAAGTAGCGTAAGCATGTGAATGTCCAGCATCGTCGACCAGTCGGGACCAGGATCATCGGGGACGATCGTCTCGATCACCAACAACTTTGCTTGGGGCGGGGAGGCCTGCCTCACCGCCTGGAGAATGGCGATGGACTCTTCATCCCCCCAGTCATGGATGATTTCCATGAGCAGATACGCATCGCAGCTCGGCAGCGCATCCCGGAAGAAATCGCCTGCCTGAAGGACCAGTCGGTCGGACGCCATGCTGGCAGACTCCTCGATCACCTGTGGCAGCTCAAACAGGACACCTTTGGCATTCGGTACAGTTTCGAGGATTGCGTGCAGCAGATGACCATTACCGCCCCCGATATCGCCGATGACACCGAATCCCGAGAAATCGTACGCGGTCAGAATTCCTGCGATTGCGCCGTGCGCCTTCGCAGCCATTGCCGAGTTGAACACCTGACCCTCTTCCGGCCGTCCGGCAAGGTAGGTCCAGAACCCCTCAGGGAATACTTCGGATGCCGCGGGCAGACCGGTCCGCACGGAATGCTCCATGGCCCCAAAGGTTGTCCAGAAGATGGGCAGGCCGAACATCTGGGCGAAGGCGCGCATGGACTGTGGGTGGTCGGTCCGCAGGAGCCGCGATGCGGGTGAATGGCGCACCGTATCACCTTGCATTTCGAACACACCGTGTGACGCAAGGAGGCGCAGGACGCGGCCAAGCGCACCGGGGTGGGCGCTCACGGACGCGGCAAGGTCCGTGGCGGTTCGGGGCATCTCGTCCAGTGCGTCCGCGACGCCCAGGTTGGCCACCGCGTGAAGACTTCGCGGCAGGCAATAGCCCCCTGCTATCTCAGTCAACGTCGCGAACGGATTAGTTTCAATCACGATCACCCCTCCTTGCGTGCTATACTCGAAAAATATTCAGGCTTCCTTTATATACGGTATCCTTAGTACTTGCAGGTGTCAACCCCCATGGCAAACTCTCCTCATGACCTTCCCTCAAGCGCGCTGCTTCGCACCGCCTATAACATATTGGCGGCCCGTATCTTCACGTCTGTCGTGTCTCAAACCGACTTCAATGACCTGCGCCCGTCCCACGGCAATGCTATGGAACAACTTGAACTTGAGGATGGGCTTCGTCTGACCGACCTGGCTGGGCGGGCGGGCATCACCGCGCAGTCAATGGGAGAACTCGTCGACGACCTGGAGACCAAGGGCTATCTTGAGCGTCGACCAGACCCGGACGACCGCCGCGCCAAACGGATCTACTTGACCGATAGAGGACGAAAGAACGCTCGTGCAGCCAAGCGAGCAACAACTGATGTGGAGCATGACCTGGCAGAGCTTTTGGGAGAGCAACGTTACACAGATTTGCGGCGCACCCTTGAGGACATCATCTCCGGCTTTCGCAGCGATGACGAAGGATTAATTTAAGGAAGAGCCCCCGGTAACAGACAAGTGACGTGCTCCTTCGTCTGCACCGGGGGAATGTTCAGTTCGTTGTGACGTTGCGAGATGTAGCGGGCTCTCAACCTCATGGTTCAAGGTTGGAGGATCCTGCCATCAGACACTACCTGGCCCCCGCGGGCTGTGCGTCCTTCGCCTGCTCGAACGCCTGCAGGAAGACCTCGACCGGCTGGGCGCCGGAAAGCGCCACCGCATCGTTGAGGATGAAAAAGGGCACGCCCTGCACGCCCGCCTGCTGCATCTGCGCGATCGTCGAGCGCACCTGACCCTCCATCTTCCGGCTGCGTAAGGCGGGCTCGATCTCTTTCAGCTCCTCGTCCGTCAGCCCGGCGTCCTTCGCGATCGAGAGCAGCACATCGATCTCGCCAATGTCCCTGCCCTCCTCGAAATAGGCCGACATCATCGCGTCCATCAGACCAAACTGCTTCTCACGCGGGGTCAGCTCCATCAGCTCGTGCGCCGGGACGGTGTCAACCGCCACCTTGACCTTGTCGAAGTTGAAGCGAAGGCCCTGCTGCGCGCCCACCTGGGTGACCCGCTCGAACATCGCCTCCATCTGTGACTCCGGAATTTCCTTCCGCTTCGTGAACCGCTCGCGGAAATCTTCCTTCACACCCGGCTCCACCGGGTCCAGCAGGAACGGAAGCAGCGCGACCCCGACCTGGTCGCCAGTCTCCCGCGTCCATTGCTCGGCCGCCTGCATCAGGTTCGCCTTCCCGATCCGGCACCATGGGCACACCACATCTGACACAATCGCAACACGCATATTCATTCGTCCTGTCCACCGCGACCCTGTCGCGGACATTCCATAACCCGGGTGGTCTACCACTCAGCAGATCGCTTTCCAAAGGGAAGTATCGGCCACC
>DASYWM010000235.1:0-14100 GCA_035936075.1 Thermomicrobiales bacterium
CGGCAGGCACTCATCAAGTGTTTCGCCTGCAACAAATCGAGAGGCACCGAGCTTCATGCCATATCGACGCACGGTTCGGGCGACAATTGTATTGTTCGTCGCACCGAGAATCCCCTTTCGGAAGATCGGATTCAGCGCGAGCTCGGCGCGGGAGGTCAGCGTTTGACCAACGCTGGACACGTCCAATCCGGTGGTGCTCATAGACGTTCGCCAATCGCTTTGGCCTCAACGAAATTGTGCAGGTATTCTGGCCCCCCTGCCTTGGAGTTCGTCCCACTCAACTTGATGCCGGCAAAGGGATGTACTCCCCTCATAGCACCGGTGCACTTCCGTCGGTCATGAGTTCCCGCAGTACCGTCACGTCCCCAAGACCCGCTTTGGTGAGCTCCCGGCTGAGCGCAGCGAACCGCTTCCGTTCGAAGGTCGCCAACGCTTCCCGGGAATGCTGCTGGGCCAACATCATCTACGGCCTCGTCATGAATAGGGGAGAGCCTTCTGGCATTCAGGACCCAGATGACGCGATCGTTACGTTTGCGCCGTATGCTCGTATTCTAACGGCACTGAGTCCTCCGTGTAAGCCCATGAGGCCGCCATGCGGACCCGCTCAAGCTCGGTCGGCAGCGGGTCGCTGGCGGCATGCGCCTCGACCGTCCTCCGCGCTCCCTCTGCAACCGCTGCCCGGGCCTGCTCGTTCGTGGAGCTCCTATATACCGACTCCAGCACTTCGATGATATGACGACTGACGAAGGGATCGCCCGCAGCGTAGTGACGGATGTGGCGGAAGGAGATCGTCAGGAATTGCTCGAACGGGATCGGGGGATAGACCACGCGCGGCGTTCCATCCTCGTCGACCGCAACCGTCGGGCGATCATTGGTATCCTGCACCCGGATCAGTCCCTCACCAAGCCAGTCGATGCAGAACATGGCCGTAGTCGGGTCGTTCACCCCCGGCGAGAGCGCCCGCAGCCCGATATCCGCCAGTTGCTGGAAACCGAAGAGCACATCCTCGTTCAGTGTCCGCTCAAGCCCGGTAGTAAACGTGCCACGTATCGCATCGGAGATCTTTTCCACCTCGCTCCGGCCGTTGCCATCTTTCTCCTTCTTGTCGGCATCGGCAGAATTTGGGGAAAGAACCTCCGCAATCCGCTCCTTCAGGCGAATGAAGACGCTCTCCTCCTCCGAATGCTCGTCATCCTCGTTCAACTCGCGTGTCGTGAACCGCTGGACCGTGGCCAGTGGCGACCCGGTGAAGATGTAGTTCCCAACATGGGGATGCAACGTCAGCAGCAGGTCGTACTTCCGGGCCAGTGCGACCAGCGTGGAATCGTCCATACCGCGCAGGTAACCGGGCCGCTCGGAAATTACCTCCGTCACCACAGGCAAATTGTCCAACAGTGAGCGGGTACGATCCGACATCCGCTCACTGTTCCCCACGTTAAAGTGATCCTCAATTAGCCCAAAGGTATCGTTCGCGGATTTGTCGAGGATGACGGATGCCTGGATGGTCCGGCTGGCATGATGCAGGAAATAGATGAGGGAGCCAATGCAGACAAGCGCCAACACGAGCGCCAGCGAGATCGCCAGGGCGGGAACAAAGGTCCGCTGATCCTCCAACTCGGACCGCACGGAGCGCAGGACCAACAGGCAGTAGACGAAGGTGGCGATAAAGATACCGAGAACGAGCTGGTTTCCGGGGTCTCCAGTAAACCCGCGCAGGATTCGCGGGGAATACTGGCTGGAGCTCAGCTGCAAGGTGACCATCGTGATCGAGAAGGCTGTCGTCACCACGGTTATCATCGTTGCGGCAATCGCGGAAAGGACGCCGCGGGCCCCCTCCACACCGCCGCTGAAGAGCCACCAAGTGCGCAGGTTCGAGCCCTGCAGGACCTGCTCATCGATCCAAATCATCACGAAGGCCACCACAATCGCTCCAAGCGTCATGAGCGCCGGGCGATACCAGAGGCTATCCCTGAGGTCATAGATGGAGAACGAGAGACGGGACAGCATGGACGGCCCTCCGGCGTCATGGTTGGTGCACAGGGTTCCCCGGTGACGGCAAGATCAGACCCGATGATACAAGAACATGATCAAAACCCACGGTGAGAAGTGCCACACCTTGGCGCCAAGGTGTAGCGCGTGTTCGCCTGTTTCCGACAACGCCAGCGTGCGACCTTGCGGCAGATTCACCTGAATATCCCATAGAAACGCTCGCCTCCGACCGGTCCCGTATTCCGTGATCCCTCGTGGACGCTCACCTGTATGCACCCGGATAGTGGTTGACGGGGCAACGGGGCGCGGCCTATACTCAACCGTCTCGCACACCGTGGAACGGTGATGGCGTGCCATCGGCGTGACACAATGCGCGTCTTCTTCGGCCCGGTACATCGCTACCGCTTCCCGACCCAGGAGTGCATCCTCTAGCAACACGCGCGTGGCTTTCGTTGCCTGTCGACGGCCGCGCGATGCGCCAGGACCGAGGTCCGGCGCCAGACACAACGATTTAAGGAGTATTTGCGTGTCCACCAAGCGCACCTATCAGCCAAAGCGCCTCAAGCGCATTCGCAAGTTCGGTTTCATGAGCCGCATGTCCACCAAGGGCGGCCGCCATGTGCTCAACGCTCGCCGCCGCAAGGGACGTCACGCGCTGACCGTTGCCGAAGAGAAGAAGTTTACCCAAAACAAGTAATCGTTACCCCGATGGTAACGAGGCGAGGACGGCAACGACGCAGATGCGCCATGCCGATCCTCGCTTTTTTCTTGTACGGCCTCGTGCAAGGTGAGGACATGCTTCCTTGGTAGCGCGCAAGTACCGGCTCCGTGAAGAAAGCGATGTAGGGCGAGTGCGCTCACGTGGACGAGCGGTCGCGCACGGCCCGCTTGTGGTCCGCTTCATGCCCAATGCGCTCAATCCGGCCCAAAACCGCTACACGGTGATTGCTGGAAAGCGCTGCGGCAAGGCCGTCCAACGCAACCGGCTCAAACGCCTGGTGCGAGAGGCCCTGCGCGGGTATCACCCGTACCTGGAGCCGGGACACGACATTGTGGTCATCTGCCGGGGTACGGTGGAGGAGATGCCGGCGCTCCTCGATGCCCAGAAGGCCCTGAAAAACATCCTTGACCGCGCGAGGATCTTCCGTCCCGGCAGTGACGTACCAGAGCCGGGTTCCGCCATTACCACCGGGTGGTCGGAGGAGGACACGGGGGCAACGAAAACGACGGCACCCGACGAGGTATCGGTATGAAGCGCTCTGCCCTTGGCATGATTCGCTTCTACAAAAGCCGCGTCTCGCCGCTGCTTCCGCCCTCCTGCCGGTTTCACCCGACCTGTTCGGAATATGCCTACGAGGCCGTCGAGAAGTACGGTATTCTTAAGGGCGGTCGGCTGGCTATCTGGCGCATTCTGCGCTGCAATCCGTTTGGCGGAAGTGGCTGGGATCCGGTCCCGTGACCCTGTATTGACGCACGTTCACGCCCGCAGGGAAGCACAGCTGTTCGTGATAGACTGCCGCCGGGTCAAACGCAAAAGCGTTTGGCATATCGGCAAGAGTGGAACCGGGGCGATGTCCGACCGTATACATACACTGGCATGTCGCAACCGTCGCGTAACCTGAACAACGTATCAATCCCGCAACGCTGCACAATGCAGCGCTCGGAACCCGCCCGCTTGCGGGAGGAGGCCCATCCTCGTGCTCTTCGATCTCCCCGGTCTCGTTGCCCTCTCCGCCGATCACATGGCGCAGATGGTATCAACCCTTGTTCCCGGCATCATTCTTTGGGACCAGTACGTTGACTTCGTGGAATGGGTGCTCGCCCAGCTGGGCAGTGTGTTCAACAGCGGCGGCCTCGCGATCATCGCCTTCACCATCATCATCAAGACGCTCCTCCTGCCACTAACGGTGAAGTCGATCCGCTCCAGCAAGGCAATGCAGGAGCTGGCTCCGAAGATCAAGGAGCTTCAGAAAAAGCACGGTGCGGACCGGCAGAAAGCCTCCGCGGAAACAATGGCGCTCTACCAGCAATATGGCGTCAACCCCATGGCGGGCTGTTTGCCGATGCTGATCCAGATGCCGATCTTCTTTGGCGTCTACTTCGGTATCCGGGAGATGTCCGGAAGCGGTGCCGAAGAGTGGGCCAATGGCTTCCTCTGGCTCGACTCCCTCAAGGAGGCCGATCCGCTTCATCTGCTCCCGATTCTCGCCGGATTCTTCCAGTTCATCCAGACGCGCATGATGCGCCCGGCCAACCAGAAGATCACCGATCCGCAGCAGCAGATCATGAACACGATGATGACGTTCATGCCGCTGACCGTGGTGCTCTTCGGTTGGGGATTCGACTCCGGCCCGGTGCTCTACTGGGTCGTCCAGGCGATCTACTCGGTCGTGCAGCAGTGGCTGATCACCGGTTGGGGCAGCATGGGCGAATGGTTCCCATGGTTGCCGGAACTGCCAGAGCATCGACGGCTCGGCTACGCAACTCCGCGTGACCCCAACGACCTTGTGGTGATGTCGGGTGAGGGTGCAGCAGCACAGCGGTCCGGGTTCCAGGGATGGCTCGCGAAGAGAATGGAGGAGGCCCAGCAGAACGCCCAGGCCCGGCAGGAGTCGCTCCGCGAGCAGGGCAAGGCCAATGGTGGCAAGAAGGCTCCGGCAAACGGTACCTCCGATGAGGTCATCGAGACCACAGCCACGCCGACAAAACAGAGCTCCAAACGATCCGGATACCAGGCTCGCGTGGACGCAGCCTCGAAATATCGCGCAGCCGGCTCAAGCAAGGTCGTGGAATCATCCACCGCGAGCGCCGATGCCGCCCGCACCCGTGTCGCCGGAGCGAAGACGACCAACCCGGCCCGGCCACGGAAAAAGAAGAAGCAACGCGCCTGATCGCCTGCCGCAGGGGACATCGCCGCCGGTGATCGGCCCACTCCAAACCGGAAACTTGCTATCGCAACGCCGCATCTCGCGAATCGCCACAAGGAAGAGACGATGCCGAAACGCACAAGTGTTGAGATCCAGGCCATCTCGGTGGACGAGGCCGTTCGTCTGGCCCTGGAGCAACTCGAGCTCACCCGGGACGATGTCGATATCGAGATCCTCTCCGAGGAGGGCCCGGCTGAGGACGCGGAAGCGCTGGTGCGCGTGACCGCGAAGGGGCAGGCGTCCCAACCCGTCGAGAGCAGCAGGCCTACCCGGGAGCGGGAGGAGCGCGGTCGCAATCGTCGCCGTGGAGGCAGTGGTGGCAACAGGGAGCAGCTGGGTGGGCGGACCTCGCCTGGCGATCGCCCCTCCCGTCGCGGCACGCCGCCGCCTGCAGCCGGGGTTACTCGAGAACGGGTCGATGCCGAGCACGAGCAGGTTGCCAAGGAGATCGTCCGGGACCTGTTGGTGCGCATGGGTGTCGAGGGCGATGTGGTGGCGGTCGACAATCCATCATCCGTACCGGTTGGTCCCGATGAGCCGCCGACGATATTCATCGACGTGCTCGGCCGCGACCTCGGTATGCTGATCGGCCGCCGTGGGGAGCACCTCTCCCACCTGCAATACCTCGTCAATACGATCGTCAACCGCAGGCTGGGCGACTGGAACCGGGTGATCCTCGATGTTGAGGGCTACCGTTCCCGGCGCGAGGAATCGCTGGTCGGGCTGGCAGAACGTGTAGCCCGGCAGGTAGCCCGGAGCGGTCGGCCCATCGTGCTGGAGCCGATGCCGCCGAACGAGCGCCGGATCATCCACCTCACCCTCCTTTCGCATCCAGGTGTGGCCACCCAGAGCAGCGGTGAAGGTTCCCAACGGCGCATCACCGTTGAACCAGCGCGCCAGGGGTAACATCGCACTGCCTTGACCGAATGCACCCGGGCGGCACAAGAGTTGACGGGGCACAGGTGGCGCAGCCCGTCACGCCATAGACTCCTGTCCGAGCGAGACATTGCATTGAAGGGGCTTGGGCGGTATGCCCAGGCCCATTCCATCAGAGAAACGGACAACTTCATGACGCAGGACGATCGGGATCGGCGCGATCCACAAGCACCGACACGCGACACGCCGGCATCCGATGCGACCTCAGGGGAGAAGCCGGGCACCGCGTCCCGGCGTCGGGACAAGGTCCGCGCACCCTTTCGCCAGCAGGCGGAACGATCCCCGCTACAAAGCTCCCGGACACCGGATTACCTGTTGATCGGTCATATTACGGCTGACCTGATGGACAACGGCGAGGTGGTGCTGGGCGGCACGGCGCTCTACTCCGCCATCACCGCGGCCCGGCTGGGCGCACGCGTGGCGGTGATCACCCGTGGTGTCTTCGGTCGCGAGGTGCAGGGCATGAATATCCCCAGCCTCGACGAGTTCGCCGGCGATTTCCAGATCATCGTCCAGGATGCCGATGTCCCGACCACCTTCGTGAACGAGTACCTGGCAACGCGTCGCGTCCAGACGATCAAGCACTGGGCAGGTCGTATCGACCTGCGGGGACTTCCACCCCACTGGCGCAACTCGAAAATCGTCCATCTTGGGCCGGTCGCTGATGAGATCGATCCGCGGCATGTCCCCGGGATGACGACCGGCTTTCTCGGCGTCACGCCACAGGGGTGGATGCGCGACTGGCCACGCGAGCGTGGCGGCAGGGTGCGGGAGGTCCCCCTTCGGCTGCCAGCGGACCTGATTGGCCGCATCGACTGCGCGATCGTGAGCGACGAAGAGATCTTCCAGGCGCGTGAGGTGATCGAGCGGGTGGGGGAGCGACGGTTGAGCGTCGTCACCCGGGGTCCCGCCGGCGCCCGCATCTATTACAGCAACCGGTCTGAGGACAACGAGCGCATTCGCCCTGGCGCCTCCCAGTTCAAAACCCTGGAGATTCCGGGCGTCGACGTGAAGGTGAAGAGCCTCACCGGTGCCGGCGATGTCTTCGCGGCGGCATTCTTCATGAAGGCGGCAGACAAGTCGGTCTCGGCGAAGGATGCGGGGATGTACGCCAACGCGGTTGCGGCATTGAGCCTTCGTGAAATCGGAGCGGGTACCCTCCCTTCCCCTGCTGAGGTCGAGGCGATCCTGCGCGACTCCTGAGCTCGCTGTACCAGCTCACGACCCGGCGGGTGACTGCTCATTGCCGGGAGCGGGCCAAAGCGCGCCGTATCAGGCGATGCAGCGCGACTCCCCCTCGTCGATGGGTCTTGGTCCTGGCCTTTGAAGACGTGACCTTGCCGTAGTGGTCTTCCGGCTACGTTGCCAGCCTGGCCTCCGGAGGTCAGTGTCCTCGCAGTTTCTCTTCAACCACGTCGAGCAGTGTATCGATATCAAAGGGCTTTGGGATGAACGTGGCGTCCACCGCGCGAGGGGTGACCGCGGCGCTCATCAGGATTACTGGGAGGCTGTTACTGCGCTCCCGGATCCGATGGTAGAGAGACAGGCCATCGAGCCGGGGCATCATGACATCCGCGACCACAAGATCGGGCATTTCCCGATCGATCGCCGCCAATGCCGCCATACCATCGTAGGCGCGTCGAACCTGATAGCCTTCGTCGTGGAACAAATCTTCCAATAGATCGACAATATGCCGCTCGTCGTCCACGATCAGGACGACCGCGCCATCGGGTGTGCCTCGGGAGTCTGGTCGTGAGCGTGATGTTGCGAACATGGTCATATCATTCAACATGGATAGCGGTTCCGGATCGTTTTCAACAGAGCAGGGAGATACAAGAATCACTCCCTCAACAACTGTTCGGGAGTAAGCATCCTGTCACGAACGGATGGTCCGTTCGCCTGCTGTCTCGCTGCTAGCACATTCCGTACCGTACCCGTCCCGGATCGATACCATCGAAGAGTTTTTGGCTCCAGATAGGGAGAAGATGAGCCGGGACAGTATCCCGCTCAGAGCGCTTTTTGGCACAAGCCAATATGTAGGGAGGATTTGCATGCCTTTGACTATTCGCCGTGTCGTCGGCGGACCGCTTGAAACCAATGCCTTTTTGGTCACGGATACGTCGAGTGGCGACGCCATTGTCATTGATGCCCCTCCTGGAGTGACGGAAGAGGTCACCAGCACGGCCAACTCACTCGGTGCCACGGTGCATCAGATCGTTGTGACCCATGGCCACTGGGACCACATCCAAGATCTCAACGCCTTGAACCAGGCACTGGATGCGCCGATCTTCGGCCATCCTGATCTACGGGAGAGGATCGAGTCTCCGGACCCCGCCACGAGTCCGGAACCGATCATGCCCGTGACGATGGATGGAGAGCTCGATGAAGGCGATCGTGTCACCGTTGGTGGCCACGTCTTTACGGTGATGCATATGCCCGGTCATGACCCTGCCCACATCATTCTCTACAGTGAGGACGACGGCCTCGTTTTCGGCGGGGATGTCCTGTTCCCGGGTGGACATGGGCGGACCGATATCCCGGGTTCCGACCAGAGCGCCATGAACCGCACACTGCGGCGCTTCATCGACCTGCCAGGAGAGGTGCGCGTTTTCACCGGGCACGGCGAGGAGACATCGCTCGAGGCTGAGCGCGAATGGATTATGCGGGTGCCGGCAGAGTAGCGAGACTAAAAAGTACGGAAGCAGACTATCGTGCGTTCGGCTAAATGACAGGGGTACAACTCCAGCACAGTTGCCACTGTGGTCACCCACGTTGTGCAATTGCTGACCGATGCCATTCTCTTTCGGGACGGCGTCAAGGATTTGCCAACGAAAAAGTCTGCGTATCGGTAGGAATCGGGGAAGGGGAGATTACGGCCTTCGCTGATTCCTGCCGCTGCTCCTGGTTCATGGAGACTCTTCCATCAGGTCTGAGGCACCCGGAGGGCGTGGCCAGGAATCGAAAACCCAATCGTTCGCCGCCCAGGCGGAGATTGACCAGCCCTAATAGCAATGGATGACGGACCTGCGTAGGAGGTCAGGCTCCCTGTACTAGACCAGGCTGGAGCGAATGCTGTCTGTTAAGTGAGAGTCGTGAAAGATAAAACCCGGCGCACTGGCTCTTTCACGCTATCGACCATATATCGCTTCATCCGGGCCTCTCCAGACTGAGCGGTAACTATGGGGAGCAGGGCGCCGTGCACTCACCGAGACAATCAACTGAATTACTGGGAGTCTGGATTGTCCGGATTCGTATCGTCTTGACGTTCTGGCAGCCTGCTATGCGGGTGCCTTGTGGATCTCCATCACGGTCTTTAGGAGGAAGGTGATAACAATCCGATCGCCGGCCTTCAGGTCGGCGTCAAAGGCATCATCCGGCAGCTGGCACTGCTGGATCGCATCCGGGTTGTCCGGCAACGAAAAGAAGAGCCGTGCATAGCGCTGCCCGTGAATTGCGTAATCCTGGCGTCCTTCCAGCGTTCCCTGAACCTCCATGATCGCTACTCCCTGATATCCGCCTGATGCAGCGCCGCCTCGTCATCCTCATCGGCCAGGCGGTCCTCCCGACTCTTCGCGTAGAGGTAGAACGCTACCGTCATGATCATCAGGGGACCGATGCCAAAGCAGAAGACGAGCGCAAGCGTGCCCTGGTCATAGGTGTTGGCCCGCATGGCAATGACGATCATCAGCAGACCCAGCATCGCCACAAGCACAACGGAACCAAGCGCAGCCGTCGAGGAGATACACCCGGTAGCATTTGTGTTGATATCCGGCATCGGCCGTCCGGCGGGCGTCGTTCGATGCACCGCGCCGGAGAGATTCGCGAGTGCATCGACATCCTGCATGCGGATATACCCCAGGCGTCCATGCTGGAGGCGAACACGCACGAAGTCCTCTGGCGCGTCCGGGTCGTCAGCCACCTCCAGCTCGGTCCCTGAGGGAACGATCTCGATCAGGCGCGAGGCGGAATCGGGCCGCTCGAAGACGCGAAGACCCTCGGTCGCGTGGAAGGCATCTACCAATGTGGTGCCGCATGCGGCACAGTAGAAGTTCGTCGCCGGGTTGAGCGCGCCGCACATGCCACAAAAAATCAGCGGCCCGCGGCCTTCCTCAGGCCCGGATTGATTCGTGTCGGGAGGAGTTGTCACGCAAGAAGTCCTGTACCGCGGCCGATGGGGTTCATCGTCAGGAAGCTGGTCAATGGAACCGGAACCGAAAGCACCCGGCCGTCGTCATTCCGTCACATGCATCTGTATATCATAGGTGCAGGCGACCGGCGGTCGATTCAGGATGAAGCCATGACGGAGAGCACGATCACCAGGCAATGCGGCAACTGCGGTCAGGCAGTAAGTGAAGGGGACGTCACCTGCCCGCACTGCGATGTGCTGCTGGCCGCCTATGAGGCTCCCGCTGGCGCCACATCCGGAACTGCGTCCGCAACCACCCCGGTATCAATGCCAGCAGAACCGGCATCCGCCCCCATCCCTCCGGTAACCCAATCTTCCTCAACATATCAACGACCGGTGTACACGAGCCCCACCACTGATACGGCGGGTGACCTGAATGCGAACCGGCCGACACCACTCTCCCCGACACCGGCATTCGATCGTCCCCGGTCCAGCCCGGTGGCTGACGCTGTGGAGCGGACCCGGGCAGCGATTGATGAGACAGCTGAGGCGGGTGACAAGCCTGGTACTCCGAACACCGAAACCGCGTCGACATCCACGGTCGCCCGAAGAGAACGAGAGCTTCTCGGCATGCCGGCAACGCCGGTCGATCTCTCCCAGGGAACTCAGGAAGCCCTGGACCGGTCTCACGATGCGAGGGAAACACCCCCGGCCTCCAGCACGACCACGATCCGGCCAAGGCGCCACCAGTCCCAGGAGAGGCCAGCATCACCTGCGCCTCAGTCAACCCCAATGCCGGGCACGCCGCAACAAGAAGTGATCCCGACGCCAACGCTTGAGTGGCCCCGGCCGACTCCCGAAGAGCGAGCTGCAACGCGACAACTCCCTGTCATCCCCTCCAATCTGAAGAACAATGAGAACCAACGGCATCAAGAAAGGTATAGGGCCCAGCCATCCACAACAGGCGGCAGGCCATTTCCCAACATCAGGTCGGTCGTCGGTTTCGTGATCATGCTCATCATTGTGATGCGATTCCTGTCCGTAGCTCCCTTCTCGGGACTGATTTTCATTCCCATCGTCATCATGTTCCTCGTCTGGCTCATGACCGCAATCGCGAGAACCAGCGGGCGCAAGACGACCGCGATGCCAAAGGCAGGGAAGCACGATCGCCACAGGTAGTAGCGGAAACCGGGATGCCGGAGACCGGCCTACTCCGTGATCGCGGCAATGCCCGAGAGCTTCAGCGGGCGCATCCGGCAGAGCCATTCGCCCTCCACTCCGTTACGCGCCGCGAACTCTTCCGCACGATCCTCACCCATGTAGCGGCCGCCAATGATCCCGGCCCACCGGCGTACCTCCTCCTGGTCCCTGATCATCTCAACCGGACCTTCCAGCTGAACCGCGGTAAACGGCGGCGTGCTGTCATCGACGGAGAGCGCAGCGTATCCGGTCCGTTGCAGATTCCTGCCCTTGACCGAGCTATGGAAGGTCGTAAAGAGAATATCGGTGCCGTCAACGACGATCCAGATCGCCGCGACGTGGGGCCGCCCATCCTCTCGAACCGTCGCCAGGTGCCCCGTGTATGCATAATTCTTCAGGAACGTGTAGATCTCCCCGGTTGTCATTTTGCCCATCACGCTTCACCCTTTCCGGGGACGCCCACGGCGGCGCCCTCATTGATATCGATTCCCCCTCGTCGATCACCGCAGGATACGCTTCTCTATGGATAACGCTACCATCGCCGCCATCGCGACCCCGACGGGAGAAGGGGGTATTGGCGTCGTCCGCATCAGCGGCAGTGATGCCGCCGATGTCGCCTCGCGCATCTTTTACCGTTCCTCCAGCAGCCGCACCATCGATCTCAAGAGCGTTCCTTCCCATCGCCTTCTTTACGGCAGCATCGTAGACCCCTCTACCAGCAATGTTATCGATGAGGTGCTGCTCGCGTGGATGAAGGCGCCCAATACATACACGCGGGAGGATATTGTCGAGATCTCCTGCCACGGCGGCCCGATTCCCCTGAGGGAAACGCTCCGTGTGGCCCTGGCGGCCGGTGCGCGGCACGCCGAGCGGGGGGAGTTCACCCTTCGGGCCTATCTCAACGGTCGGCTGGACCTCACCCAAGCAGAAGCGGTGCTCAACGTGATCGGCGCGAGGACCGCCGAAAGTCTCCGCCTCGCCGTGGACGACCTTGGCGGTGATCTCTCCCGGCGCCTTGAGCCAGCAAACACGGCACTTATCCGCCTGCTCGCATATCTCGATGCATCAGCTGACTTCCCCGACGACGAGATCGACCTGGCTGATATCGAGAATGGGCTGACCAAGGCGGAAGGGGCACTTGCCGAGGTCGCCGCAGGATCAAGGGCCGGTATGCTCTATCGGGAAGGTGTCCAGATCGCCCTCGTAGGGCGGCCCAACGTTGGCAAGAGCAGCCTGCTCAACGCCCTCCTGCGGTTCGACCGCTCAATCGTTACTCCGATCGCAGGAACCACGCGCGACGTGATTGCCGAAACGGTCAACTTACACGGTATCCCTGCCACACTGCTCGATACTGCGGGGATTGTCGAAACCGATGATCCCGTCGAACAGATTGGGGTGGAGCGAAGCCGTAAGGCGCTTGGGACCGCGGCGGCAGTGGCCCTCATCGTCGACGGGTCACTCCCGATCACCCAGGGCGACCTGGATATCGCGCGAGCCCTCGCGGACAGGCCACCCGACGAGCAGACACCCGTGGTCCTGGTTGTCAACAAGCGGGATCTACTGGAGCAGCACGCCCCCGATGCTGTGACCCGGCTCTTGCCCGATGCCGCTATGACCTATGTCTCCGCGACGACAGGCGAGGGGCTCTCGGATCTGGAGCAAATGCTGGCCCAGGCGGTCTCACAGGATGTCACCGGAGGGGCCCGGCCAGCATTGATCAACGCGCGTCAGCGAGCGGCGATCGACCGGGCACTGGAGCATATTCGGGATGCAAGATCAGCTCATGCGGCGGGTATCCCCCAGGACCTCCTTGCGACCTCCGTACGGGCAGCACTGCATGCGGTCGGGGAGGTCACAGGCGAGAATGTCGACGAGGCGGTACTGACGGAAATCTTCAGCTCGTTTTGTATCGGCAAGTAAAGCAGATCTCATCACCCGGCCTCAATTGCCCGAGCCGATCGAGATCCTCCTCGACCACGGTGGCGATCTTCGTATACCCGCCGATGGTGGCGTGCCCAGGGAGCATGACGATTGGCTGTCCTTCCCCAGTGATCTGGATTGCACCGGTGACGATCCCTTCGGAGATGATGTCAGCCGAATCGATGGGATGTATCTCGGGCCCCTCCAACCGGAGGCCAACCCGGTTCGAGCTGGTAGAGACAACAAAGGGATGTCCAAGGAGCGACTCCCATGCCCTCTCATCGAAGCGCTCTGCCTGGGGACCGGGCATCACATCGAAGCGGCTCAGCTGGTCTACCGGTGTCGACACAGTGCTTCCGATCGGCCCGCTTCGCCGCTGTGATCCAATGTGCAAGTGGTCTCCGGCGCGTAGTGCGCGACCACCATGTCCCCCGATACCTGCGGTCAGGTCGGTCGAGCAGCTTCCCATGACGACCGGCACCTCGATTCCGCCCGCGACAGCAAGATAGGCGCGTGCGCCTCGGCCCTGGACTCCTGCGAAACTGAGCTCATCACCCGGCATCAGGCCCTGGGTGCGGCCCGGGGGAAGCGGAAGGCCGTTCAGGTGCGCACCGAGATCGGCACCGGTAAGCACGATCTCCGTGCGCCGCTGGAAACGGAGCGTTGGACCGGTCAGCGTGATCTCCAGTCCGGCGGCACTATCCGGATTCCCGATCCGGCGGTTGGCGGCAACCAGGCTCGTGCGGTCCGCCGCGCCGTTTGGAGAGATACCAAACCTGCCGTAACCGTACCGGCCAAGATCCTGCACGGTGGTCTGCATGCCGGGTGCGAGAACCTCGACGTCGCCGGTCGCGCTCCCGACCTCCTGCTCGCCTACACCCTTCTCCGCCCGGTGAAACTCTTCTACCCCGATACGCTCGAATCGCACCTGATCGCCCATACGAAGGACGAAGGGATCATCCTTCTCCGGGCGAAACAACCGTAGGGGTGTTCGCCCGATGA
>DASYWM010000236.1:0-42797 GCA_035936075.1 Thermomicrobiales bacterium
TCCTAAGCGTGTTCCGACGCCCGGGACGACGAAGCGCGGCGGCGACCAGGGCAGACAAGCCAGCAAACGTGTCGACATCACTGCCCGCCACAGCCTCTGCTGCTGGCAGGGTGAACCCGCCAATGAAGACCCCGAGGCGTCGAAAGAGCACCTGCTGCTCCTGGCAGGAGGTCGTGACTCCAACTGATGGCGTCCCGCATGGCGTGAAGTCGTGGCGGTGCGTCGCGTGGACCACCGGTCAGCAGATCGAGGCGGTGCTCAAGCCGGGCGAGGAGTGCCCGGGGTGGCAGCATGGGGACTCTTGACGCGGCCAACTCGATAGCCAGCGGCAATCCATCCAGCTGGGCACAAATGGCATCGATGACATCAGCCACCTCGTCGGTGGCCGTGAAACCTGGCACCAGCGCCCGTACTCGCTCAATGAAAAGCGCTCTCGCCTCTTCGCCGGGTAATGGGGCAAGGGGCAGCAGGTGCTCCCCCGATACGTTCAGGTTCGTTCTGCAGGTGCACAAGATGGTAAGCCGAGGGCACGCTGCAAGCAGTTCGGCCACAGCCGGCACTGCATCAAGAAGGTGCTCGACAACGTCGAGCACGAGCAGAAGTTGCTGGTTCGACAGGAGTGCTCGCGGTCGCGATAGCAACGGCGTGTCGGGGGTGTCCGGGACGTTGAGGTAATGTGCCACGGTGGGCAGCAGCATGACCGGGTCACGGACAGCGGCGAGGGGTATGAAGACCACGCGGTCGAAGGTGTCGTGGCTATCTTCGGCGGCACGCAGCGCGAGGCGCGTCTTGCCGACCCCGCCGGTGCCGGTCACCGTGACGAGGCGAACATCGGGTCGGCGTAAGAGATCCACCACGGCGGTGAGCTCCCGGTCCCGGCCGACAAACGCGGTCAACAGCTTCGGAACCGCACCGATGTCGGGCCGCTCGTTGAGAACGAGCGGGGCGGAATTCGTGGAGGGACTGGAGGGCGAGTTGTTTGACATCGTCCGCTCCCCTGATATCGATGTAACGAGATCGCTTCATCGCTATCATACGCTTCGATATTGCGGAGGGCAATCGCCTCAACGTCTGTCGCCGCCACTGTGGTAGCACCATCACCGGCGCATTCAATGCGGCCGCTCACTGTTGTTGACCGCGTATATAAGCCTGCTCGCTTCTCAATACCCCTCGGGATTGGGGCGAGGTGAGGGGCTTCAGGCAACTGAGCGACGAAGGGGATGGTCACGCAGCCCTTGGCGTCAGGGACGTCGTCTCTGCCGCAGCGGGCGTGCCCGGAGGGCGCGCTGCCGTGCGCCAACGCTGTGCAGACCGGTGGTAAACTCGCCACGACGCAGATGGCCGAACACCGCCCGGTTCCCATGCCAGCCGTTGACCGAGAGAAGGGCGACGATGGACACGGCAGTATTGACCAGGGCGGTGATGGCGATCTCGGAGAGGGAATAGGCGGTGATGACTTCGGGAGCCGCGTAGGCACTGAGAGCGACAATATCTATGGCCTGGGTCGTGCCCAGGCCCCCGGGGGTGAAGCGGACTGTCCCGGCAAGAGCGTTCGAACCAAGCGCAAGCGCGACCGTCCAGATGGTGACAGGGATCCCGAACGCGGAGAGCATCACGACATAGGCGCCGCAACGGAACAGATATGAGGCCAGCGACGGGAGGAACATTAGCCGGACATACCGTGCCGGACTTCCGAGGATCGCCAGCCCCTCCCGAACCTGCTGTCGCACCTGATCCAGCTTTCGGCGTCCATAGATGACTGCCACAATCAGGAGGATCACGATGAAGCCCGCAACAACCCCTGTCAACACAGGCTGTGCCGACGCAAAGCTCGATACCCGTTCGATCGGGCCTTGGCGCTCCTGGGGTTGCTGGGGAAGCCCGACAGCAACCAGGGTGTAGCTCACGGACGCGAACAGGATAAAGGCGAGATTCTGCACGCCCCAGATGGTAAGGAGTTTCGGGGCACGTGCACCGGGAATTGCCAGGCCGATGATTCCCAACATTGCCCATGTCCCGGCCCGGCTCGGCACTACGGCGTTGACGATGTCCTGGCCCTGGTCAATCCCGACCACGAAGCGGTAGGACAGATTGGCGTGGGGCCATGTCCAGTTGAGTGCGTTCCGCCAGCTCAGCGATGACAAGGCAGCCTGCATCACTTTGAAGGTGACGATCAACACCAGATACGCGGGTGGGATCGAGAGCATCTCGCGCCAGGTGGCAACCGCCAATGCACGTAGGTCCGCATGCAAGACGATGAGCAAGATGACAGCAAGGAGCAACAGGAGGGCGAGCCACCTCACCCAGCGTCGCCGGCCGGTGGACTCGGTTGAAAGGGTTGCAGTGTTAGCGGTCATCATGCAGGCCGACGTTGGCCCACTCCTCGTTCATGTTATTGGTCGGGTCACCGGGCGGCGGTGTGGGTGTCTGTGATCCCTCGTCGACGCAGGGGGAGTGCATTCGGTGAGTCTTACACCATTCGGACCGCCTTCTTGCGGTCAGCTGATGACGCAATTCCCATGCACACCCGGGGCACGACTCGGCACTCCGAAGGAGCATGAGCAACTGAGCCTTGAGGATGTCGCCAAACTGGCAGTCGCATGCGGGGAATCTGGCGATCGCAGGGAGGCGCTGGCGTCCAGTGTCCGCGGCACCAAAGCGCAGATATCCCTGGTCCGTCCACGGTTTCTTTTGGCAAGGAACGTCGACTGCCTTCCACGACGCGTATCTCCCGAGGAGATGAACCGGCCCTCCTGGGCTCATGTGGAGGTATCAGCCTGCAGGCGTTCTGCGCTCCCCGTGTACTGGTCAAGAGTGGAGACGACCTTCCCGTTGGCATCGTGCGCGGTGATGCTCCCGGTGGCCGTCAAGGCATTGCCCGCCCTGTCCACCTCAATCATCACCCGCATGGTAACCAGGTCAACAACGCGGTCCGACCTGAACGCGGGTGCCTCCGGAACAGCGTCCGACGCGAAGACTCCCCACGCGCGTGCGACCTGCTGGAAGGTCACCACGACGTCGGCGGTCTGCTCCCCGGTGGCCCGCCAGAGGCCAATCCCAACCCCGAGGAGCGGATCGTACTCAACATAGGCGCCATCGTCGGCGATGACAGCGGACGAGGGGTGAACGGGGTTGCTCGCCCACTGCCATGTTCCAACCACTGGGTGGCCGTGCCATGGAGCGCGTTCGGCGACGGGAGATGCCTCCTGGGCAGCATGAGATGGCGTCGCTACCCCGGTCAGGAGAATCGCTCCCGTGGCGAGACCGGTTACGGCGCTGCGACGCGACAACGGCGTGGTAGATCGGTGGATCGTCATGGCTGACACCGTGGAAACGCGATGCACGATAGGGCCGGGTGGATTCCTGGATAATGGTGTCACGATAGCACGCAACGATGCCTCTGTCACGTCCATCCGTGGCCGCACCGTGGACCAGCCCTACAGCGCACGTTTCGCCTTGGACGCCGATCGCGTCGCGCTGCTCTTCACGCGCTATCGGGCGTTGACGAGGAGGAATGGTGGTCCCGGGCATGCCATCGTAGGGAACGTACCTGGCCGCGCATACCCTGATCGCAGACACATCCTGGTCGGCGCGGCCAATGTCGACCCGCATCTGTAAACTCGTTCCCACAAGGGAAGCATCGTGCCGGTGATCCATCGCTTCGCTCCGGATGAGGATCGGTGGTAGAGGTGAGCTCGGAGGGCCACCAGCTACCTTCATCATGACCGAAGGGAAGGAGCCCCCGGCGAAGCTGCTGCCTGCAGGGCAGATTGTGCGGCCGAGCACCTCCTGAAAGGAATGGCGTCGGTTTTTCGGCAACATATATCGAGAACAGCTGGTCTCACACCGTCGTCTGGCCAGTAGCATGCCTTGGGCCAAGTGATACGCGTGTGCCGGCAAGATCGCTCGATACACTCTCTTCGCTCAGATCTGTCTCGAACGGAGAAGAATCATGACCCAGGAAAATCACCTCCAGCAGCACATTGAGACCATCGCCAGCTGGATGATCGAGGCCAGGCACATTGTCGCCTTCACGGGCGCTGGTATCAGCACCGACTCCGGCATCCCCGACTATCGCGGTCCCGGCGGGGTGTGGACGAGACGCGATGCCGGCTTGCCTCCACCCCAGTGGCGGGTCGCGCCGAATCAGGTGCAGCCGAACGCGTCCCACCTGGCCTTCGTCGATCTTCAGCGACTTGGCAAGCTCCAGTTCCTTATCACGCAGAACACCGATAACCTTCATCGCCAGTCTGGCATCCGCCCTGCGCTCCTGGCGGAGCTGCACGGCAACGGACAGCTCATGCGGTGCCTGGACTGCGACCGGCTGCACCCTCGGCAGGACGTAGGGTGGGATACGCGCCGGTGGGGGCCGGGCTACCGTACCCAGAACCCAGTGACGGGGCAGCCGGCCTGCCCCGTCTGCGGTGGCCGGCTTATCTCGTCGGTCGTGAACTTTGGTGATCCCCTGCCGCGGCACGAGTTGACCCTCGCCGACCACCATGCCCGCTCTTGCGATCTTCTGCTCGTCCTCGGCTCCTCGCTCGTCGTCGAGCCAGCAGCTTCCCTGGTTGGGCGGGCGATCAGGTCCCGAGCCCGCGTGGTCCTCGTGAATCGAGGTGAAACCCCCTATGATGAGGCCGTGAAGCTGCGCCTGTGGAGCGGCATCAGTGAGGTGGTCCCACCGGCGGTGGAGCGGGTGAAGGGCACGCTCGGGGAGCAGCCTGAGAGATCGTGAGTGGACGATGTCGCTGGTCCAATGCCGTCAACATAAGGGGCTGGCCCATAGAGCGAGGGCGACCGGCCAGATAAGGACGACTGGCATCCGCTTCCCGGGACACCCGGATTGGGGTAAACATACGCAAGAGCACGCTCTCCTGGTCCTCCGCGTTTCAATCTCATGAATGTGGGAAGGTGCACCATGCCAGGCACAACTCGACCGCTCCTTGCGATTACGATGGGCGACCCGGCTGGAATCGGGCCGGAGGTGGTCCTCAAGGCGCTTGCCCATCCCGAAGTGTTTGCGCGGGCGCGGCCGCTGGTCGTTGGCGACCGTTCCACGCTCGAAAGGGCAGCCCACTGGGTCGAGGCAACGGACCTCCGGTATGACGTGGTCACCAGGGTTGAGGACGGCCAGTACGGACCAGGGGTCGTCACACTGATGGATCTGCAAACATCACCTTCTGGCGGATATGCAGTCGGTCAGGTAAGCGCAGATGCCGGTCGAGCCGCGGTGGACTTTGTCTTCCGGGCATGTGATTTGGCAATGGAGGGCAAGGTTGATGCGGTTGTGACCGCGCCCTTGAATAAGGCCGCCATGCACGCGGCGGGCTTCACCTATCCGGGCCACACGGAGCTTCTCGCGGAGCGAACCGGGGCGGAACGGGTCAGTATGCTCCTCGTTGGACCGTCGCTCCGTGTCGTTCATGTGAGTACGCATGTGGCGTTGACCGAGGCAATCAGGCGCGTCACCCGGCAGCGCGTCGAAGATGTCATCGACATCGCCCGGGATTCCTGCCGGGCGCTCGGTATCGAGCACCCTCGCATCGCCGTGGCAGGCCTCAACCCTCACGCAAGTGAGGGCGGCCTTTTTGGCGACGAGGAATCGCGTGAAGTCATACCCGCCATCGAGGCAGCACGGGCGCGAGGTTTGAATGTCAGTGACCCTCAACCTCCGGACACGGTCTTCCTGCGCGCAACCAAAGGGGAGTGGGACATCGTCGTCGCGATGTATCACGACCAGGGACATATTCCCATGAAACTGCTGGCATTCGATTCGGGTGTGAACGTCAGCATCGGGTTGCCGATCCTGCGCACGTCAGTAGATCACGGCACAGCGTTCGACATCGCCGGCCTCGGGCAGGCCAGCGAGAACAGCATGTTGGCGGCGATCGATGTCGCGGTCCAAATGGCCGGTTCGCGGTCAGCGTCTGGTCTTGCCACGTGACCAAGCGACAACGAGGCTAGCATGACACAGCTGGCGGTGCTTGCTGACGATCTTACCGGCGGCGCTGACGCGGGCGCAGCCTTTGCCAGTGTGGGGCTGGCGACGTCGATTGCCTTCGCGAGCGACGCTGATGACTGCGACGTTCTCGTCGTCTGCACGAACAGTCGTGGGATTGATAGGACCACGGCGGCGGACCTGAACCGACGTGCGGCAAGCGCATTTATCACCCGGCCGGTGTCGCGCCGCCCGCGATGGGTGTACAAGAAGTTGGACTCCGCGCTCCGTGGGCATCCTCGCGACGAGTTACTGGCCGTGATGGACGGTCTGGGCGAGTCCAGGGCGCTTGTCGCACCTGCCCTCCCGGCTGAGGCACGCACCACGGTGGATGGCAGGCAGTTCCTGGACGGAAGTCGGCTCGAGGCAACCTCCCTCGGTTCAGCCCGGAATTCTTCCGACCTGGCCTCCCTCTTCGGGAGCGGAGGCGATGTGCCGGTGCACGCTCTGGATCTCAAGACGATCCGCGGCGGGCAAGGGGAAATCGAGCGCGTCCTGGGGCAGATGGGGCCGGGGTTGGTGATTGCTGATGCCGAGACGGACGCCGACCTAATGCTGATTGCCCGGGCCTCCCTGGGCAGCGATCTTCGTCTGCTGGCCGGTTCGGCCGGTCTTGCAGGGCAACTCGCGCGGGTACTGGCGCCGGCTCCTGTCTCGCACAACGAGATAACGCATCGTCCTGCGAATCCGATCCTGGTCGTCGCCGGAAGCCTGCATCAGGCCACCGCCGCGCAGGTCGAGATCCTGCAGGGAGCCGGCCTGCCGATCGTGCGTCCGGTGGACGTCCTGCTCGATGAATCAGTGCGAGCGATAGAACGGACGGTGGATGAGGTGGCGATGCACCTCTTAGCTGGTCGATCTGTGGTCGTGGCAACGGCAGGGCTTCCGTCTTCGCAGCCCGGCTCAACATCTGTTGTCTCGCGCCTGGCGGATATTGTCGCCGCACCAACGGTTTGCCGTACCATAGGTGGACTTGTATTGACGGGAGGCGAGACGGCCGCCGGCATACTTGCCCGACTTGAAGCAATCGAGCTGCGCCTCATGGGAGAGATCCGTCCTGCCATGCCGTGGGGGATACTGCGCTCGTCCCACATACGGGCGGTACCCATCGCGACCAAGGCGGGGAGTTTCGGCGACGACGACGCCCTGCTCGCATGCGTTGAACACCTGACCGGGACGAGACTCCGGTAGACTGGTCTGCCGATAAAGGGATCAGCCGGGGAGAAGCGGTCTCGCCCGGGACGGGGAGCGTTCGATGCCTCGCCAGTGGCAGCATCCCCCCACCTGGCATCTACCTGCTCTCCTCACGTCAGATCATCCCGGGCATCCTCCTCGCGGGTGTCAAAGGTGGTCGGCCTCAACCGAATCCCATGCTGTGCTGACAGTGTCTCTCGTGAGAGCCTCGGAGTCTCTGCCCCCACGCACGACGATGAGGTCCATGGCCTCTCGGTAGTTTTGGGGCAGGTCTAAGTGACCGCCTATACGGTTGATGGTCAAGGTGGATCATCGATGACGGGACTCGGGTACTTTTGGTAGGGGCGAAGACCTTCAATCGACGGTCCGGCAAGCCATAACACCCTCTGGTATACGGGAAGATTTTGGCAACCTGGTTGACCGATCTGGTCACCGCCCGGCTCAAACGGTTGAACGCGTCCGACATAGGTCCGTCACAGAGTGGGGGAGTCCCGGGGAAGCGGATCAGCATGTATGGGTTAGTGGAACGACGTAGAAGCGGAGGCGAATGGCATGCAAGCAGTCGGTATCGTCATCCTGCTGACCGTGTTCGCCCTTGCGGTGATCCCGCTGACCATCGCGTACTACCTGTGGCTGGCAAGAACCGTCCTCCCGAGGGTAGCGGCTGCCCTGCCACCACGGAGCGCACGTATGGTCCTCGCGATGTGCATCGCATTGCCCTGGTTCGTAGTCGCCCTCGCCGTCTGGTGGTTCCGGGGATGACTCTCGGCGGTGGTATGTGGGCTTGGCCTGGCCGTCCATGACCATGCTCTACCCAGTGTCATCCTTCACTAATTGACCAAAAGTGTAGCGTCGGTATGTTGGCACCTATATTGCCGGAAAGACATCAGACCGTGGCACATCGCTCTTCGCGGGGAGACTCCTGGCATGCTTTTCTATTGCGAGTTCACCTGGTTTCCTGGCACCACCCGCATGCAGGCGGCACGACGCGTCGTCCAGCAGCATGATGCCGGGGCCAACCATCCCGAACGGATCAGGGGCTGGTACAACCTGGCAGGTGGCGGTGCTGGTTTCCTCATCGTCGAGTATGACAATATCAAGGAGTTGACCGCCTTCCTCCAGCCCTACATGGACCTGATGAGCTTCGATGTGCGAGCCATCGGCGAACTCAACTATGAGGAGCGGATTGAGCAGTTGCGAGGCTTGGGCGGGCAGCCGGACACGGAAGAACCACCCGCGAGGATGGATTACGCCTAGCGGACCACTGAAGCTATTTTTATTCCCTGGCCCGCGTCAGCCGCTCATCAAGCGGTATCAGGCGCTGACGGAGGAGTAATGCCGGTCGCAGGTATGCCATTGTAGGGGACGTACTTGGCTGAGCCCGCAGGGCGAAAAGCAGAGCGAGCCCTTGGCCGCGCCGACCGGGATGTGCCTGCGATCCGGGTATGCGCGGCCAATGTCGTCCCGTATGCGTAGACGGTACGCGACGCCATTGGATGCACTACTGCCCGAGGGCATGATGCGTATCTACGCGATCACTGCCCAAATCACGAGCCCATTATTATTGCTAATGTCTTTCCGACAGCGACGATGTTTCAGCAGGCGGTCATAGCGAATCACGTACTAAGATGCTCAATATCGATGTCTTTCTCGCGGACGTTCTGTCTATTAACACCCAATCCTCAAGGTGCCTACCGGGCAGCCGGCCATGGGCGCGGATCGGCCGCGCCCTGGGGGACTCGGCAGGCCGGCAGTGCCTGGCATGCCGACAGGGTGGGGCTTGGTGTTCCGGGTCGGCTGGCCTAATGGCTACTGCCCAATGCCGAGGCGCCGCTCACCGTGGATGTAAAGGGGCGCTCATTGTTCCGCTGATTATTCCAGCGCGTGCCAGCTGGCCCCGCCCGTCTTGAGACACAGATAAAGTGCGGAGTCTAGAATTGTTGCCTGCAGTGACCAGAAGCGCGATTAGCGGGTGCCGTCTCGGACCGCCTTACGCACGGTCTCATGGGAGACACCTAGGTCCCGTGCTATGTCCCGCAAACTGTCATTCTTGGCTCGTGCCGCCACCTCACCCCATCGGTTCGCTGGAATCAGGCTAGCCCTCGCTCCTACCGCGAAGCGTCTAGCCCCACGGCGCTGAGCTAATTTCAAATGGTGTTCTGGGTATAAAATCGGCACCAGCGGTGGTGCTATCACGTCTATCTCGCGTAAGCTACCCCCGTCGGTTTCGCCAGAAATCGTGCAGTTCGGATCTGCCTCTTGCCCCGGAGTAGGGCCAACTCCTGTCTCCCGCTCCATGTCTGGATTGCACGGGAAAAGCACTATTTTTAAGATCCCTCGACTTCGCTCGGGATGACACAGTGCAGTCAGGATGCTCTCATGAATTTGGAGTGTGGCATTAGGTGTAACCGGGCATCAGGCAGTGTGCGTGTGCCGGTGGGCTGAGTCAGGTTGATCGACGGAGACGGTGAAGTGGCAGGTCTCGGTCACATAAGATTTCGACGCGTCCTTTTCTGCCATTGGCGTCAAGGCAATGGTGACCCGTTCCGGAAGCTGATCGAGAACCGACGGATCATCGAGCACATCCTGCACGAACACAAAGGCACGCTCGATGCCCTCCTCAATTTCCATCCGCTCGCTCTCGGAAAACTGCCGCTGTCCTGTCATTGCCGTCCATCCTCCACGAATCGTGAGAGGTGCCCCTGCCAATGGTTCCTGATATCGCTCATGCCTTCGGTCAGCACATCGTTTCACTCTAGCATTCGCCGAGGGGCCAGGATACGCAACGTCCTCCTCCCCTCGATGACGTACCATGGGGCGTCCATCCGATCCTTGTTTACCATGGCGCAGGCCCGTGTCCTCGATGCGTATACCTATTAATAGCTCTTCGGAGCACGCACCTGACATGGCATCGCCGCTGGGCATTCTCATCGAACCCGATCAACACGCTTGATGGGAAATGACCATGATCATGATCGTCTGGGGCGCCCATCCCGACCGCAGGGGCGGACCCGGGAAGGGCCGTCCGCTCGGATTACCGCTCCAGTAATCCCTTCACCGCCTCCCGGCCCTGCGAGGTAAGGACGAGGTTGCCGTCGTAGCGGATCACAAGATCTCGGTCGATCGCGCGGCGAAGGGTGCGGGTAGTCGCCTCCGGCGTCCAGTGGAGCGCGGCACTGATGTGCCCGACCGCGCTCTCCGACGCTTCCTCCTCGGTGCGCTCGTGGGTCGAGAGGTGCATCAGCAGCATGTCGAGCGCGAACCGCTGGCGATTCAGCCGGTTCTGGCGAGCCTTGGCGACGAGTCCCTGGCTGGGGGAGAAGAGCAGCGCGAGCGCGAAGGAGACACCGGTCATCGTCACGATACCGCCGGAGACCGACCCATCGATCCAGATCGCGAGCCAGTAGCCGCTTACAGCCGAAAGCGCGCCCACCATCGCCGAGTAGGCGATCATCTCGATCAGCCGCTCGGTCAGGAGATAGGCCGTCGCCGCCGGCACGATCACCAGGGCAACAACGAGGATCGCCCCGACCGCGGTAAACGCCCCAACCGTCGTGATCGAGAGCACCAGCATCAGCACGTAATGCACGAGCACCGGTGAGAAGCCGATCGTGGCGGCGAGGCCGGGGTCGAACGTGGTGAGCTTGAGTTCCTTGTAGAAGAGGAAGAGGAAGCCCAGGTTGATGACCAGCAGGGTGCCCATGATCCAGAGCGACTGCGGGCCGAGGTCGCGCCCGCCGATGACCAGGTGGTCGAAGAACGAGAACTCGATATTGCCGTAGAGGATCGCGTCGGTATCGAGATGGACGTTGGCGAAGAAGCGCGAGACGAGCACCGTCCCAAGCGCGAACATCGCCGGGAAGACAATCCCCATCGCCTCGCCACCCTCGATACGACGGGTCCGCTGCAGGGCTTCGACGAGGGAGACGGTCAGGATCGCGGCGCCGGTCGCGCCGAGGGCTCCGACGAGCAGGTTCGGGCTGTTGGCGAGCCAGTACCCCGCGACAAGCCCAGGCAGGATCGCGTGGCTGATCGCATCGGTCATCATCGCCATCCTGCGCAGGATGAGGAACGTGCCGAGCAGGGCGCACGCCATGGCGCACAGCACACCGGTCAGCAGGATGACGGTGCCGGACGTCATCCCTGTGCCTCCGGCGCCACGGCCGGGAGACCGTTTGCATGGAGGTTCCTGCGCTGACGGCGCCGGCGAACCCGATCCGGAACGAGGCCGTGTGTCGGCGCGAAGAGGATGGAGATGAGCACGATGATTGTCAGCGCAAGGACGATCATCGGGCCGGTGGGAAGCCGGCTCGCCTGCACGCTGATGACCGCGCCGCTCACGCCGGCAACAGCGCCGAAGCAGGCGGCAAGCACCAGCATGATGTGCAGGTGGTTCGTCCATTGCCGGGCTGCCGCACCGGGACCAATGACCATGGCCGCCATCAGGACGACCCCGACCGTCTGCAAGCCGATCATCACCGCGACGACGAGCAGGGAGGTGAGCAGGATGTCCAGGCCGCGTGTCGGCAGGCCGATGCTGGCGGCGAAGAGGGGGTCGAACGAGAGAAGCTTGAATTCCTTGTAGCAGGCGACGACGATGGCCAGCGCGAGGGCGCCGAGGATGGCGAAGGTGACGACATTCCTGGCGACGAGCGATGCGGCCTGGCCGAAGAGATACCGGTCCAGGCCCGCCTGGTTCGCATTGTTCTGCTGCTGGATATAGGTAAGCAGCAGGATCCCCACACCGAAGAAGACGCTGAGGATCACGCCGAGAGTGGTGTCCTCGGTGAGCTTGGTGTCACGGACGACGCGCAGGAGCAGCATGGTCCCGAGCCAACCGGCGATCCCGGCACCAATCAGCAGGATGATCGGCGAGCGGGAGTTGGTCAGCATAAAGGCGACGCAGATGCCGGGTAGGGCAGCGTGGGAGAGCGTATCCCCGAGCAGTCCCTGGCGGCGGAGCACGGCGAAGGAGCCCAGCACCCCGCTCACGATACCGAGAAGCATCGCCCCGAGCGCGACGTTCCGCAGGGTGTAATCGAAGATCAGGTCGTGCAGCAGGCTCATTGTGCCGTGGCCTCGTGCTCCCGCAGCTTCAGCAGGTTCGTGTTGCCGCCGTAGGTCTTCGCCAGGTTGTCCGCCGTGAAGATCTCGCGGAAGGGCCCCGAGGCGATCTTGCGCACGTTCAGCAGTACCAGCCAGTCGAAGTACTCCGGCGCGGATTCCAGATCGTGGTGGACACAGATAACGGTCTTGCCCTGGCTCCGGAGGGTCTGCAGCAGGGTGACGATGGCGCGCTCGGTCTGGGCATCGACGCCGACGAAAGGCTCATCCATGAAGTAGAGCTCGGCGTCCTGCACGAGCGCCCGGGCCAGGAAGACGCGCTGCTGCTGGCCGCCGGAGAGCTGGCTGATCTGCCGGTGCGCGAAATCGGCCATCCCGACCTGCTCCAGACTGTGCATTGCCCGCTCGTGCTCCGCCTTGCCAGGCCGCCTGAACCAGCCAAGCTGGCCGTAGGTGCCCATGGTCACGACATCCAGCGCGCTGGTCGGGAAGTTCCAGTCGACGCTTCCCCGCTGGGGCACATAGCCGACGAGCTGGCGCTGCTTCGCGGATGTGTGACCGAAGATCTCGACGGTCCCGGCGGCAACCGGCACCAGCCCGAGAATCGCCTTCAGCATGGTGCTCTTGCCTGCGCCATTCGGGCCAATGACCGCGGTCAAGGTGCCGGTCGGGATTGTCAGGTCGACATCCCAGAGGACCGGTGCATCGCGGTAGGCGACGGTCAGGTCGTGGACCGTGACAGCGGCGGTCTCATCGCGGATGACAGGAGGGGACGGCCGTGAAAGGGTGAGGTTCATACGATCTCCATTGATGCTGCAAGTGTCTCGCCGTCGCCAAGCAGCGCGGTGACGATCGTGGTGACGTTATGGCGCACCATGCCGATGTAGGTGCCGTCGGCGGTGCCCTCTTCGCCCATCGCATCGGCGTAGAGTTCGCCGCCAATGGCGACATCCCAGCCGCGGGCGCGGGAGGCAGCCTGCACGGCCTCGATGGTTGCGGGCGGGACGGATGACTCGACGAACATCGCCCGGATCTCTCGCTCAGCAAGAAAATCCGCCAGCTCCTGGACATCCCCCGCGCCCGCTTCCGATGCGGTGCTCAACCCTTGGAGACCGCGCACTTCGAACCCGTAGCGGCGTCCAAAATAGCTGAAAGCATCATGGGCTGTCACCAGCACACGTTGCGATTCCGGAAGGCGCTCGACCTGCTCGAAGACCCACGCGTTGACCTCGTCGAGCTTGGCGATATAGCGTTCCGCATTCTCGGCAAAGGCATCCGCATGGGCCGGGAACATCTCGATGAGGGACTCGGCGATCGTCTCCGCGACGATCCGCCAGAGCGACACATCGAACCAGACGTGCGGATCCCAGGTGGGGCCTTCGCCCACCACGATGAGCCGCTCCTCGGGAATGCTCTCCGAGACAGCGACGGTGGGCTTTCTGCCGGAATCGCTGATCTTCTCGAAGGTCTCACTCATGCGGCCCTCGAGATGCAGCCCTCCATACAGAATGAGATCGGCATTCCCGAGCTGGATGATGTCGCCGGCACTCGGCTTGTAGAGGTGAGGGTCGATTCCCGGTCCCATCAGGCCATTGACACGGACATGCTCGCCACCGATGTTGCGGGCGACATCGGTGATCATACCGATCGTCGCCGTGACCATTGGTCGCTTGCCGTCACCGGAGGCAGCAGGATTGTTGGTGAAGCCGACGCCGGCAGCAACCGCACCCACGGTGATGAGAGCGCTGGCGATCAGGTTGCGGCGAGAGATGGGCGTGCGAGTGTTCAGGGACATGGTCCGTTTCGATTGTCTGGTCAGCGTCATTCGACGAGTCGGCGCAAGGTTTAGCCTTGGCTAAACCCTATGGTACAACGATTGTCCTCGTTTGTCGCGTGGAGGGTCGGCAAGCATTTTTAGTTCGTCGCATCGTCGTCATCCTGAGGCTTTAGCTGAAGCATTCCCCGGCGGAACCGATCCTCAGGGCATCGTGGCGACAGCGTTTGCCCCTGCGGCAATGCATCCCGGCTCCCGCCCATTGGGTCGGCGCGGAATGATGCGCGTGGGGTAGGGAGAGCCTTGTGTCTGCCCCGTTTTCTGTCATTAATGATGGGTTGCCGTTTCGGGTCGACACGAAGGAAGTTGCCTCCATAAAAAATCCATCGTGCCTCTCACCGCCTGCGGTACGATCTCTTAAAGAAACGAAGACACTCTCCACGATGGGACAACGACAGATGGCAACAACCCGCTTTGCGCAGAATGACCTCGCTCGCCTGAGTTACGAGGTCGCCGGTCCGGCCCACGGTCCGGTCGTGGTGCTGCTCCACGCGACGCTCGGGGACCGTATCTCCCTGCGCCCCCTGCGGGAGCGACTGGAGGGGCAGGCGAAGGTCATCCTCGCGGATGCGCGCGGCCACGGTGCCAGCTCCGGCCTGGCCGGGAGGACGCTCTCGAGCACCGATTTGGCGAACGATGTCGTGGCGATCCTGGAAGCAGAAGAGGTGACCGATGCGGTGCATCTGGTCGGGCATGGGCAGGGAGCGATCTCGGCACTGGAGCTCGCCCACTGGAGTCCGGACCGGATTGCCTCCATGGTCCTGATCGAGCCGGATGCGCTCTCGATCCTCGAAGGCGAGGCCGATGACGCGGTGAGCGAGGCACGAGAAGGAGCGAGGAAGGCCAACCGCGAGGCCGCCGATCACTCTTACAAGGGACTCGCGGACAAGGCATTGAACCGGTATCTGGATCGCCGCTGGGGCCAGGGGTGGCAGGATCGGCTGACGAAGCCGCGCCTGGCGGCGGTGCGACGCAGTGTCCAGGCGCTGAGTGCCTCCCTCGACGCTGAAGAACGATTCCGGATCCTGCCGGAGCATCTCGAGGCCCTGGCATCCCCGGTTCTGGTGGTGACAGGAGAGGATTCGCCGGAGGCCGAGCAGCACATCGCGGACCGGATCGCGTCGTGGATTCCCGGGTCAGATCGGCTGGTGGTCGAGTCTCTCCCCGGCGGCGCACCGTTCAGCCCGAGCGATGGCGGCGCGGCCGGCCCGATCGCGGATTGGGTGCTCGCCCGGTTCGGGTGACAATGCGCCTGTAAGGGTCGACTCCATGTCGACCCTTACGGAACTTCTCGTCATTTAGGGGACGCAGTCCGATGAAACCCATGCGAAGCGACGTAACGCTAACTGACGTTGAACCTCTGGAGAGGGATTTCGGGGTCGAATGACTCGCGCGAAGGCCATGCTTGCGAGCATCGCTTCGCGCCGGATCCACACCGGGGGAACCGTATGGGCGAGTTGCATATTCGCCCAATTGACCCCAAGTCTTACTGTGGGCGCAGCCCGTTCAGCAGCATATCGACGATCTGCCTGGCGAGGGCGGCGTCCGGTGGCGGAGCATCAGGCTCGAAGCGGGCAATCTGCATCTGTCCGACAAAGGCGGTGAAGCAGACCCGGGCAATGAGGTTGGGGTTGCCGGGCGCGATCTCCCCGGACGCGATGGCGTCCTTGATCGGCCCCTCAAGATACGTCCATGGCCGCTGGTAGGTCTTCCAGAAGGCGGCCTGGCGCTCCGGGCTCACGTGCTGGTGGAAATCCCCGAAGAGACGGTTGAGATCGGCCCGCTCCGAGCTGAAGAGGTAGGTCGCGAAGGCGGTAAGTCGCTCCCCGAGTGACTGGCCGGTATTCACCGTCTCTGCGAGGCCCGCCTCCGAGCGGGCGAAACCGCTCTGCATTACCTCGACAAAGAGGTCTTCCTTATCCTGAAAGTGGTGATAGAGCGTCGCCTTGGTCACCCCGGCCGCATCCGCGATCTGCTGCATCGAGACGCCCGCGAACCCGAGCTCCGAGAACCTCCGGAACGATTCGGTCAGGATGCGCTCTCGTGCCCCCGTAGGCGTTGCTGCCGAAACCTCTGTCACGGATACCCTTCCTGAAGTCCCACATTGACGTTAGTAGCTCTCGTTAGTATAGTTGGTTTCTGCCTCCCTACCAACCGGTTGGTAGGTTCCCTAACAGAAAAGGATCGACCTCAGTTCATGCTCGATCTACTCAGAACACCACACGTCTCAACACTTCAGGAGATCACCGCGTGAAGCAGCAACCTGCGACAGGGATGCCGGCATCGGCCGCGTCGGGCCCCGATCATGGGCCCCAGTATCTCTCCCACTCCCAGATCGTCGGCGTGATGATCGGCATCATGTCCGGCATGTTCCTCGCCGCGCTCGACCAGAGTATCGTCGGTGTCGCACTGCCGCGCATCACCAGCGACCTCGGTGGCCTGGAGCATCTCGCGTGGGTGGTGACGGCCTACCTGCTGACTTCGACAGCCAGCACCCCGCTGTGGGGCAAGATCTCCGATCTCTACGGCCGCAAGAGGATCTTCCAGACGGCGATCGTGATCTTCCTTGTGGGATCGGTCCTCTGTGGCTTGGCGCAGAATATGCCTCAGCTCATCATCTTCCGTGCGATCCAGGGAATCGGCGGCGGTGGCCTGATGTCGATCGCGCTGGCGATCATCGGCGATGTCGTTCCGCCGCGCGAACGGGGGCGGTATCAGGGTTATTTCGGCGCCGTCTTCGGTGTCTCGAGCGTTGCCGGGCCGCTGGCCGGTGGCTGGCTGACGGATGCGATCAACTGGCGCTGGATCTTCTATATCAACGTCCCGATCGGCATCGCCGCGCTCGTCATCACCTCCATCTCGCTCAAGATGCCCGTCATGCGCCGCGACCACAGGATCGATTACCTCGGCGCCGGCCTGGTTGTCTCGGCGGTCTCCTTGCTGCTGCTCTACGTGAACTGGGCCGGCGATCACTACGGATGGGGCGACCCGCGCGCCCTGGCACTGCTGATCGCGTCGATCGTGCTCACGCTGGCCTTTATCGTTGCCGAGAACCGAGCGGTCGAGCCGATCCTGCCGATGCGGCTCTTCGGCAACCAGATCTTCTCGGTGGGGAATGCCTTCGGCTTCCTCTCCGGTGTCGCGATGTTCGGGGGCGTGATCTTCCTGCCGCTCTACTTCCAGGGCGTGATGGGGATGTCGCCGACGCGCTCTGGACTGGCGATGGTGCCGATGGTGGCCGGTATCCTCACGATGTCGATCGTCTCCGGGCTGCTGGTTACGAAGACTGGCCGGTACAAGATTTTCCCGATCCTCGGCGCCTTCCTGATCATCGTTGGGCTGCTGCTGCTCAGCCAGCTCTCGGTGGACACGCCCTACTGGCAGATCGCGGTCTACGCCTTCGTCTTCGGGCTGGGGCTCGGCTTCACGCTGCAGACGATCACGGTGGCGGTGCAGAACGCGGTGCCGTTCCGGGACATGGGCGTCGCCACGAGCTCGCTCACATTCACGCGGTCGCTCGGTTCTGCCATCGGCACGGCGATCTTCGGCGCGATCCTGAACAGCCGGCTGGCCACTCACCTGGTCGACGCGATGGGGGAGGCGGGTGTCCAGCCGGGTCAGCTCAGCTCGGAAGCGACCGGCGACATCCAGGCCATCCAGAACCTGCAGGAGCCCGTTCGTGGCCTGGTTCTCGGTGCCTACACCGATGCGCTGACCGATCTCTTTCTTTACGCCGTGCCGTTCGTCATCGTGGCGCTGGTCGTCGCGCTCTTCCTGAAGGAGATCCCGCTCCAGAGTGGCGCGGCACCCGGCCCCGGCGAGCCCACCGGCAATCCTCGCAGCGCCGAAGAGACGATCCCCGTGATGGGCGGTCACTGACCTAAGCCATCGGTAGCCCCGGCCCGGAAACCCGTCATTCAGAGCGGAGCAAAGGCTCGCTCACGCCAAGCCAAGTTGGCTGAGCCGCCAAGAAGTGGGAGCAAGCCTTTTTCGCCCTGAGGGCTCAGCCAACAGAATCCTACGCGAAGCGCATAGGTCGCAGGAATACTCCACTGCTCGGTGGGTACTCGCAATCGTGTTCCTGTAACCGTCGCGCCCTTTCACAACAGATCCGTCATTCAGAGCGAAGCGATGAATCCCAGGCGAAGCCAACGTCGACCAGCCCCAGCCGTGAGTGAACCGCGCTAGGGGCAGTCAGTGTGTGTTGGGCACCGCTTCGCGTAGGATTCTTCGACACGGCTCCGCTCACTACGTTCGCGTTTCCGGCGCGTATGCCCGCATTCGATATCGACTTGCGGGCAATCACCCGTACGGGTCGACTCCATGTCGACCCCATATTGTTCCTAGGGGCGACCCACTCGCTCAACCGACCCCCATCCGCTACTTCCCCGCCAAGGCCTTCACAATCGGCGCGAACTCCTCCATCATCGGCTCGAAGACCACGAAGTAGGAGACACCCACGCGCTCCCGCACCTCCTGCATCCGCGCCACGATCTCCTCGACCGACCCGATGTAGACCATCGGCGAGTCGAACCAGCCCATGTCCTCGTCCTTCAGCTCCATCTGGACACGACGCCGCTCGATCTCCGCGTCCCGGTCGTCGGTGACGCCGAACATCTGGACCAGAATGTTGAGCTCGATCTCCGGGAACCGTTCCCCTGCATGGGCGCGGATGGTCTCAACCTTGGCGGCGAAGGCCTCCATGCTGATCTCGTTGTCCGCGAACCCGCCTTCCGCCAGCATGCTGGGGAGGAGCCCGATGATGTCCCCGTGCTCTGCGCTCAGCTTCAGCATCCTGTTGCCACCGGCGCCCATCATGATCGGCGGGTGGGGCTGCTGCACCGGCTTCGGGTGGCCGGTGTACTCCTGAAAGGTGTAGTGCTGGCCCTCGAACGAGAAGGGCTCGTTGCTCCAGATGCGCTTGAAGACCGGCAGCGCCTCCGCGAGGCGGCTCACCCGCGTGCCGGGAGGATCGAGCGGGATGCCGGTCCACGGGTACTCCGGCGGGAACGATCCGCCCGCACCAATGCCAAACTCCATGCGGCCACCGGAGAGGACGTCGAGTGTCGCGGCCTCCATGCCCAGCAGGGCGGGATGCCGCAGGTCGTTCTGCCAGACCAGGGTGCCGATGCGGATCGTGCTCGTCACCTCGGCGACGGAGGCCAGCGCCGGCCCGATCGAGAACTGGTTGCCAAAGTGATCGGCCATCAGGAAGACGTCATAGCCCAGGGCCTCGGCACGCCGCGCGGTCTCTCGCCACTCGTCGCCGGTGCGCGTTCGGGTGATCTGCACACCGAAGCGGAAAGGTTTGTCATTAAAGGACATGAGTGATTCTCTCCTGGTTCATTGGCAGGACGTATCAGGGAAAGAACGATAGGGGAGGGACGGGTGTTCTGGCAATTCAGCATCTTCATAGGGGCCGTACCTGCGAGGGTTGCATGATAAGCCCTCGGTGACGGCCAGAAGCGAAGCGACCCCATGGCCGAGTTGGCAGCACCACCGAGAAGCGTAAGCGAGCCTTTTTTCGCCTTACGGGCTCGTCCGGGAATCCCCGTGCGAAGCACGTCCAATCGAGCACCATGGGGCCATTAATTGCCGCACCTCGTCATGGTTTGGCACAATGGTCGAGCACCCGGCATCGGCCCGGGATCATTGTCATGGGCGCGGCACATCATCGCCCTGGCGAATGACGCGCTGCTTCGCTGCTGGAGATCACGGTTTCATGTCCTCATGGCAGGTGTCCTCACCGTCCCACACCACATCCACATCCTATGGCGGCGAGGCGGAGGCTACCGCGGCAGCGATCACTGACTCATCCGCCAACGCAAACGCGGCTCACCCCCTGGCTCGCGATCCCCGAGGATCGTCGTTGCCGCGCTAGCCCGCGTTTGGAGAATCCGGGCGGTGTCGGGAGACATGACACCCCCTCTGGAGCCACGACCATGACCCCTGTGAACGACCTGGGTATCCCCTGGCAGTCGGGTATCGATATCCGGCGCAAGTTCGTTAAGTTCTTTGAATCCAAGCAGCATCTTCATGTCCCGAGCTCGTCGCTCGTGCCGCCGGCCGAAGACCAGTCGGTGCTGCTGACGACGGCGGGCATGCAGCAGATGACCCCCTACTTCCTCGGGCTGGAGCAGCCTCCGGCGGTCCGCATGTGCTCAGTCCAGAAGTGCTTCCGCACCGTCGATATCGACGAGGTCGGCGACGAGAGCCACAGCACCTTCTTCTTCATGCTCGGCAACTTCTCCGTGCGCGACTACTTTAAGGAAGAATCCCTCGCGTGGTCGTGGGAGTTCCTCACCGAGTGGATGAAGATCCCTGCCGACAAGCTCTACCCGACCGTGCACCCGGAGGACGAGGAGGCCTACCTGATCTGGCGCGACCAGATCGGCGTGCCAGAGGAGCGGATCTCCAAACTGGAGGACAACTGGTGGTCCGCCGGTCCTGTCGGGCCGAATGGCCCGGATTCGGAGATCTACGTTGACCGTGGCGAGCAGTGGGGCTGCGGGCAGCCGGACTGCGGACCGGGGTGCGATTGCCCCCGCTACCTCGAGACGTGGAACAACGTCTTTATGCAATACAACACCACCGCGGATGGCGTCCGCACGCCCCTGTCAAAGCCCTGCGTCGATACCGGTATGGGCCTGGAGCGGCTGACGCTGCTCGTACAGGGCGCGCGGACGATGTATGAGACGGACTTCTACCAGCCGATCATCGCCAAGGCCAGCGCGCTCGCGGGCGTGACCTACGACGCGGACCCGCAGATCGACAAGTCGCTCCGGATCGTCGCCGACCATGTGCGTGGCTCCGTCTTCCTCATCGCCGATGGCGTGCTGCCCGGCAACGAGGGGCGCGCCTACGTGCTGCGCCGCGTACTGCGCAAGGCGATCCGCCACGGGCGCCTGCTCGGCATCGAACAGGCCTTCATGGCCGATCTCGCCGAGGTGGTGATCGAGCAGTTCAGGGAGGCCTACCCGGAACTGACCGACCGCCGGAGCCAGATCCTCAAGGTCATCGCCTACGAGGAGGCGAGCTTCGGCAAGACCCTCGCCTCGGGCATGAACCGCCTGCAGGTGCTCACGGGCGAGCTCCGGCAACGTGGGCAGCGCGTGATCCCGGGCGACGAGGTCTTTCGCCTCTACGATACCTACGGCTTCCCCTACGATCTGACGGCGGAGCTTGCCTCGGAAGAGGAGCTGACCATCGACGAGGAGGGCTTCCGCCTGGCGATGGAGCGCCAGCGGCAGACGAGCCGCAGTGGCGCCGCATTCAGGAGGGAGGGCCGCGAGCGGGCGGATCTCTATGCCTCGATCCAGCCGCGCACGGAGTTCCTCGGCTACGAAGCGACGCGGGCCGACGCGAGGATCGTCGCGATCCTCGGCCCGGACGGGAATCTGGAGCAGGCGGAAGCGGGCGAGCAGGTCGAGATCGTGCTCGACCGCACGCCCTTCTACGGCGAGTCCGGCGGTCAGGTCGGCGATACTGGCGAGATCCGGACGGAAACCGGCCTGGTTAATATCGACGACACTCGCAGGCCCGCCCCCGACCTCTTCGTGCATCGGGGCATCGTTGAGGAGGGTTTCATCCGTGTCGGCGAGTCCGCGACGGCGCAGGTCGACTCCGAGCGCCGCCTGCACATCCGCCGCAACCACACAGCGACCCACCTGCTGCACAAGGCCCTGCGGCTGGTGATCGGCGACGAGGCCCACCAGGCCGGCTCGCTCGTGGCGCCCGACCGCCTGCGCTTCGACTTCACGGCGCTGGAGGCGGTCGAGCCGGAGCAGGTTCGCTCCATCGTCGAGATCGTCAACAACGAGGTCACCCAGGACATCCCCGTCCAGACCACCGTGATGGACCAGAAGGAGGCCCTCGCCGGGGGCGCGACGGCGCTCTTCGGCGAGAAGTACGGCGAGAAGGTCCGCGTCGTGGAGATCGGTGATTTCTCGAAGGAGCTCTGTGGCGGCACGCACGTGGACCGTACTGGGGAGATCGGGCCCTTCGTTATCACCTCAGAGGGCAGCGTCGCCTCCGGTATCCGCCGGATTGAGGCGCTGACTGGCAATGCCGCGGTCGAGCGCATGCTCGGGCAGCAGCGATTGATCGAGGAACTCGGGCGTGACCTGAAGGTGTCGTGGTCCGAGGTTCCGCTCAGCGTCAAGGCGCTGCAGGAGCGCACCCGGGCCCAGGAGCGGGAGATCGAGAAGCTCCGCGGCCAGCTGGCGGGCGCGAAATCCGGCGACCTGCTCCAGAACGCGGTGGAGGTCAACGGGGTCAAGATCTTGTCGAGTCGCGTCGATGTGACCGACAAGGGCGGCCTCCGCCAGTTGGGTGACCGGCTGCGCGATTCCCTACAATCGGGCGTTATCGTGCTCGGTGCCGTCGTGGATGAGCGGCCGAGCCTGCTCGCGATGGTTACCCCGGATGTGGTATCACAGGGCGTGAGGGCCGGAGACATCATCCGCCAGATCGCGCCGCACGTCGACGGGCGCGGCGGTGGCCGGCCAGAGCTCGCGGAGGCGGGCGGCAAGGACCCGGAGGGCATCGATGCCGCCCTGGCGGCGGTCGCCGGGATCGTGACCGGGCAGACGGGCGCTTGATGAGCACGGATCGCCAGCAACCGCCGGTCAGGATCACCATCGACCCGAACGATTCACTCCCCGTCATCCTGCAGCAGCTGCGGGAGCACGGCGGGAAGTCGGTGGTGATCGATATCCCGGACCATTGCCCGGTGTTGCTGACCGCAACCGAGTTTCGGACCATGAAGGAGCTGGCCGAGCGGGAGCGCATCTCGCTCTCGCTGCGCACGGACGACCGGCTCCGTCATCAGCTGTCATCGATGTTCGGCATCAAGAATGTGGGAGATGCGGGTGCGCAGTCGCCAAACGACGGCTGGCGCCCGCCCCCGACGATGCTGGGATCGCCCCGGGCCTTCGGCACCTGGAACAAGAACGACGATGAGGACGACGGGATAGTCGAGCTTGAGCCAGGTACGCGTTCCCGTCGGCGACGGCGTGGCGAGGTCATCGAGACCAACACGTACACGAAACGCAGCGACGATGATGAGGGGATCAGCTCGCTCGAATACCTGAACGAGCCGAAGGAGCTCCTCACCGCGAAGAACATCGGCCGCATCGTTGGGGTGCTCCTGGTCGTGGCACTGCTCCTGGCCGCCGCGGGCTGGTACTACATGCCCGCTGTTACGGTCGATGCAACGCTCCGCCGTCAGGACGTTTCCAATCAGCTCCTCTACAGCGTGGCCGCCCCCGGCGCGCAGCTGCCGAGCGACATCGCCTTCACCGCGGACGCCACCCAGGGCTCCGCGACGGTCAATTTCACGATCACCATCCCGACCACCGGTGTTGAGCGGACGCCGGAGGGGACGGCTTCCGGCAGCGCTCTGCTCCGGAACCCGGGAGAGGCACCGGTCACCGTCCCTGCGGGAACAGAGCTTTCCGTCTACGCCGGGCCCACGTTTACCACCAACGAAGCGGTCGAGGTTCCACCCGCCGCGAACGGCGTGGCGGGGGAGGCCTCCGTGGGCGTCACCGCCACGGCACCGGGATCTGCGGGCAATGTCGAGGCTGGCCTGCTCACCGGCCGCCTGGCCGATCTCGGTGTCTTCTACAGCAACCGCGAGACCCCGATCGAGGGCGGCACCGATATCGAGGTCATGGTGGTGGCACAGGAGGACATCGATCGGCTCCGGGAGGAGGTGGCAACCAATCTGGACCGCGCGGCGGCAGAGGGCTGGATCGCCCAGCTGCCGGAAGGGCAGTCGGTGGTCGTGCCATCGGTGGATACCGGCGAGCCAACCTACGAGATTACCGCCCAGGTTGGCGAGAAGCTGGACGAGATCACCGCCACTGGCACGGTCGACGCGACCGGCCTCGTCTTTGACGCGGCGACGGTCGAGCAGCAGACGCTGGAGTTCTTCCGGACTGCCCTCCAGGAAGAGGTCCCGGAGGGGTACGCGCTCGATCCCGAGAGCGTGACGCTAAGCGAGCCCGCGGTGATCGCCGAGGCCCCGGATAACGTCCAGTACCAGGTCGAGGCATCAGGCTTGGCCCATGCCGTCTACGACGAGTCCGTGCTTGAGGACCTGTCAGAGGACCTCGCCGGGGAATCGTGGGATGGGGCGGAATCGACGCTCGCTGGGGTCGAGGCGTTCGAGTCGTGGGAGATGTCGACGAGCCCCGGCTGGTGGGCGCGACGAATGCCGCAGACGGGGGATCGCATCACGATCAATGTCGAGCAAGCGCCGGCTGCATCGGATGCCGGGGAGCCGGCACCGAGCCCCTCACCCGGCGAAGGAGACGGATCGTGAAGATGGGTGAGCGCCTGCTGGGGCTGGATATCGGTGGGCGCCGGATCGGCGTGGCGGTCAGCGATGAGATGGGCATGATCGCGAGCCCTGTCGCGATGATTGCGCGGCAGTCCGACGTTGCCGGGCAACTGAAGGAGCTGGTCGCTCGCTACAATGCGGCCAAGCTCATTGCCGGGTTGCCGGTCGGGCTTTCTGGCCGGGAGGGGCCGCAAGCGGCTGAGGTCCGCGCGTACACCGATGCGCTCGCGCTGGAGGTTGGGGTGCCGGTGGAATACTGGGACGAGCGGCTATCCACCTCAATTGCCGAACAGTCGCTGATCGCACAGGGGACACGGCGCAACAAGCGCAAGGAACGGGTGGATGCGGTCGCCGCGGCAGTGATTCTCCAGAGCTATCTGGAAAACCAGCGCTGGAAGCTCTCGACCGGGCGTCGGTGATCCGGGAGAAGAGCGCGTGTCATGAAACAGGGGTTTCGACCGGCAAACGGGACCAACGTGCAGGGGGATAACATGCGTTCCCTCTGGCTCCCACCCGCCTCACAGACCCGTTGAGATGCACCGTCTTGCATCGTGATACAGTGTGGGACAGCATGGACGACATTGTAGCGAAGGGGAGTCCTTCGATGGGGCAAATCAACCGATCGTCCTGAGCACGCATAGTCGGCCCAGGATGACGCGACCGACCGGATAGCAGGCCAATCGTGGTCGTGCGGGAGAGAGACATGAAGAAGCTGATCATTGCTGTGGTCCAGAACGAGGATGCCGACGCTGTCGTCGATGCGCTGCTCGAGGAGGAGTTCCGCGCGACCCGCCTGGCAAGCACCGGAGGTTTCCTGCGCCGCGGCAACACCACGCTGATGATCGGCGCGGACGAGGAGCAGGTCGACGCCGTGCTTGACCTGATCCGGCGGCACGCGCACGCGACCGGGGATGCCCAGAGCGCCGGGCAGTCACAGCCCGCCGCCGCGACCGTGTTTGTCCTCGACCTCGAGGAGTACCAGCGGCTCTAGTGTCCGCCGGGAAAAGCGATGCTAACGAAAGACCCCGGGCAAAACGCCCGGGGTCTTGTTTGCGTGGTGTATTACGTAGACGCATTCACGAGCCGGGCAGGACTGTATCCCGAAGGGTGTCAACTCGCTGTCGTGAAGCAGCACGCCATGCGCGTCACCAACGGTTCTCGCACAACAAGGGCTCGCTTCGCTTCTCGCGCCCCATGCTCGGCCAGGGTGCGGGGCTACAGGAAGGGGGCGTTGAGTCCGTGACGCTGGCTACATCCGCTCGGCTCCGGTGAGGGAGATCAGGCGCTCGAAGTAATCGGGGAAAGTCTTGGCAGTGCATTCGGGGTCGAGGATGCGGATGCCGTGGGCCCGGAGCGACGTGACACCGAAGCTCATCGCCATCCGGTGATCGTCGTAGGTCTCGATGTCGGCAGGGGTGACGGGACGCGGGGTGATCGTCATCCCGTCCTCGAACTCCTCGACCTCCTGCCCGAGCTTTCGCAGCTCGGTGGCGACGGCACTGATGCGATCGGTCTCCTTGATGCGGTTGTGGGCAACGCCCCGGATCGTCACCGGTCCGTCGGCAAAGGGCGCGATTGCTGCCAGAGTCTGGGCGGTGTCCGAGATCTCGGTCATGTCGAAGTCGCCGCCCTTCAGCGCGCCATCGGTCGGCCCACGTACGATCGTCTCCGACTCCCTCATCTCAACCTCGGCACCCATCGCCTCGAGGACATCGACGAAATCGAGATCGCCCTGCAGCGAGTCGGTGCCCAGGCCTTCGACGCGGACCTCCCCGCCAGTGATCGCCGCCGCGGCAAAGAAGTAGGAGGCGTTGCTGGCGTCCGGCTCTATATGGAAGAGGCGTCCCCCATAGGCCTGTCCCGGTTCCACCCGGAATGTCTGCCAGGTCTCGTCGTCGATCTCCGCCTCGGCCCCGAAGGCTGCCATCACATCGACCGTGATCTCGATATAGGGCTTCGAGACGAGGTCGCCATCGACCTTGATGGTCATACCCTGCTGGGCGTAGGGCGCGGCCATCAGAAGACCGGTGAAGTACTGGCTGCTCTTGTCGCCGGGGAGGGTGACCGCGCCGCCCGGGAGGCCCTCCGCGACGATCCTCACCGGCGGGCAGCCGGTGCCTTCCTCACTGGCGGCGTTGACGCCGAGTTGATCAAGCGCGTCGAGCAGGGGAGCGATCGGTCGCTCGCGCATGCGGGGAACGCCGTCGAGACGATAGGTACCGTGACCGAGCGCGACGGCGGCGGTCAGAAAGCGCATGGACGTGCCGGAGTTGCCTACGAAGAGGTCCGCTTCATGGACGGGGATCTTGCCGCCGCATCCCACGACCGTGAATGACTCTGCCTGCTGGTCTCCCGTAATCCGGATCCCAAGCTGGTTGAGGGCGGCGGCCATGTAGCGGGTGTCGTCGCTGAAGAGTGCGCCAGTGAGGATTGATTCGCCGTTGGCCAGTGCCGCGATCAGGAGTGCACGGTTCGTGATGCTCTTGGAGCCCGGGATGTTGGCGGTGCCGACGACCGGCCGGCTGACAGGGGCGAGCTCGAGCACGTTGGCGCGAAAAGACGAGTGGGAATAGAACATCGACATGCGGTAGCACTCCGGGGATGGGACAGTGGCCGGTCAGGCAGAGGATCTGCCCGCAAGATGGGTCAACTGTGGCGGAACCACTGCCCCGCGTCAATGTGGTGCTTGACAGTGTTGCATCCTGGGAGCATGATGGGGCTACCGGGGCCCTCTCATCCGCAATTCATCCTGTCGTACGGCATCCTCTAGCATGAAGCGAGGGCGGCCATGTCGGGGCTCTTTGGTTCGACCATCCTTGAGGTGGTGCTGGGACTCGCATTCATCTATACCCTCCTGAGCCTGCTGTGTTCGAGCATCAATGAGCTCCTCGCGGGTTTCCTCAAGCTGCGAGCCAGGAACCTGGAGAGGGCGATCCAGAATATCCTGTGCGACGAAGACCTGGTACGGGAAGTTCTCGGCCACCCGCTGATCAAGGCCATGGGGAGCACACGCGCCGAGACGACTGGCGTTAAGGTAGGTGCAGGCCAGGGGACCCGGAAGGATTTTGCAGGCAAGCCCAGCTACATCCCGTCCCGGACATTCGCTGTCGCCCTCTTCGATACCATCACTCCCCCCACCGGTCGCTCGATCACGGTCGGCGATGTCCAGCGGGCAGCGGAAGAGATGGCTGGAGCGGTCGAGAAACGGGCTGCGGACCTGACGCCCAGGGAGACGATCGGGCGAGCACTGTCGAGCCTGATCAATGAAAGCCGCGACCCGCAGCAGCTCTTCCTGACGGTCGACCAAGTCAAGGAGGTCGTCAACAGCCTGGCAGATCCCTCGCTTGACGACGAAACCAGGCAGAAGTTATCCGCGGCAGCAACGCTGGACGATCTCCGCCGCCTGATTGAGCGATTCCCCGACGACACCATACGTGGGCGACTGATCGATATGCTCGCCGAAAGCCAGACGGGCCTGGACCGGGCGCGGCTCAGCATAGAGCGCTGGTTCGACGACGCCATGGATCGCGCTTCAGGTGTATACAAACGGCGCACGCAGTGGTGGCTACTCATGATCGCCGCTGCGGTCACCCTGTGTATCGGAGCCGACATGTTCCGGCTCTATGACAGCCTCGCGACCAATCCCGGCTTGCGGACCGCGCTCGTTGCCCAAGCGGAGCAGCAAGCCGCGGCTCCCGCGAGTGACGGGGTGTTGCCGTCAGAGACAAACGATGGTGAGGTGAGCGATACCCCGTCCACCGACAGCGCGGAGGGCTCCCTGCCCGCGCCGAGCGTAGGTGAGATATTCGACGAACTCGATCAGACGAGCTTGCCGTTTGGTTACAGTGACCGGCCAGGCATGGATGGTGAGGAGGCGGACGCACGTGACTGGTTTCGCTGGCTCCTCACGAAGATCTCAGGGCTTCTCGTGACGATGTTCGCCATCGCTCTTGGCGCACCGTTCTGGTACGACACACTCAACCGGGTCTCCAACATCCGCGCCGCCGGCAAACCTCCGGCTTCAACGGACGCTTCTGCTGCGCCTTCCCGCTCGACGTAACAGAGTAGGCGTCAGCGCCAAACTCCGGTCAGCAGATGACGTTGACCTGATGTGTTCATTGAATGGAAACACTCGCGGCGATGTATGAACCTGAGTGAGCCTCGGTCCATCGTTGCCGGGGTCTTTCTTGGATCACTTAACTGTCACCGAGGGCAGAGACGATGGTATTGGTGTTGTAGGTCATCATGCCGATGTAGCTGCTGCCGTCGGAACCTTCCTCGCCGAGCGCGTCCGTATAGAGCGTGGGGGCGAGCTCGACCCCGGCCTCGTCGGCGATCGACTGCATCAGGGACGGGTTGACCACGTTCTCTGCGAAGATTGCCGGTACGTCCGCCTCCTGGATATCCTCGACGAGTGTCGTGATCTCTTTCGCTGACGGGTCTCCGGATTCGCTCGAGGATGAGCCAAGCGCCGTGCCGATGATGTCGAAACCGTATGCCTTGGCGTAATAGGCGAAGGTATCGTGGCTGGTGACGAGCTTTCGGTTCGCTTCCGGGATAGTGGCCACCTGCTCGCGGATGGCGCCGTCAAGCTCCTTCAGTTGCTCGATATAGGCCTCCGCATTGGCCCTGTAGGTATCGGCGTTGTCCGGGTCCACCTCGGCAAGGGCCGTGCCGATTAGCTCAACGGATGAAATAGCATTGCTGACATCGCCCCAGATGTGAGGGTCACCCTCGTCCTCATCATGATTCTCCTCGTCTTCGTGGTCGGCACCGAGAAGCGTCATATCCCGGGTCACCTCGACGTAGGCAGCTTCAGTGCCGGATGCCTCGATCATGTCGGCGAGCCAGGGCTCGAACCCGGAACCGATCGCGAAGATGATGTCCGCGTCGGCAATACTTGCCACCGTAGCTGGGTCGGGATCGAACGTATGGGCGTCGCCACCAGCCGGGACGATTGACGTAACGTCAGCCGAGTCGCCGGTGACATTGCTGACCCAGTCCGCCAGGATGCTGGACGAGGCGACAACCTTGATCGGATCGCCATCAGCGGCACTGGTCGGTGACGAAAGGGCGAGGAGACCGAACAGAAGCGCGAGGATGATTGCCACGGAGGCCCTGCGGAGCAGGGGCATCCCTACCAATATTCGGGACTGGGACATAAAACGGCGAATCCTTCACTGGGGCAGTGCCGGCCAGCATGAGCCCGACGGCAAGATACAAGGCAAATGGGGCACACAAACAGGAACAAGATCCTCCAAGATGATACCGAGTATCAGTATATGGACGCTGATCACCCTCGTCAACGAGGCGCGGTCCTGCTCAAACCGGGAACCCGTCGACGGGTTCCCGTCGTTGTACCAATGGAACATATGAACCGGCGCGAGCATCCCGGAGGGTAGATGCTTGCCACGCTGACCAGGCCAGGGGATCAATCATGCTGACATCACTTAGGAAAGCCGTGCTTGCCACGCTGGCACTGTGGCTCATAGTTGGCGGCACCTTCGGTGCTTCACCGGCAAGCGCGAGGCAATCGGAGGACGAAGAAGAGGAGGTGGTGCGCACCGTCATCGACCTCCTGCGGCTCGAAGGTCAAGGTGACCTGGACCGCCTCTACGATGCGATGGCGCCGGAATCCCGCGGGATCATCCCGCGCCAGGCCTTCGTGAACTGGTACTCAGATGAGGACCGGACGGTGCCCGCCGATGAGCCGGAGATCGAGTCGATCACCTTTGACGACTGGGAATCGGATGCCACCGGCGACGAGTACGAAGATGTCGCAGTCGTGGAGTATTCCGTCGAGGTTGAGGCTGGCCGCGACGAAGACATCCGCTCCGCGGAGATGATTCTCTGGAACGATGGGCAGGTCTGGCGCTGGTTTTTTGCCGACATGGAGGTGGACGCCGAGGACGTTGCGGAGGAGGACGAGTGGACGGTAGACTACGAGACTCCGTACCAAACCGAGATGTACCAGAACCTCGATATGTTCTGGGCCCAGATCTTCGACAATGCCGGTCTCGCGTACCATCCACCGGTGGATATGGTAGGCGTGCTGGTCGAGCCGACGCGCACTGGCTGCGGCGTCGAGAACGACATCACGCAGATGGCCGTCTACTACTGCACCCTGGATGAGACGATCTATTACGACCCCGCTTTCCGCGATGCGATGGTCGAGAACATCGGTGACTATGCCTGGGAGCATGTGATCGCCCACGAGTGGGGGCACCACGTCCAGAATCTGCTGGGTCTCACGACCGCGATGGACCCCGAGCTTGAGGGCGGGCAGTACACGATCGAGCATGAGCTTCAGGCCGACTGCCTGGCCGGGATGTTCGGGCAGGACGCTCGAGCCCGTGGGCTTATCAGAAGCCGGGACCTGAACGAGGCGATCGATATCACGGGCATCGCCGGAGATGCCGCCGGTACCTCGTGGGATGATCCCAGCGCGCATGGCAGCGCCGAGCAGCGGGAGGAGTCATTCTGGATTGGTTACAATGACGGCTTCCGGGGATGCCACATCAGGCTCGATGTCGAAGGTGGCGACGGGAACAACCGATGGTGAGCCGGAATTTCCCAGGGATGAGAGGCGGCCACTTCGGCCGCCTCTCATTGTTTGCCCAGTGCTCCGATATCACCAGGGGGCGTGCGGATCTTGCGCGATTCCGTACAATGTAGCAAACACGCATCTTCGCCCAAGGAGCCCCTCATGACGATGGCACACACCCAGACCGAAAATCCCCTGGATGTTTTCACTGATGTCACCTTGCCACGTTGGGCGCTGGTCGAGCAACGGCTCGATGACACATCGGTGGGGGATTTCGGGGAGGCCATTGCCCGGGAGTTTGCGCGGCCCGAGATCCGGTCGACGATTGGGCCGGGCCAGAAGGTCGCGCTGACGGCAGGTAGCCGCGGTATCGACCGGATTGCCGAGGTGCTCCGCGCCGTCGTCGATCAAGTGAGAGGGCTCGGGGCGGAGCCCTTCATCATCACGGCGATGGGGAGCCATGGTGGCGCGACCGCCGAGGGGCAGCGGGAGGTGATTGCCCATTACGGTGTTACCGAAGAGACCATGGGCGCGCCGATCCGTGCCAGCATGGAGACGGTGCACCTGGGCACCATCGAGGGGAACGTGCCTGTCTGGTTCGACCGGATCGCCTACGAGGAGGCGGACGTCGTTATCCCGATCGGGCGCGTGAAGCCGCATACCTCCTTTCGCGGCCCGACCGAGTCCGGCCTGATGAAGATGCTGGCGATCGGGCTGGGCAAGCAGCACGGCGCAAGCTGGTTCCATAGCCATGGGATCGGGACGTTTGGTGACCTGATCCCCCGGGTTGCGCAGCACACGTTGTCCCAGGTGAACATCCCATTCGGGATCGCCCTGGTCGAGAACGGGCTGAGCAAGATGGCCCTGATCGAGGCGGTGCCGCGGGAGGGGATGTATGAGCGGGAATGCGAGTTGCTGGAAATTGCCCGCGGCATGCTGGCGGTCTTGCCGCCGGTCGCGAAGGTCGATGTCCTGATCGTGGATGAGATCGGCAAGGACATCAGCGGTGACGGGGCAGACCCCAATGTTGTCCACCGCGGCGTTGCGAACGAGATCGACTTTTCCGAGGATCGTCCCTCTATCCAGCGAGCGGTTGTGCGCGGGTTGACGGAGGACACCGAGGGTAACGCATCCGGCATCGGCATGTTTGACTTCGCCCTGCGGCGCGCGGTCGAGGCGATGGATCCGATTCCCACCTACATGAACATGCTGACGGCCAAGGCGCCGCAAGGCGCGAAGATACCGATCACGGTTGAGAACGACCGCCAGGCACTCTCCCTCGCGATCGCTTCGGCATTGAGGGTGGAGGAGGGCACCGCGAAGATTCTCCGCATCCGTAGCACGAAGCACCTGACCCAGATGCTGCTCTCCGAGCCGCTGCTGGCGGAGCTGGAGGGGATGGACGGTATCGTGAGAATCGGGGAGCCGATGGATATCGGGTTCGACGCCGAGGGCATGTTCAACGCGGAGTTGTAGCGCCGCAGCATCAGGAACACCTGATACGCAATCCGGATGAACAATCCCGCACGTGTCGCAAGGTATCACCCCGGGGTTGACCCATTCGGCACGCTCGGGGGGTTGGTGCTGCTTCGCCGATCGGGTCAACATGGAGTTGCCCCCTACACGTCCATGCATTGATCGACTGAATTCCGTATGATGCCCACTTCTACTGCCGCCCGGGCATCGGCTTCGCCGGGGGGATTCTTCGCGTTCGCCCAGAATGACGATTGTGTGAGGGCGTTCAGCGGCCCGGCCCAAGATCCTGAGTTTGCTGCAGGTCAACCGTGTACCTGATGGCTTCGCCGGAGATCCTTCCCGGTGGTCAGAATGATGGATGTGGTGGCGTGTGCCCCGCACACCGGATTCCCTGCTACCGCGCCATCGATTCCGCGCGTTGGACGCAATCCAGCAGGCGCTGGCGGATCGCGATCGGCAGATCCCGCCAATCCTCGGGGCTGTCGAGGTCGCACTCAAGACCAGGAGCCCTTGCGGTTTTCATCTGGATACCGAGCCGGTCTGCTTCTGCGTGGTGCCGGTGGTAGCTCTGGCTCCCGAACGCAAAGGCGAACTGTTGCGGGTGTGCGGAATCGAGCCGGAGGAACAGGGCATTGGTCCCACTTCCATGGCGATCCGGCGCGATCACGGCAGGAGCATCGGGCCGAACCATGCTCTCCACATCGGCGGGGGCCAGTATCGGGAGATCCGCCGGCAGGACCAGCATCGCGTCATAGCTATGTGTGAGGGCCCAGTCGCGGCCGAGATCGAGCGCGGCGTTGAGCCCGGTGTGCTCGACCGGCTGAAACAGGACCGTGTGCCGGGGATCCGGGCCAATCTGGCGCAACGTCTCGTCGGACTCGCGGGTGACGATCAGGGTTGTGTCGATACCCGGGCATGCGTCCAGCACGTCCAGCACATGGGTGAGCATCGACCAGGCGAGCGAGGCGCGCTCATGCTCCGCGAATATCGGGGATAATCGCGTCTTTGCCCCGTGCGCCCCGCGAATCGGAACGACAGCGACCGTGCGCATCAGGCGCGCGTCCATTCCACGTCAAGAATCTCCTGTGCCAGCCGTCCCCGGTCGGACGTGTCTCCCATGATGGTCTGGCCCACGTGCACCTGCAACCCCTGCTCGGCCAGGGGTGTTTCGAGCGCTGCATCGGCATGGTCGATGACGATGCCGTCGATAATGCCCCTGTAGATCTCCGCGACGCCGAGCGGCGACACGTCGACGCCCCGGGATGCCAGCATGCGGTCGGCTGGGCCCTTGAGCGCCCGTCCACCGATGATCGGGCTGACGGCCACGATGGGCGCTTCGGCGTCGATCAGGGCCTCGCGGATTCCCGGCAGCGCCAGGATGGGCCCAATGCTGACGACCGGGTTCGAGGGGCAGAAGATGATGAGAGTGGCGGACGCGATGGCTTCCAGAACCTCGCTCGTCGGGGTTGCCGCCTCGATGCCCTTGAACCGGACATCAAGCACTTCGTCGTCATGGCGCCGGGCCACGAAGTAGTCCTGGAACCCCAGCCACCCGTCGGCGGTAAGGATCTCGGTCGCTACCGGGTCGTCGGACATGGGGAGTAGTGTCGCCTCGATGCCGAGAGCTGCCGCCAGCCGGGCCGTCGTGGTGGTGTGCGTCGCGCCCTCCTGAAGATAGTGGCTACGGAGGATGTGCGTGGCGAAATCCTGATCCCCGAGCGTGAACCAGGGATCCTCACCGTATCGAGCGATGGCGTCGAGGGTTGCCCGGGTATCCCCCGCAATGCCCCAGCCTGTTGTGGGGTTCGCGAGCCCGGCGAGCGTGTACATGACGGTGTCGACATCGGGGCTGATGTACAGGCCGTACAGGCGAAAATCATCGGTCGTGTTGATGATCGCGCTAAGCTGATCCTTGGGAAGGACGGCGGCGAGCCCCTGCACCAGCTTTGCACCACCGACACCGCCCGCGAGGGCGACCACATTGCCATATTCGGGCACGAAAACCTCATCTCGTTACGTGGCGACGAAGGGCCGGCATGATGCTGACGATGATACGTGACAGGGACGTGATGAGGGTGTCCCTCAGCCCCGTTGGGTGGTTCAAAGCGGAGGCGGCCATTGCCCGCGGGCACCGGTGGCATGGTGCAGGAGGGCAGCCCGTTCACGGTTCGGAGGCGGGGCCTCTTCTCTTCCGGGTGCCTGTCCTGGCTGGTACGATGCGCGTCTAACGGATTTGGGGCGGGCGTGGCGACATGCCGGTCAGGATCAGATGGAGGCGGTTGGTGTTTCAGGATCTGCATATCATCGATGTTCACGCGCATTTCCCGATCAGGGGCGATGCCAGCCAGGGCGGGAGCCGCACCCGGGAGACGGGAAGGATCGATAATCCGGCGGCTGTCGAGCGGCAGGAGCTTCGCACGCAGCAGCTGGAGCGGATGCGCCACCAGTGGCGGATGGCGTTCGACTTCCCCGAGCCGGAGACGGAGCCGCGCAGCAGCGAGGAGCAGGCTGACCGCTGGGTTGCCGAGCTGGAGAAGTACGGCATCGAGCGCATTGGTTTCGTGACCGGCCGGGACAACGATGAGCTGGCGCGGGTCGTGAAGATGTATCCTGACCGCTTCATCGGCTTCGCCCATCACGACATTACCCGGCCGGATGCCGGGGAGGAGCTGGAGCGGGCCGTGGGCGAGCTGGGCCTGAAGGCGCTGAAGCTGATGGCGCCCAGGATCCCGATCCTGATCAACGACGCGTCGCTCTACCCGGTCTGGGAGACGTGCGAGCGGCTGGGGATCCCGGTGCTCTGTCACTTCGGGATGTTGGGCGCGGCTGGCGGGATCTCGTATCACCCGAATATCTCGCCGGCGGTGCTGGAGCCGGTCGCGCGGGATTTCCCGACGGTCGATTTCATCATCCCGCACTTCGGCATCCAGCATGTGACCGACCTGCTCTTCCTCTGCTGGTCGTGCCCGAACGTGAACGTGGACTCCTCCGGGTCCAACCAGTGGGTGCGATGGATGCCCTACAAGCTGACGCTGGACGATTTGTTCCAGCGCTTCTACGAGACGGTCGGGCCGGAGCGGATCCTCTTCGGCAGTGATTCGAGCTGGTTCCCGCGCGGGTTTGCGCTGCGGTACCTGCAGGACCAGCTGCGCATCTGCCGGTTCATGAACATGCCGCACGAGCACCTGCAGCTGATCTTCGGCGGCAACGCGGCGCGGATCCTGAACGTGCCCCTGGGCGATATCGACGCGAGGAAGGCGGCTGAGGGGCAGGCTGGATAGCCGTTTAGGCTGCCAAATGAAACAATTTGGCCGGTGGCAGCCTAAGGGAGATCGGGGGCTGATTTTCCCTGCGGTGACGGGGATTTCTTCAGGCTGCCACATTATCCGGATCGTGGGGTGAAATGTGGCAGCCTGGGCGGAATGTGCTTGATTGCACGTGCTTCGCACGGGGATTCTTCCCTCCGGTCAGAATGACGGTGTTGGCGGGGAAGCACGGCGCCCAAGATGATCACGATCATTTGCACCATGCAAGGATGATCGCCATGGTGGTGCGAAGCGACGGGCCCTACTTAGTATACGTATTGAGGACGCCGAATTGCGCCACGGCAGGACGGATTGGACGCGTGTCAGGGTAGGGACAGCACCAGTAGGCATCGAGGACATCGGCGGACACCGGGCGAAGGGTCGCTACCGCTTCTCGCCTGCTGTGCAGGCTCACCCATGGGGGTCGCTACGCGGCATTGGGCCGACCCATTCGACTCCGCTCAGGGCAGGCTATTGCTTCGCAAGTACGGCCGCTACGGAAGGGAATCGGGCGAACATGGAGTTCGCCCCTACACCAGCGAAAAACTGCGGCGTTTTCCACCATCATTGAGACCGCAGCGATGGGCCGCAGCCGGTCAACTGCCTATGGGAGCGCGCCGGGCTTCTCCAGCGCTGGGTCGTTGGCAGCAGTACTGCATAGGACCCGACCATTTCGCCGGGCAAGAACAGCAGGAAGAAGCGGGGGGATCGCGGGGAATCGGCGTCCTGTAAATGACCGGGACCGCAGCCCTGCAAAAAGAAAGGGGTGCGGTCCCGGTAGTGCCGCCGGTTGTGGGTGGCGACATCCTTTCGGCCCTCAGTTAGTCCAGAGACGGCTTGAGGGTGTATCTCGGCCTCCTAGAAGATGAGGATCAGAATAATGATGATCAGGATCAGTGCTCCGATACCGATATACATGCATCTCTCCTTCCTACTTCACGGCGTGTCGTCTCGATTTCCGTCCTGTCAGGGACAGGTTCTGGTATGCCCCTCATCACGACTCGTGCCACCGCCTCACCGGGTTTCTCTATACTCGCACCCCATACACCTACACCCAAGGGGTCGGTGGCAATCCCATTGCAGATTGCTGCAAAGCTTATTGCCCCAACGCTTCGCTCCGCGCGGGCTATTGCTTCGCAGATGTGGCACCTACACGTTCACCCCCAGTGATCGACCGGATTCGTAGAAGCCACGTTCGAGGGGCTGGATCGGCCAGGGTGGGGGCGGGATGTGCTCGTTCTCTTGCATGGTGGGGCATGGTGGACGATGATAAATGCAAGCTTTCATTACGTCTGGCTGGCAGTCGCGACCGCGTCATGTCCACAGGGTTCGCGGGGCGATGGCCCAGTTGATCCGCACTTACGTGTCGCCGGTTGAATCCGGCGGCGAACACACAGGAGTTGCGCAATGGGTTCTTCAGAGTTTGATCCAAAATCAGTGTTGCGCCGGGCGGCCGATCGTCGTTCGGTATTGAAGTATGGTGCCGCCTCCGCTGGTGCCTTCGGCGCCTCCCGCTGGCTGGGCGCCAGCGCGCAGGACGCGTCACCGGCGGCCTCACCGGTTGATGGCCCTGCTGATTTCGGTACCGGGTCGCTGGAGCTCAGCGGCGACGTGACGATCCAGTACTGGCAGTACGAGCTGGCCGCCAAGACCCAGCTGGTCGAAGAGTTGATCCCGGAGTTCGAGGAAGCGAACCCGGGCATCACGGTCGAGCATGTGAACTTCCCGTACGACGATTTCCGCCAGCAGGTCGCCGCCGCCGTCCAAGCGGGCGAGGGGCCGGACGTGCTCAACGTCTACTACGGCTGGATCCCCGCCTACGTGCAGCAGCAGTTCCTCGTGCCGCTGCCGCAGGACATCTTCCCGGCCGAGGTAATCCGGGATGCGTATTTCCCCACCGTTCAGGTGGCCGAGGTGGAGGGAGAGTACTACGCGCTCCCGACGGCGGTGCGCACGCTGGCGCTCTTCTATAACAAGGACATCCTCGAGGCCGCCGGTGTGGAGCCGCCGAGCAACTGGGAAGAGCTGGTCGAGGTTGCCAAGGCAACGGTCCAGAAGGAAGGCGACAACTTCGAGGTGGTCGGCTTCACCTGGGATATCGGCGGCCAGGGCCACAACTGGTGGCGCGAGGCCCTCAACCGGCAGAACGGCCAGATCCCCTATACCGATGACCGGCGTGAGCTGCTCTGGACAGAGCCGGAGTGCATCGAGGCGTTCGAGTACGCGGTCTCCTTCCTGACGGAGCACGGCGTGACGCAGGCCGGTTTCCAGACGGACGGCGCCACGGCCTTCGCGGCCGGCAAGGCGGCGCTCCACATCGACGGCTCGTATCGCCTCGGGTCCCTGGCCATCGATGCGCCGGACCTCAACTACGGCGTCGTGCCGCTGCCGGAGCACAAGGAGAAGGCCAGCTTTGCCTCCTTCTGGGCCAATGGCATCACCCGCAACGCGGCGGAGGGCGACAAGCTTATCGCCTCGGCGAAGTGGATCGACTTCCTCTCCTCGGCCGAGGTTCAGCGCCGCTGGACACCGGCGATCGGTGAGTTGCCGGCGCGTCAGGCGCTTGCCAGCGACCCGGCCCTGCTGGAGAACGAGAAGCTGGTGGCGTTCATCGAGTCGCTGCCGTACTCCTACGCGACCTTCTTCGTCAACGAATCCACCCTGCGGCAGGCAGTCATCGACGCCTTCGATCAGGTTGTGCTGAACGGCGTGGACGCCGAGACGGCGGTCGCGGAGGCAGAGGCACAGGTGCAAGAGGAGCTTGACGAGTACTTTGCACAGCTCGACTAGTCACCGAGGGTGACCGTGGCGCGTCCCGTTCGGGGGCGCGCCATTGCCTGTACTCCCTGGACGGCAATCCATGAGTTTGAGTCTGCAGCGACGACGATGGCTTTGGGGCTACGCGTTCATCGCGATCCCGCTCTTCTTCTTCCTCTTTGTCCGCATCGGGCCGACCATCTACGCCTTCTGGATGAGCCTTCATGAGTGGGATCCCATCGCTCTCGATCGTCCCTATATCGGGCTCGAGAACTTCCGGACCATGGCGGACGACGAGACCTTCTGGAAATCGTTGCGCAACACCTGGATCTATGTTGGTGTCGGGGTTCCGGCCGGGTTGATCATCAGCCTGCTGATCGCGCTGGGGCTGCAGCGGATGATCCGGTATACCGGTTTCTTCCGGGTGCTCTATTTCCTGCCCTACATCACGTCGCTGGTTGCCGTGGGCTGGGTATGGCGCTGGATGTACATGCCCAACGGCCTGTTCAACGACATTCTGGGCTGGGTGGGGCTTGGGCCATACAAGTGGCTCGGTAGCCCCGATATGGCGATCTACTCGATCATCGCGACAACGGTCTGGCACGGCCTTGGTTTTCAGGTCGTGATCTTTCTCGCGGGGCTGGAGAGCATCCCCGAAGACTACCTTGCCGCGGCCTCGGTTGACGGCGCCTCCGGGTGGCAGAAGTTCCGGGATATTGTGGTGCCCCAGATCAACCCGACCCTGGTCTTCCTGATCGTGACAGGTGTGATCAGCAACCTGCAGGTCTTTACGCAGATCCGGGCGATGAGCAGCGGGGGCACGGGCGGGCCGCTCGACAGCACCATCAGTATGGTGCTCTACGTCTACCAGGAGGCGTTCCAGTCGTTGCCCTCCCACATGGGCTATGCCTCCGCCATGACGGTCGTGCTCTTCCTGATGATCCTGGCGATCACGATCTTCCAGCTCAAGGTGCTACAGCGAGATACCGAATGACGACAAAGACCTACTTCCCGGATGAACCCGGCGTTCCCCTGGCAGGGGTAACGAATGACGACGCAGCAGCTTCGAGACGGACTGCGATGGCTCGTGTGCGACGGGACCAGCGGCGTCGCCGCGTGGCCCGGATTGCGCTGTTGCTGATCCTCCTGCTCGGCGGGCTGGCGATGATCTTCCCCTTTGTCTGGATGGTGGTGTCGTCGCTCAAGAAGGCGCAGGACATCTACACGCTCTCGCTGATCCCGCCAGACCCGACGCTGGGGAACTACACGGAGGTGTTGCAGCGCACCAGCTACATCAGGTGGTTCCTGAACAGCATCATCGTGGCGGGAATCACGACGCTGAGCGTCGCCTTCTTCGACTCGCTGGCCGGGTACACCCTGGCGAAGTTCAGGTTTCCCGGGTCGACCGCCATCTTCCTGCTCATCCTGAGCACGCTGATGGTGCCGACCGAGATGCTGGTGATTCCCTGGTACATGATGTCGATCGAGTTCAACTGGACGGACTCCTACTGGGGCATCATGTTCCCGGGCGTTATCAGCGCGTTCGGTGTCTTCCTGATGCGCCAGTTCTTCATGGGCCTGCCCAACGAGCTGATCGACGCCGCCCGGCTCGACGGCTTCTCCGAGTTCCGGATCTTCTGGAAGATCGGGTTGCCTCTCGTGAAGCCGGCTGTCGCGGCGCTCTGTATCTTCACGTTTCTCGGGAACTGGAACGCCTATATCTGGCCGCTGATCGTGATCAGGTCCGATACGATGCGGACGCTGCCGGTTGGGATCGCGTTCTTTTCGAGCGAGGCGCAGAGCTCATTCCACCTGATCATGGCGGCGGCATCGCTGGCGACCGTGCCGGTAATCATCATCTTCCTGATCTTCCAGCGGCATATCATCAAGGGCATTGCCCTGGCCGGGTTGAAGGGGTAGGGAGGACGGTTGCTGCCCAGCAGGGCGGACATGGAGTCCGCCCGTACAGGTCCGTGTCGGCTCCTGGTTATGAATGATCACGACTGTCCTTGAAGGAGAACCTATGTCCAACGACACGGCGGGCACGTTTCCGCATCCCGCGTATGCCCAAAACGTGCTGGAGCCGGCCTTTGAGGAGAGTAAGGAGCATCTCTTTGCGCACATGATCGCAGCCAATGAGGCGCATGCGATCATGCTGGCGGAGTGCGGCGTGCTCGATCCGGCCCAGGCGTCGGCGCTGCTTACCGCCTTGGGTGCGGTGAAGCAACAGGGTGCTGAGGCGTTTCGCTACTCGCCCGAGATCGAGGATCTCTTCTTCGCGGTGGAGGGTCGGCTGATCGAGCTGGTGGGACCCGATGCGGGGGGCAATCTGCAGATTGCCCGGTCGCGGAACGATCTCGCCGCCGCGATGAGCAGGATGATGCTGCGTGAGCGCCTGGTTGGCGCACGGCAGCAGGTGCTCCATCTGCGGTCCGTGCTGCTGGACATGATCGAGCAGCATATCGAGACGCTGATGCCGGGCATCACGCATACACAGCCCGCGCAACCCACAACGCTCGCGCACTACCTGCTTGGGGTGCTCGGTCCGCTCGAGCGCGACAGCGATCGGCTCTCGTGCGCCTGGAGGCGGACGAACCGGAGCTCGCTCGGCGTTGCTGCATTTACGACGACCAGTTTTTCTATTGGCCGTGAGTTAACGGCGGATCTGCTGGGGTTTGACGGCTATGTCGAGAATGGGTACGACGCAGTAGGGGCGAACGATCATCTCCTGGAGTCGGTCCAAGCGCTGGTCAACTGTGTCGGTTCGCTCTCCCGCTTCGTCTACGACCTACTGGTCTGGGCGCGGAAGGACGTCGATATCATCCGGATCGACGATGCCTTCATCCAGATGAGCTCGATCATGCCGCAGAAGCGCAACCCGGTGGTGCTGGAGCATGTGCGCGTCCGGATCGGGTGGGTCTATGGCGAGGCGTCGGCCGTGGAAACGATTATCCACTCGGCGGCGTTCGGCGACACCAACGATGTTGAGGACCCGATGTTCGTCCCGCTGAACCGGGCGTTCGACGCCGCGGAGATGGTCCTCCGGCTCCTGGCCGCCGTGCTGTCGACGGCGGCGTTCAACGTATCCGGCATGGAGCAGCGTGCGGCGGAGGGCAATACGACGACGACGGCGCTGGCGGATGCGCTGGTGCAGGAGCACGGTATCCCGTTCCGGGGAGCCCACACCATCGTCTCCCGGATCGTGAGCCGTACGATGAGCGACGATGTGCCGATCACTGCCGAACTTGTGAACGAGGTCAGCAGCGAAGTGCTGGGCAGATCGCTGGATGTGACGCAGGAATTCGTCGCGAATGCGCTTGATCCGTGGGCCTTCGTCAACGCGCGCACGATCCCTGGTGGCTCGGCTCCGGAGACAACCCGGCAGGCGCTGGAGTCGGCGCGATTGCACCTGGACGAGGATCGGGGAGTCCTCGAAGCCGACAATGCCGCCGTCAACCATGCGAGCGCCGAGCGGCAGCGCCGGATAGATGCCTTGATGGCTGGGGCCAGTTCGTAGAGTGGCGTGAGATGCCGGCTCGCAGGGCAAGCCGGGGGAGCAGGCAGGCTGCCACGAGGGCGGCCCCTGCCGTACATCGCGGTCAGTTCGTCCCGGTCTTCTTTAGCGCTCTGGACGACGGTGTTCCTTCTCACTGAGATCGAGAAAGAGAGTCACCCGGGCGTGTCCTCGACATTGAGGGCCGCATCGCGGATGGCGGTCAGGAGGGGATGGTCGATCTCTTTCTGCGCCATGTCGGTGAACCCCTGGACCGGGATATCGGGATGCCCGCGCAGGTAGGTGCGGGATTGGAGAAACGCCTCCAGCCGGTCGACTTCCTTGACGAAGCGTGCCTCGGGCGAACTCTGCTCTTCATACTCTGACCAGAGCGACCTCATCTCCTCGCCAATGCTCTCCGGCATGAGCGCGATCAGATGCGCGGCTGCCCGCTCCTCGTCCTGGCGCTTGGCGGCCCTGTTCTCCGGTGATCTCAGGTGGCGGACGCTGAAGAATGCCCGCAGTGCGTCCAGGTCGCCGGGTGGGGGAATCTCGTCTGCCTCGTATGGTGGGCGATCTCCCACCAGCGCTTCCGCCATGTCATGAATGATCGCGAGCTTCAACACCCGATCGGCATCCAGCGTCCCGTCCTCATGGGCGAGGAACCACGCGATCAGCGCGGTCATCATCGTATGGTCCGCGACCGACTCGACCTGTTCCCGGGGGACGCCCCTGTCGATCCAGCCCGTGCGTTTGGTGCGCTTCAGGTGCTCCAGCGTGCGGAAGA
>DASYWM010000237.1:0-2575 GCA_035936075.1 Thermomicrobiales bacterium
GTGAAGAACACGATTGCCGTTGCTTCCGGCAAGGGCGGGGTTGGCAAGTCGACCGTCGCCGTCAACCTCGCGGTGGCACTTGCACAGGCAGGTGCGAAGGTCGGCTTGCTGGATGCTGATGTTTACGGTCCAAGCACGCCACTCATGATGGGCGTCAACGAGCGACCGCTGATGCGTGACAACAAGATTGTGCCCCTGGAAGCGCATGGTGTTCGGGTGATGAGCATTGGCTTCATTCTGGATCCGGCCAAGGCGCTCATCTGGCGTGGCCCGCTGGTAGCGCAGCTCATCAACCAATTCCTGAATGATGTGCACTGGGAGGATCTTGATTACCTGGTGCTCGATCTGCCGCCGGGAACGGGTGATGTGCAGCTGACGCTCGTCCAGAAGATCCCGATCTCCGGCGCGGTTATCGTCACGACGCCGCAGGAAGTTGCGCTGGCCGATGCCGTGAAGGGGCTGAAGATGTTCCAGGAGGTGAAGACGCCGATCCTGGGCATCGTCGAGAACATGAGCTGGTTCACCAGCCCCGAGAGCGGCACGAAATATCCCATCTTCGGTGAAGGTGGTGGCCAACGCACGGCAGAGGCAAACAACGTCGAACTGTTGGCGCAGATTCCGATCGAGATGGGAATCCGCGAGGGAGGCGATGCCGGCGAACCGCTGACCGTCACGCATCCGCAGTCCGAGACCGGTCAGGCATTTGCACATCTGGCGGAACGGGTCGCGACGCAGCTTGCGGCGCAAGCGGTTGCCAAACCACGCAAGCCAACAATCATGCTGAAGACGGTATAGCTGAGACCATCGCAAGGTGTATATCTGGAAACCCCGGTCCCTATGACCGGGGTTTTTCTTGCCAAACTGCACGCTACCGGCGCCTGGAGTTGAGCTCGCTCAACTCAGCGGGCGGATATTCTTCGGACGTCTCCCGATGTCCGAAGGTATATCCGTCGTGCGTCGATGGTCTTAGTACGCGCCGGAGATTCCAATGCGCTTCGTGCAGGATTCTCAGGGGTGAGCCCGTCAGCGAGCCTTTGCTGCGCTCAGAATGACGGGGTTTGGTCACGGCGGACAGTCACGCCGTTTGGGAACCATCTGCGACGAGGGGTTCCTTGGGAAGCCAAGAATGTTGGGACCGCCCCGGGTGGTCATTCCCGGGCTGTCTGCAAGATATCGATCTCAATGCACGTTGTCTACAGTGGAGAAGTTAGGGTGCAATGCAATGAGCCGGTCTGGATAATTCAATCCTCCGGCTCATGCACATGATTCTCTTTGGCTGTCTGTCGCGTGCAGGGCGTTCACGTCACCTTGCCGCGATTTGCCACCGGAGCCGTTGTTGACGACGCGGTGGCGCCAAGGCCTGTCGAGAGCGTCGATACGCAAACTCTCCCTGCTCCTGGTTGTACTGCATCCACCTGGGCCGACAGGTGTTTCATGCCTATCGATCGGAAAGGGTCGTTGCGGGTCGGCGGCATCATGAAAGTTGATGGACTATCGTGCGCCTGTTGACCTCTCCTGAACTCCTCTCGTAGATGTTCCACCCATGAGCATGAAGGCGGATTCCGCCAGCAAACTCTCACCGGACTACGATGAAGCGAACGATCAGGACAGTCGACATGCTCCACAGGAACGGCGTGTCGAGGACCGTGTGTTCCGTGGCTCGTCAGTCCGATCTTGCACTCGAGGGTGCATTCCGTGTCGATGTCCTCTGACGCCGACGTTGTTTGCGGCTGACGCCTGGTTCACGAGAGATAGCGATAAGGTGGACTCGCACATCCATCCAGCATCGGCTATCACGGTCGCCAACATCGCGGTGGAGCTTCCGCCGCTGCTGGTCCTTCGCCGGGCATCTGGTACCGGCGAATCAATGGAAGCGACGCGTGCGCTGGATTCATCGGGTGAGGATCGGGAGACTTCGCGACCGCGGAGCCGCAGGATACTCGCCGTTTGATCCGCGCCTGCGGACCTTCCGGCCGGTTCTCGCTTTCGCATCAATCGGAGTTTCGAGGTGATCCGCCGCGGGTCGTCTTGCGGCCTGCCATGCGAAGCCTCGGTGACTTCCGGGTGTTGCGAATACAGAGATCCGGCAACTATCGAATCATCAGTCAATCCTGGCCTGGTTCGCGTTGTATGGAGGGTCATGTCCCGCCTGTCGCGTTGGCCGGCGAGTGATGTTTCGATACCTCGATCCTAGCAGAGAGCAGGGGTTTGTCAAGAGGTCAAAGTGAGGACGTGATCAAGTCGAAGGACAAAACCCGGGAGTAACGGGAAATGTGATGACGTGGATTTCCTGGGACAGGTGGTGTAATACGCGTTCGGTTTTTATCAATTGCTCAGTGGGGAGCCCGGACTGTCGCACATACCTTCGTTTCGAACATGGCGGGGACAGTGGTCAGCGGAGGATCATGTTTACGTAGTGCATCACCCATTCGTCCATCATCTGATCTTCTAGCCAGGCCGTGAGTGTCCACCAGAGATACCGCAGTCCCGTGTAACGCGCCGCGATGGTGTAAGAGCGGGCGAACGCCGTAGGGCCAAGGGCATAGCCGCGTCGCTCCATGGCAATGCGGTACAC
>DASYWM010000238.1:0-3915 GCA_035936075.1 Thermomicrobiales bacterium
GCGTTGGAGGTCGCCGAGGGCAGGTGGGACGATGAGTTCCCGATTGATCTCTTCCAGACCGGCTCCGGTACCTCGACCAATATGAATGCGAATGAGGTCATCTCGTCCCGCGCAAGGCAGTTGATGCCGGATGCGACGCCACCGCACCCCAACGATCACGTCAATATGGGCCAGAGCAGCAACGATGTGATTCCGACAACGATCCACGTTGCCGCCTATATCGCGATCAGTGAGCATCTGCTGCCGGCACTCGAACACCTCGAGCAGACCATCGGCGAGCGCTCGAAGGAGTTGCGCGATGTCGTGAAGACCGGTCGTACCCACCTGATGGATGCCACACCGGTGCGCCTCGGTCAGACGGTCGGCGCATGGGAGACGCAGGTGCGGCTGGCCCGCGAGCGAATCGAGAACACGTTGCCGCACCTGGCACGTCTCGCCATCGGCGGCACGGCGGTCGGCAGCGGCTTGAATGCCCATGTCGAGTTTGGCGCGCGCGTGGCGGCGAATCTCTCCGAACGGACGGGACACCCGTTCGTGGAGACAGACGATCACTTTGAGTCGCAGGCCAGCCAGGATACGGCAGCTGAGGTGAGTGGCGCACTGAAGGCCTACGCGACCGGGCTGATCAAGATCGCCAACGACCTCCGGCACATGAACAGCGGGCCGATCGCGGGCCTCGGGGAGATAGTGCTGCCCGCGCTGCAGCCGGGTTCCTCCATCATGCCCGGCAAGATCAACCCGGTCATTGCCGAGGCGTCGATGATGGTCGCTGCCCAGGTTATCGGGAATGACGCGGCGATCACGGTGGGCGCGCAGCACGGCAACTTCGAGCTAAATGTGATGCTGCCGATGATTGCGCACAACCTGCTGGAATCCATCGAGTTGCTCTCGACGATGTCCTTGGTGCTGGCAGACAAGGCGATCGCCGGGTTTACCGTGAACACCGAGCGGATCACGGAGCTGGTCGACAGGAACCCGATCATGGTGACATCGCTCAACCCAATCATTGGCTATGACAACGCAGCGAAGATCGCCAAGCAGGCGTATGCCGAGGGGCGACGTGTCAAGGAGGTTGCCGCCGAGCTGACGGATCTCAGCGAAGCTGAGCTGGACAGATTGCTTGATCCCATGGAACTGGCCGATCCTGGTATCAAAGGTGGCGCATAGCGCGGAACGAGGCGGCCCTGACGACGGCGTGCGGGCGAACCAAAGGCATTTCGCGGCAATCGAGCCTGTACGGCCCTTTTGGGTTCGCCTTCGCTTCAACCGGGCGAACATAGAGTCCGCCCCTACGCCAATCTAGGAGCGCCGGCGTGGGATGCGGGGCAGCCGGCGGCTGGCTGGCCCGTCAGTGTCGGTATCTTCGTCGAGCATGGGGAGCCAGACAGTGACGTGAGTCCCGTGACCGGGAGCGCTCTCAACGTCGATCCACCCCTGGTGCGAGCGGACGATTGACAGCGCGATCGAGAGGCCGAGTCCCGTGCCGCCGTCGAGCCGGCTACGGGAGCCTTCGGCGCGGTAGAAGCGCTCGAAGAGATGGGGGAGATGTTCCGCCGGGATGCCCTTGCCGGTGTCTTCAACATCGATGCAGGCACACGTGACGTGATCATGCGGGTCGATCGCCGTCGAGATCGAGAGCGTTACCCTTCCACCGGGAGGCGTATGCCGAAGGGCGTTGTCGAGCAGAATCAGCATGACCTGGACCAATCGGTCCCCGTCTCCATGAATCATTACCGGCACCGGCGCGTTGAGAACCAGCTCCTGGCCATTGACCAGTACTTCGGCGGTGCGAATGGCTTCCCTGGCGAGGGTGTCAAGGGACACAGCATCGAGATTCACAATCGAGCCGAACCCCTCAGCGTCGGTGCGGGCGAGGGAGAGGAGATCATCTACCAGGCGGCCCATCCTGTCTGTCTCCCGGCTGACATCGGCAAGGGCCTCCGAGGTATCGGCGGGGTCCATTCCACGTCCGGATGCTATCTGCCGGCGGAGGACGTCGATGTTCCCCTTGATCGCTGTCAACGGTGTTCGTAGCTCGTGGGAGGCGTCTCCCACAAAGCGATGCTGGGCCGCGAAGGCTTCCTCGATCCGGTCAAGCATGTCGTTGAAGGTTTCGGCAAGCTGGGCAATCTCGTCGCCGGTCTGGGGAACGTCGAGGCGCCGGGACAATGAGACCTCGCCCTTGCCTTTCGCGATGTCATCAGCAGACGTGATGATGCGGTTGACGGGGGCAAGGGCCCGCCCGGCCAGCATCCAGCCACCGAATGTCGCAACGACGACTCCGGCGAGACCGGTCGCCAGCAAGACCTGGTTCAGCCGGGCGACAACGCGGTTATCGGATTCAATGGACTCACTTGTAAATATCACTCCAATCACTGACCGCTGCCCTGTTTCAGGATCCGGCGCCTGTCGGCTCAGGATCGGGTAGGCAAGCCCGCGAAAGGATTGGTCCGATATCTCATGGATGAAATAGGTCGGCTCCCGGAGCTTTAGGTAGGCCCGGTAGTCCTGCGGCTGTGGCCAACGGTTCGAGAGTGGGCCCTTTTCGAAGAGAGGGCCGCTGGCGCTTGTATCAATGATGGTGATCGAAAGCCCTGTGGCGAGGATTGACTCGGCGTCGAAGTCCGGCAGCAGGATGAGAGACATCTCGCCTGTGTCTCCCCGCGGATCGGTGATGAGACCCGTCTCCGACGTCATTCCCCGGATGTCCCGCGCGGCCTCGATGAGCCGGGCCTCGGCATCCTGCTCGAGGGAGCGAACGAGCATCGCGCGCAGCGCGACGCCGGAGATCGCGAGTGTGAGGATGAGCACCCCAGCATACCAGGCGGTGAGGCCGAAGCGGATCGAGAAGAGATAGGGAACCCGGCGCCGAATGAACGATCCCGGCAGCTCTTCCGGGGGAACCCGGGAAGTTGTGCTGGCGGGAGCGGCCTGCGTTTCCTGCTCTACCGGGATCATGCGCGCTGCCGGAGGACATAACCTACGCCGCGAACGGTCTGGATCACCCTTGGATGATCGCTGATTTCCAGGGCACGGCGAAGATTCCCAATGACGACCTCAAGCACATTGGACTCGCCGTAGAAATCCTCGCCCCAGACGCGCTGCATCAGGGTCGACCGAGTCAGCACCTGATTGGGGTGACGCAGGAAGAGCGCAAGGAGATCGAACTCCCGAGGGGTGAGCTCTATCTCTTCTTCGCCACGAGTGAGTGTCCGGCTGGTGAGATCGAGCGTGATATCGGCGAACTGCAGGATCTCGTTCGCCTGGGCCGCGGCAGGTGGGCGCGTGCGCCTCAGCAGTGCACGCACGCGGGCGACGAGCTCCTCAAAATCGAACGGTTTGACCAGGTAGTCGTCAGCGCCAGCATTCAGGCCGGCAACGCGGTCGGCAACGGAATCGCGTGCTGTAAGCATCAGAATAGGGAGCCGCTCACCTGCATCAGCGTTCTCCGCGGCGCGAATGCGCTGCGTGACGTTGATGCCATCGAGGTTAGGCAGCATGAGGTCGAGGATGAGAATATCGGGAGGTCGATCGCGGATGGCTTCAAGGGCGTCACGCCCATCGGTCACGACGGTGACGTCGTAGCCTTCAAAGATCAGCCCGCGACGTACGAACCCGGAAATCGCCGGCTCGTCCTCCACCAGCAGGATGCGCTTCGGCGCGTCACTGGATTCCGGCTCTGCTGACGGAAACGGCGTAACCATGAGGTTCCTGGTCCCTTGGAATCGGCGAGTAATCCAGCGAGCGAGGAAGTCTCGCATGGCGCACGATATGACATGTATCTTAAGCATATCGCACCGTAGACGCCTCCTGAGAACGCAGGAACGGCGGGTCATTGGGGAATGACAGCCGCCGTTCACGCGTGGGGTGGGGAGGAGAGAATCGAAAAGCTCTTCGCGTATGTTTGTAATCAGG
>DASYWM010000239.1:0-9234 GCA_035936075.1 Thermomicrobiales bacterium
GAAATGAAGGTCGAGATGAAGGAGCAGGCCAAGCAGGAGAAAGAGGCCGAGAAGGCCGCTGCATCCTGACTTTAACAGCTGTCAGATGATCAACAAGGCGGGGCGGCACTTTCGGTGTCGCCCCGCCTTGTTGATCATATGACCGCTGTTAAGGTCAGGATGCAGCGGCCTTCTCGGCCTCTTTCTCCTGCTTGGCCTGCTCCTTCATCTCGACCTTCATTTCCTTGCCGACCTCTTTGGCAAGCGACTCAACTGTCCGCGCCATCTCTTTTTCCTGGTCGAGGTTTTCCTTCAACAGTTCGGCAACCTCTTTTTCACCGAGGTCCTTCGCCATCCGGTGGAGCATTGTGTAACTGGCAATTTCGTAGTGTTCGGTCTTGCCAGCGCCGGCCAGGAGGCCCAACTCCTTGACATGACCCTGAGGCTTTTCTTCCGTCAGGGCATCATGTTCTTTCTTCAGACCCTCGGCAGCATGGCAGGTGGTCTGCTCGGGCTGCTCTCCCAACATATTGAAAACCTTCTCCAGATTCTTGATCTGTTGCTCGGTCTCCTTCTGATGGTGCTCCATAGCCTTTCGCGCTTCGGTATTCTCGGTTTCACTGGCCATCTGACCAAGTACCTTGTGCACGATGTGCTCGGCGCTCATCGTATCCGACAGCTCATGGATCAACAGCTCTCGTGGAGTCGCAAGTGACATTGTGATCGCTCCTCGTCACGTCCCGAACATCTGGCTCCGGGGCCGTGCGCTACAAAAAGTATGGGTCTTCTCGCCGGACATTTCCGGCGCTGAATTGGTCTATTGCATTCGCCATGCCAAGCGTCCGTACACCCATTATCGGCAGACGACGTAGCGCTGTGAGACACGCCTATTCCGCTATACACCCTTTCGTGCAGGCCTGCCGGGATTCCAGCATCCACGTCGGATCAGCAAGAAAGGGTCTCGCGCATACGACCTAAAAGGAGGAAATATCGTTTTTGCGCCACGCCGGCATACAACTGGAGCAATCTGGTGTGAGACAAGTACCAGCATCTAATGTGGTCCCCATGTTGTCGTCAACTACACGGTTCGTCAGTGTTGTACGTGCGTTCCGTCCATGGCTTTCCTCCACACTCTCCCCACTACCCGTCACCACCACCTGGCCATTTGGACAAACACTGGACAAACGCGCGTAGTGTACATACACTTGCAGCAATCGTGGATAGTAGTACGCAACACGCCGTGTCGTACTCGTTGTCGCAGGCTTCTTCCTTCGGCAGTTCCGCTTCCCGCAACCGTGCGGGAATCTGACTACATGCCGCACTGGCCCAACGGTCGGCGCTCGGTGCATGCGATCATCACTCCGCGAGCAGTGCAACCGCTTGTTACGGGGTGAGGAGGTGGAGACGTGGTCTTCCGACGTGACAATAAAGTCGACCAGTTCCAACGCCAGATGAGCGCCCTCCGCCACCAGATCGGCGGTGAAGCTGGCTCGGAGCAGGATGAGATGGACAAGGACGTTCCCGACATTGCGGACGACCGGTTTCCCAACACCCGGTTCAACGATTCGGAACAATATGACAGGCAGGACGCTGGAGGTTACTCCTTCGGATCTTACCCTGCCGCGCCGCAGGATCAGGATGAGGACGACTTGATTGATGGTGCTCTGGCAGTGCCCGACATGCCGGGAGTGGACAGCCAGATCAGTGTCGTTGCTCAGGGTGCGCTCTGGAAAGGCGACGTCGAAGCCGATGGAAGCATCCATGTGTTCGGCCGGGTCGAGGGCACCCTAACCGCAAAGGAAGACATCTGGCTGGCCGAAGGATCGGATGTTCACGCTGTTGTCACTGCCCGACAAGTTATCGTGGCCGGGCAAGTCAATGGCACTGTTCGGGCGCTCGGTCGCTTCGAGGCCCTGCCTCAGGGAGTCGTCGAGGCAGACGTTCAGGCGCCAAGCTTTGTCGTCCATGAGGGGGCCACGATTAACGGCAAACTGACCATGTCCTCGAACGACAATACGGTAAGTTCTGGACGAGCTGAGCGGGCAGGATCTACCCCGATAGTACAGCGCCGGATGCGGCCAGGATCCTAGGTCCGTTAGATCCCGCACGGTGGGATCTTCCTGGCCCAGTCCTTCGGAGAGGTGAACGATGTCCAGCAGAGCAGCCGATCAGGATGGTTTCCGGGGATATGTCCCCCAGACCACTGCCGAGAACCAGGAATCGATCAGCGTGATCGATCAATATTCCAATTTCGACGGAACATACAATTCGACTCGTGACCTTCGGATCGAGGGTCAGGTCAAGGGAACCATCGAGTGCCGAGGAACGCTGCATATTGCGCAGGGTGCCAACGTCAATGCCAGTGTTGAGGCCGAAAACATCTCCGTCGCCGGGGAGCTCGATGGGGAGATTACCTGTCGGGGCAAACTCCTGCTGCTTCCGAGCGGGAGGGTCCGTGGCAAGATCAACACCAGAACTCTCATTATCCACGAGGGAGCATTCTACGAGGGTGAGCTTGAGATGAACGGTGAGAGCGGCCGTCCCACAGGCAGGTCGGCCCGGAACCGCTCCCAAGCTCCGGTTGGACAAGGATCCTCATCCGCGTTGGGCCCACGTGAACCAGCCAGCGATGAAGATGCAGAACCTCAGCCGGCTGCTCAGACCGGATCCCCGAGCACCTTCATCCGCCGGTTCGGTGGACAGGAACAGCAGTGGGACGGTGCTCGCGCCGGCGACAACGAGACTCGGGAAAACGTCGACACTTGATTTTGCTCCCAATCCGTTGTCACGCTGGAGGCGGCGCCGAGATGACACAATATTCGGCGCTGCCGCGTTTAAGCGAGTGTCTGACGCCGGGACGGCGGCCTTGCGGTACTATGTGTTGGAGAGGGATGCACCTCGTGAGGACATCCCGGGACGCATCGAAAAGCTTGAATTACTGGCTCGACCAGAGTTGAAATCAGTTGTCGGAAGGATTCAAACACCGCATGTCGGGAGCAACGGACCGTCGGTGTGGGACATGTCGACATTTCGAGCCGGCGGGCTCATGGCGGCGCGGATGGTGCCGAAATACGCTGTTGTTCGCACCGGGACAGAGTTATCAGGTACAGAGCGAGGAACTCGATTGCAGCCGCGGTTCAGGTGATTTCTGGGAGCCGCCCAGGGATTCATCCGGAGAATCGCTAGATGATGCAGGTAAGCCGAACGTGAAACTGCCTAAATTCTCCTCCCCACTGAAGCTCTTTTCACCAGCTCCTCCCCGACCGGCACTTGGATTGGCCGGTATCGGCGGCAACATGATGTTTGCCAGCGGTGGCGGTGGAGGCGATGACTATGACCCGGATGATTTCGACGAGTATGACGATGAGCCGGTCGAGCCGGAGCGTCGGCCCCGTGCCTCCCGAACTTCCAGAGCATCCGGAGACACGCGTGATACCGTCGTGGGCCGCCCTCGAACCGCCCAATACCAGCCAGAAGAGAGGTATTGGACCGATTATCTGCGCATCGCCTTGCCGGTGATCGGCCTCCTGCTTATGATCGGCCTGCTCTGGTTCTGGGCAGATCGCTTGATCAATGACGATCCGGATGTGACAGAGCCAACTTCCCGTGAAGAGATCGGACTTGTGACAACTGCTGCTGAAACGGATCCTCCCGCGCAGATCATCAGCACGCCTCCACCCGCCGACACCACTGCACCAGGCGGGGTGACGGAGATGACGCCTGCCGCTGGAGCCGACACTTCCGGAGAGACGGGGGACACCCAGGCCGCGGACGAAACCGATCCTCCAGAGCCGCCAGCAGATACCGGCGGCAATACCTACACCGACGGCGACACGGTCACCACAACGGAGTCGATTAACTTGCGGCCCGACCCCAGTACGTCAGGGGACCCGATTGCTGTCCTTGAGGCCGGCGACACCTTGACCATCAATGGTGGACCAGAAGAGGGTGAAACGTACGTCTGGTGGGAGGTCGTCACTGAGGACGGGACCACGGGTTGGGTCGTCGAGGACTTTATCCAGCCGGCGCAGTGAATTCCCCAAGGATTACTGGATGAGGAACGAAGGGAGGGATGCTTTACTGCATCCCTCCCTTCGTTCCTGCGCCACCTACCTGTCCGGGGAGTGACGCTACGGTGGTCCCGGCTAGCCAGGGTGCTATACTTTGGGGTGGCTCGGCCAACGCTGAGCCTATTCAATGACACACGTGTCGTGACCGGGTGTGGTGTGCCGAACGGGGAGTTCCTGTACGGTCCTCACTCGGGTTGACCGGCGCGGAAGACCAACACCCAAAGGAAAGCCACATGGCAACCACAGACACCACGCGTCGTAACCCGCGTGTCAGCCTCAAAACGCTCCTCGAAGCAGGCGTGCACTTCGGCCACCAGAAAAACCGCTGGAACCCGAAGATGAAACCCTACATCTTCACCGAGCGCAACGGTATCCACATTCTCGATCTTCAGCAGACGGTTCCTATGCTGGAGAGAGCGCATGAAACCGTTAGCGAGATTACCTCCAAGGGTGGGCACATCCTCTTTGTCGGAACAAAGAAGCAGGCCACGGAGATCGTCAAGCACGAGGCGGAGCGCAGCGGCCAGTTCTACATCAACCGGCGCTGGCTCGGTGGAACACTCACCAACTTTGTCACGATCAAGAACCGGCTTCGCGTTCTGAAGAACCTGCAGTCCGAAAAGGAGCGTGGAGAGTGGGACTACCTGCCGAAGCAGGAGGCCGCTCGCAAGGAACTCCAGCTGGATAAGCTGGAGCGGACTCTTGGCGGTATGCGTGACATGACCCAGCTTCCCGGGGCTATCTTCATCATTGACCCCAAGCGCGAGCATCTTGCCGTACATGAAGCTACCCGTCTCGGTATCCCCACGATTGCCATGGTCGATTCCAACAGCGACCCTACACCCATCATCTACCCGCTGCCGGCCAATGACGACGCCATCCGCTCGCTTCGCCTGATCACTGCTGGCATCGCCAATGCGGCCATAGCAGGCCGCACGGAACGTGAGAGCACTCACGTGGAGGATGAAGGCTTCTCCGACGCAGTCGCAGCCCAGGATGCCGCTGCTGGTGCTGCCGAGAAGGAGCGAGACTCCGGGGGCGACGAGTAATTCCATCGGGCAAGTGTGGCCAGGAAATCGGCCCGGTCCACACCTGCCCGATGGAAAACAATAATTTCCACTGCACACAACAATTGGAAGGAGCACCCATGGCGATTACCACCGACATGATCAAGACCCTGCGCACCAAGACCGGCGCCGGGATCATGGATAGCAAACGCGCGCTTGAAGAGACCGACGGCAACATCGATAAGGCGGTCGACTTCCTGCGCCAGCAGGGCCTTGCAAAGGCGGGCAAGAAAGCCGACCGCGCGGCCCGGCAGGGCCTCATTGACACGTACATCCACGCTCAAGGACGTATCGGCGCGATGGTTGAGGTCAACTGCGAGACCGACTTCGTCGCCCGCACTGAAGATTTCAAGCGGCTGGCGTACGACATTTCCATGCAGGTCGCCGCGATGGCGCCTCGCTATGCCACTGTCAATGAGATCAAGGAAGAGGACTACGCGGCCCTCGAGCGCGAGTTCGGCGACCGTGATGCTGCTATCAAGGCAGTCGTCCTCTCAGAGCAAACGTTCATCAAGGATGCCAAGAAGACAATTTCGGACATGGTGAAGGAAAACATTTCCAAACTGGGGGAGAACATCGTCATCCGCCGTTTTGCCCGCTTTGAATTGGGTGAGACGTCCTCGGACGAGAGCACAGGCGACGCGTAAGTCGCACACCGAAAGGGAACGCCGTCTCCTACCAACAGGGGACGGCGTTTTTTCCGAGCCGCGATCAGGGTTGACCCACATCAGGAAAGGTGCCGCCTGTGAAAGATGCCGCAAAGACTCGACGAGTCCTGCTGAAGGTGAGTGGCGAAGCGCTCATGGGAGAAGCACCCTTTGGCATTGACCCCAGCATCGCTGTCAGGATGGCACAGGAGGTCCAAGAAGCCCATCTCCAGGGGATTCAAGTGGGCATTGTCGTGGGTGGCGGCAACATCTGGCGCGGCCTTTCCGCAAGTGCATCCGGCATGGATCGGGCAACGGCAGATTACATGGGTATGGTCGCGACAGTGCTTAATGGGCTTGCCTTGCAGGACGCACTGGAGAACGAGGGCGTCCAGTCTCGCGTGATGACCGCTATTGCGATGCATGAAGTGGCCGAGCCCTATATCCGTCGCCGGGCCATCCGCCACATGGAAAAGGGCCGTGTCGTCATTCTTGTCGCTGGCACCGGGAACCCCTACTTCACCACCGACACTGCCGCCGCACTACGCGCGCTCGAGCTCGATGTGGATATGGTGCTCATGGCCAAGAACAAGGTTGACGGCGTTTACTCAGCTGACCCACATACCAACCCGGACGCGACCCGCTACGACCACATCACCCATCAGGAAGCACTGGAACGCAATCTGAAGGTGATGGATGCTTCAGCGATGGCGCTTTGCCGTGATAATGATCTGCCGATCCTGGTCTTCGATGTATCAACGCGACGCGCAATCACACGCGCCCTCTTGGGTGATTCTATTGGGACTCTGGTATCCTCCACGTCATCACAGTAAGCCGACATCGAGCGGCTCGGGTGCCGTCTCCGGTGCGCAGGGACCCCACTGAAAGGACGGAAGAATGACCGTTGCGGATGTCATCAAGGATACCGAGACCCGAATGGGCAAGGCGATGGACTCGCTCCACCACCATCTCAATTCCGTACGGACCGGTCGTGCCGCTCCCTCTCTGGTGGAGGATGTGAAGGTCGACTACTACGGGGCTTCCATGCCACTGAATCAACTCGCCAGCATTTCTGCCCCAGAGAGCCGCCTGCTTGTGATCCAGCCGTGGGATAAGGGCAGTATGGGACCGATTGAGAAAGCTATCCAGACGTCCGGGCTCGGCCTGACCCCAAACAATGATGGTCAGTTGATCAGGATCTCCATTCCCGCCCTCACCGAGGAACGCCGCAAGCAGATGGTCAAGATGGTCGGCGGTCATGTGGAGGACGCGAAGGTCGCGGTCCGGCACATCCGGCGCGATGCCATACAGTCCGTCAAGACCCTCCTTAATAACAAGGAGATAGGTGAGGACGACGAACGACGGGGGATCACGGAGCTTGAGTCTGTCACAAAGAAATACGTCGAGCAGGCCGACAGCATTGGCAAGGCCAAGGAGCAAGAGGTCCTCGAGGTCTAGCATGGCGGAGCAGGCTTCCGGACATCTCCCAGTCGCAACTCACGCATCACCGGAAGATCACCCGGGGATTGCTAACGACCGTGTGCCTGAGCATGTGGCAATCATTATGGACGGTAACGGACGCTGGGCGTCTCGCCGCGGATTGTCACGCATCGAGGGCCATGAGGCGGGCACCGAGAATATCCGCCGCATCACGCATCGTGCCGGCCAACTCGGCATCAAGTACCTGACGCTCTGGGCGTTCTCAACCGAGAACTGGCGACGCCCGAAGGAAGAGGTTGAGGGACTGATGCGGATACTCGGCAACGTGATCGAATCCGAGACTCAAGAGCTGCATCAACAGGGCGCCAGGCTCCGTCATATCGGAGATCTGGATGCACTGCAACCGGATCTCCGCCAGTCCGTGCTTGACGCCATGGAGTTGACCAGGAACAACGACAAGCTTGTGCTCACACTAGCGTTCAACTACGGAGGCCGCCAGGAGATCCTTCACGCGGTGAAGAAAATGATTGAGGATGGCGTTGCACCGGAAGATGTCTCTGAGGAGGCGTTTGCCGAGCGACTCTACATGCCCGGCCTACCCGACGCCGACCTCATCATTCGCACCTCGGGCGAGTGGCGCCTGAGCAACTTTCTGCTTTGGCAGGGAGCGTATGCCGAACTCTTCTTCACTCCGAAGCTTTGGCCAGACTTCCAGCCAGACGACCTGACTGAAGCTGTCGTCGACTACAGCCAGCGAGAGCGTCGGTTCGGAGCAATCGCGCCTCCGTCCAACGGATAGCGCCGTGCGCGAGCGATCGATTTCCGCGCTCGGTATTGTAATCCTGGGGCTTGTCCCCGCGCTCGTTGGCGGAGTGATCTTCGCGTTCGCATTCACCGTAGTTACTGTTATCGCCTACCGTGAACTCCTGCCCCTGCTCCATATCAGACAGCGTCGGCTTGAAGTGGTCGGCTATCTGCTCATCGGACTGGCCGGCTTTCTGGCCTGGCTCTATCCCGACGGCCGTTATCTGCCCCTCGTGGTTGCATGCTGCATGCTTGTTCCACTCACCTCCATCCTCCATCCTCGTTCGGATACTCGTGACACTGGGGATTGGGCCACCTGCACCGGAGCGGTGCTATACCTGATGCTTCCCACTTTTGCGGCGATCGCACTTCGAGGAACTGAAGGTTCCGTTGACCGTCAGTGGTTCCAATCGCTCGCTGACGCGATGCCGAGTTCAGGTGCGACGGCTGAGGGCCTTGGGCTATTTCTCACCGCCTTACTCATCACCTGGCTCTCCGACACCGCTGCATATCTGGTCGGCAAATCAGTCGGCCGCACGAAACTCATCCCTCGCGTGAGCCCGAACAAGACGGTTGAAGGCGCCATCGGCGGGCTGATTGCAGCCGGAACCACGTCAGTGGTGTGTGTGGTGGGGTTTGGACTTGATGTTCACCCACTCACCGCCCTCATCGTCGGCATCCTTATCGGCGCGACAGGCATGGTCGGCGATCTAAGCGAATCGATGCTCAAGCGCCGCGCGGGCGTAAAAGACAGTGGCAATTTGATCCCCGGTCATGGTGGCATGCTCGACCGCATTGATGCGCTCATCTTTGTCGTCACGGTCACCTGGGCGTTGCTCCCGGCGTTGCGCTAGCTACATTGGGTCGATCACCACGGAGGATTCGTCATGACCGGTATCGCGCTGCTAGGCTCCACAGGCTCTATTGGTGAGCAGACGCTGGACGTCATTGCAACGATGGAAGACCGCTTCCGGGTGGTAACCATGGCCGCCGGGCTGAGGCACGACCTACTGTCACGTCAGGTCGCCCGATTTCACCCGGACATGGTCGTCTCCGCCCACGAATCACCGGATGGAAACCGACCCTCACCGCAGCAATTGATCGAGGCAGCGACTCACCCTGATGTTGACATTGTTGTTGTTGCTACGTCAGGCCACGACGCTATCCCTGCCGTCATAGCGGCACTCGAGGCCGGCAAAGCCATCGCTCTGGCCAACAAGGAAGCAA
>DASYWM010000240.1:0-5195 GCA_035936075.1 Thermomicrobiales bacterium
GTCAAATCCAGGAAACTCCCCCGCGCCAACGAGACTCCCGTCCTTATTGCTGATCCCCACCTGACGGGGTGGTGCATAAAGGCCGCGAGCTCCGGCATCATCCACAGCCAGGACAGTCATCGGCACCGCAATCGTGTCACGGTATGACGCTGATGGCACAGGGAACCGCGGTAGCGTTCCTGGATGGTGCGGCGGATTAGCCTCCGAGAACTCCAGTGCCCGCTGCATCAGCTCTTCGATCTTGCCGGTGCGGTCCTGGCCCTCCCCGGCCAGCAATTCATCGGGAGAGGCCTCGGCGAAGGTCACCTCAACGTGCTCACCGGAGGGCAATGCGAGTTCAAGCATTTCCTGCTGGTTGCCCATATCGGTGGTGTGCCATGTTTGCGATGCGATGGACCACTGATCGGTAGGGCCAAAGGTAGCGATCAGCCACGCCTCCTGCTCGACCGATGAATCAATATAGATGACTGCATCGTCTCCGCGGGATGAGTTCGAGGTACTCACGATTTGACTCCTTCTTCCCCGCCACCCCGGTTAAGCTCCTGCAGCGCTCGATTCTCGTCACATAACTGGACGAGGTAATCGAGATCCACTTGGAAATCCAGTGGGGCTGGAATCTCGTTGCGTCCATGCATCGGACGAGCAAGGCGGACATATCCGGCATCCGGGCTGTACTCCAGCTGTAACCAGTCCCGCTTGCCAGGCTCTAGTGGTGCCAACCGGAAAGCCTCAAGACCCGCGAGTGCAGCGCGAATGGACTGGTTGGTGGACTGGAAATCTATCTCTGGCTCAGGATGACCCTTGCGCGGTCTCGAATAGACGAAGTTCCAGCCATCGCCGCCGGCCGGGTCGATCATATCGATCTGGAATATCCGCACGGTGCCTGCGGCTGCATTCGCCATCCTGGCCATCACCAGATACCCTCTCCAGCGTCCCTTCACTTCCGCTTCCTCGATCTCGACCTCACCATCCAAAAGTTCTGCCAGGGGCGTCAGCAGTTGTTCAAGATCAACCTTGGCCCTGCGCGTGAAATAGACAGCGAGATAGGAGGTGCCGATGAGCGCAATGATGATGACGATGCACATCACCAGACCGGTAAGGACATATGGATTCACAGTGGTTCCCAGATTCGTTTCGGCAATATCCCGGCGAATAGGCGCCGGCTCAACCGGTCCCATTCTACGGGATGCGCGTCGTCATGGTCGTCATTCTGTACAATGCCGTTCAGCCCGGCGTCCGGTCGGGATTGAACATCCTGACCGTTGGACATTTGATGAGACTCACGTGGCACTTCGGCCTCGGGAGGGAGCTTGGACTCGCCTTCTGGGCACTGACTTTTTTCGAGGCGAGTTACGGTTCGTACGCGAGCGTATGGCCCCTCTGGATCGAGCGCCTCGGCGCGCCGATAACTACGGTCGGCTTCGTGCTTGGTGCCGCAGGCGTGGTTCGCCCCTTCGTTGTAGGGGGCGGCTCCTGGTTGACCGACCACATTGACACGAAAAAGCTCCTCATCGGAGCCCGATCCCTCGCCATACTGGGACTCGTCATCGCCGCCTTCGCCCGCTCATGGGAACTGCTGCTGTTGACGGTGGTCACCAACGCAGTCGGCGAGCTCGTCTTCCCCGTTATCCACAGTCACGTCACCGAACATGCGGGAAACAACGCGGCCCGGGCGTTTAATATGGTGATTACAATAGGGCCAGCGTCGGCATTGATCGTGACTCCATTTATTGCTGGCGCCATCATCGCGGTCTTTGGCATACCCGGTGCCATTTTGTTCGGCGCCCTGATGAGCGCCCTCGGTACATTGTGCGTGGCCATCATCGGTTTCCAGCGACATCCTCCTTCTACCGACGCCAGTGCGCCGGCAAGTTACCGGGTGGTCCTGCAGCATACAGGGGCCCGAAACATCGTCATCCTGCATGGAGGCACGGTGCTCGCGCTTGCAATGGGATCGGCGCTCATCCCCAATTTCCTGAAGGACGAGCGCGGCCTATCGCCCGAAGTGATCTCCATCCTTAGCGCCGGTGCAGCCGTTGGCACAGTGACGTTCGGTTTCATTAGCATGCGCAACCGGAAGCTGCGCTCCGCGCCGGTCCTTGGCGCCGCAATCGCCACGGGTTTGACCGCAACAGGATATTTCCTGTTCGCGATACTGGATGTCTTCCCCGCCATCGCTCTGGCTTATGTGCTGCGCGGCGGACTTTTCTCCACGTGGGCGCTCTTTCTCGCCGGGATGGGCGAGATCGCTCCTCGTCCACTCAGAACCCGCGCCTTTGCTCTCGTCGAGATCCTTGGAGGCAGTGCAATCTCGTTCGGACCCGTGATCGCATCCGTCTTGTACCGCGTCGAGCCTCCTCTCTTCCTCATCGTCTCCGGCATCGCGAGCTACGGGATGTGCGCTGTTCTTCTGTGGAAACATGGCGCTCTCGCCCGAGCGCGAAAAGCGGAACAGGACGCCATGTTGGCGGAGATTGTGTGAGCCCCGTTGTACGGACCGATCGTGCTACCATCTCATGTGGTCGGCGCCACGGTGTTGCGCTGGACCCGTCAGGCTCCGATCATTCATGACCATGTTTGAAACTCACCAGTTTGCACCGACGAGGGAACCTTCCATGGCGGTTGAGCCACTAATCTACGAACTTGGCAAGCCCGGACGCCGGGCCATTCGATTCCCCGCCCCCGACGTTCCGGAGACCGACCTCCCGGAAGAACTCGTGCGTGACGAACTCGCTTGGCCCGAGGTGAGCGAGATCGACGTCATCCGCCATTTCACCCGGCTCAGTCAGAAGAACGCAGCGATCGACCTCAACATGTATCCACTCGGGTCGTGCACCATGAAGTACAACCCGAAGATCAATGAGGCGGTCGCTCGCTACCCTGGCTTTGCACGTCTCCACCCCTTTCAGCCGGAGCAAACAGTGCAGGGCGCGCTGGAGCTGATGTACGAGCTCCAGGAAATGCTCGGCGAGATTTCGGGGTTCAACGCGGTCACCTTGCAACCGGCAGCTGGTGCTCACGGAGAGCTCACAGGCTGTCTCATCATCCACGCTTACCACAGGGAGCGTGGGGATGATATGCGCACGAAGATGCTGATCCCCGATTCCGCACACGGTACCAACCCGGCCACCGCACGGATGGCCGGGTTCTCCGTCATTACCGTGCCCTCCGATGAACGCGGTAACTGCGACATCGACAAGGTCAGGGAGCTGGTAGGTCCGGATACAGCCGGGATCATGATCACCAACCCCAACACGCTTGGTCTTTGGGATGAGCACATCCATGAGGTTATCGATGTCGTCCATGAGGCCGGTGGGCTCGTGTACAACGACGGCGCGAACTTTAACGCAATCCTTGGGATCGCCCGGCCCGGCGACCTCGGCGTCGACATCATGCACTACAACCTCCACAAGACGTTCTCGACTCCGCATGGTGGCGGTGGGCCGGGATCTGGACCAGTCGGCGTCCGTGCCGACCTGATTGAGTACTTGCCGGGACCGCATATCCGCAAGGAAGGCGAAGACACCGATGCTGTCTACTCCTGGTATCAGCCTGAGAAAAGCATTGGTCGGCTGCACAGCTTCAATGGCAATTTCGGAATGCACGTTCGCGCCTACACCTACATCCGGATGCATGGTGCCGAGGGGCTGCGACAGATCAGCGAGGATGCCGTCCTCAACGCGAACTACTTGCTGGCACTGTTGGGCGACCGTTTCGATCTCCATTACGAACGGACCTGCATGCACGAGTTCGTGCTGAGTGGAACGCGACAGAAGAAGCAGGGGGTGCGCACTGTGGACATGGCCAAGCGAATGCTCGACTTCGGCGTCCATCCCCCGACAACCTACTTCCCGCTCATCGTGCCGGAAGCGCTCATGATCGAGCCGACGGAAACAGAGTCCAAGGAGTCCGTCGACTACTTCGCCAACGTCATGTTGCGGATCGCCGATGAGGCGGAGAACACGCCGGAAGTCGTGACGTCGGCACCACACACCACCGAGTACAAGCGCCTGGACGAGGTCGGTGCCAACCGCACGCTTAACTTGCGCTGGGAGCCGGAGCGAGCGCGGGCGGAGCCTGTTGCCGCTGACTAGACGTTACGTCCAGAACACGATAGAAGCAGAAAGGACTCCGGAGAATCTCGTCTCCGGAGTCCTTTCTGGTTCTGAAGGGTACGCACGTGCGCGAGAACGACCGAGCTAACCCTTTGCTTCGCTAATTTCGCCTGGAACTCGGCTTAGTGTTTCAGTTCCTCTGATCCTGCAGGGGCAGCAGACCGGGCGAGGCTCCGCATCGTTTCGCCTTCTTGCTCCCAAACCCGATACGCAGCCTCCACCACGTCACCTGCGACCTCGTCCGGCACATGAACGACGCCGTTGACATCGCCGTGGAGGAGATCCCTCGGCTGAACCCGCATACCGGAGATGGACACCTCGTCACCGACGCTGACGCAGATCGGATTTCCATGGGACACCACCAACCCGGCGCAGAAGTACTGGAAGCCACCGAGGGCTCCCACCTCACGCACGTCCCGCAGGCCGCCATCGGTCAGGATCCCGACCGCACCCAGTCCCTTCATGCGTGTGGACATCACTTCGCCAGCGTGGCAAGAGTGGAGCCGATCCTGACCTACGTCCTGCATCACGACGATTGCCGGCTTCGGTGCCTTCGCAAGGACCTCGTACAGCCTGTTGAAACCGATGCCCTCTCTCCCCTCGGTTGTGCTGTCGACCGTGCACGTGACCGCATAACCAACGGTGGGAGGCAAATCGGGAAAGATGCAGCGAATGTCGTAGCCAACGTAGCCAGTCACCCGAGGGCGGATCTTGAGTGTCTCAATGGCGTTCGCGATTGTCGGACTATCGATCCGGCGCAGTGCGTCAAACTGCTGCGGTGTGAGCGTCATGGCCATCTCTCGTTCCCTTCAATGACTTTCCACATGGTCGCCAGCGGCCATTTTCCAGGCAATCTGCTCCGCCGTCAATCACCGGAGCCTGCTCCGAGTGCTCTTCATCATTAGCGTATTGCGGCTTGTGTGACTGGGAGTGCTGGCAACGGTCCGCAAGATAAGGCAACAAGCGGCGGCTCAACATCAGTTGGGGTCCGCCAACCGCGACGCGGGAACATCAGGGCCCCTCTAACAGTCGCAGTAATGGACGGTCTATGGTGGCCGTCCATTACTGCGACTGTTAGAG
>DASYWM010000241.1:0-3302 GCA_035936075.1 Thermomicrobiales bacterium
CTACTGGTCTTCCGTGACCCATCAGCATTGGTCAACCGTCTCGCACCTGGTGCACGGACCTGACGTGAATCCCGTCTGCTTCCAGAAGGCGCTGCTGGGTCGCTCCCGCTCACGTCCACGCGCCCTGCCGGTCGTCGTTGCCGGGTTCTCCATCTCGGGCATCAGGTTCCGGCGTCGCCACCGGACTGGTTCCCGCGGGCGAGCCACACTCGCTACGAACATGCATGCAAGCGCCACGCCAGAGATTCCGGGCTACGAAGCCGGGCGCGTTCGTCTCATCGCCTGCGATACCGTGTTCTCCGGAATTCCATTACATGTGGGCGCATCGGGATGGACGCTGTTGCAGGCTCACGTCTCGGCCGTAAGAACGGCAGTGGACCGGAACACTTCCCAGCGGTTCCATGTCGGCCGTCAACCGTCAGGTTGCTGGCACACGGTCATTGCTGCAGGATCAGCACCCAGGCCCCAGTTCTTGCACGGCCATCCCGCTGCGCGCCTGGGCGCAGGACCAGCAAGAACACGAAGTCAAAGGAAGTGTATCAGCAAACGGACATGGGAATGATCCCGACGTCCACCAACTACTTCCTGGCTAGAGCAACGCCAGCAACGCAAGAAAGATGAGGCCAAAGACAATCAGCAGGATCGTCCCTGCGACACACCCAAGCGCTATCGAGGTACCCGTGCCCACGGTTTCGCTAGGATCATTGTCTGATGTAGATGGAGCTCCTGCCGCCGGAGCCTCGTCTTCGGCGCGCGACGCCGTTACGTGGGTGACGTCCGACCGATCATCAAGCCCCGGCTCGTCGGAAGCCTGCTTTTTCATCCAGGGCGGTGTCCGCTGTACGTCGTCCTGACTCACGTATACCCTCGTATCACCGGCCACGGGTGCGACCGATCGGGGCGCATCCCGGAATTCACTGCTCCGGCAAGGATAGCATCCGGCCGGTGCTGCTCCACTCCCAAACCGTCCTTCCATTGGTACAAAGCTTGCAGCGATGCCAATAACAAGAGACTTGGATCGCCCGGTGAAGCATTCGCCTACTGGTGCTGCCTCATCCTACCGGAAGGCCTGCGATGAACATCCCCCGCGATAAGACCGCCGACAGTTCACTCATGCTCCTCTTACAGGGATACCGCTTCTTGCCAAGCCGGTTTCAAAGGCACCGATCGGATATCTTCAAGACACGGCTCATGTTGCAGCGGGTGATAGGTGTCCGGGGGGAGACGCGGCGGAGATGTTTTACCAGCCAGGTCGTTTCACTCGACACGGTGCACTACCACCCCAGACGCTGCGGCTCCTGCAAGACACGGGTAGCGTCGCGATGTAGAACGGCAAAGCCCACCGCCATCGAAAGGCAATGTTTATGCAGCTCATGACGCGAGAGCGCATCGAGGACCTGCTGCGAATTACGTCGGACGAATGGCGATCGCGGATCGAGGAGTGGTCCACGAGGAGCGAGATCGTGCTGCTCGATGAAGTCGAACTGCTGCTCTGCCGGGCGGTCTGTGCCTGGGCAGGAGTGCCGCTCAATGAGCATGATGTCCAGACGCGTACGTGGGAGTTCTCCGCCATGATCACAGGCGCCGGTGGCGTTGGTCCTACGACTTGGAAGGCGCTCTTCCTTCGGCAACGAACGGAGCGGTGGGTGCAGAGCGTGATCAGGGAGATCCGCGAGGGTAAGCGCGAGCCGCCCGAATCCTCCGCCGCCTACGTCATTGCCACATACCGCGACCTGAGCGGAGAGTTGCTCCGGGCAGACGTAGCCGCCGTCGAACTTATCAACATCTTGCGCCCCACCGTCGCCGTTGCCCGGTTCATCGCCTTTGCAGCGCACGCTCTCTATCACTATCCCGAAAGCAGGCGGTTCATCGATTCGGCAGCGGATGAGGAAACTGAGCTGTTCGCTCAGGAGGTGCGGCGATTTTACCCGTTCTTTCCCTTCATCGGTGGGTGCGTGCGTGAACCCTTCGATTGGCAGGGCCACCACTTCGAATCAGGCACCTGGGTCACGCTGGACGTGTATGGAACGCACCGCGACCCGCGACTCTGGGAGAACCCCGAGTCCTTTCAGCCTGATCGCTTCCGCGGCTGGGACGGCAGCGCCTTCAACTTCATCCCTCAGGGAGGGGGGATCACTTCACAACGCACCGCTGCGCGGGCGAGTGGATGACTATTGCCCTGCTCAAGCAGGCGGCGGCATACCTCGCGAACGCTATGACATACACGGTGCCGGAGCAAGACCTCAGCATCAATCTGCGGATCATGCCGGCCCGGCCGCAGAGCGGCTTCATCATGAAGCACGTGCGACCGGTGGCCTAGCGGGTCTGGGTCGGGGACCCAGACGGAGGAAAATCGACGAGATCATTGCCACAGTGCGACGTGCGTCCAGTCCAAACGCTTTTATGGTTCGAATCGAAGCCTTGCAGTGTGCCTTATACGGGGAAGGCAGGACGGCAGGTTGTGTCGCGACACCTATTCGACAAGGTTAAGTATCAAATCGTTCCGATCAAGCTGGATATCCTGCAGCTGCAGTCCCCGCGCCTGCAGATAGCTGTTGACGCCCCTCTCGATCGCGCCACCAACCTGGTCCGGTGGCAAGAGGTAATCGATTCCGCCACCATCGCTCCGCATGTCCGCCATCTCCAGCTCCCCCGTTGGGCCTGCTGTGGGAATACCACGATATTCGATGGTCTCCCAGTCCGTAGCAATCGAGAGCACCAGTTCATTCCCATCAGCACGCAGATCGAGCGTCTCGACCGTCGACGGATCGGCGTCTGCGGCTATCTGTTGTTCGATATCGCTGAGGGAGAGCCGATATTCCCCCGCTCCCACCGCCACACCCCCTGAAACCTGGGCGTCGAGCTGGCGGGCTACCTGCGTTGAGAGCTGTTCGGCAACTTCGTCGCGTATGGAGTCCTGGAGACGCGGCAGCCCCACGAAGAATGCCAGTACGCAACACAGGGCCAGAAGACCAATCACACCGGTCAATCCCCACAGACAGCCTCGTCGACGCATTCCATCTACCTTTCACTTACACGCTCCGATTTCACGCGCAAGGCAACCCCAAGCCTATGCAGGCTCTAACGTCTGAGAAACGTGGACTGGCCGATAGTGAGCAATCAGTCGCTCACTATCGGCCAGCCTGTCACGCTGTTCTGCCCCCTCTGGAGTCGTTCTACTCGGTGCGGTTGAAGACCATCAGGTCCTCCCGTCTCGGATCAAGGCCCACCAGCTGCTCCGGAGCATCTTCACCCGCAGGACCGTACAATGTCACCCATCCATTTGTCGTGGTGCCATAGGG
>DASYWM010000242.1:0-7062 GCA_035936075.1 Thermomicrobiales bacterium
ACGGTAGACCAGCCTGGCGATAGATTCGCTTCTCCGTGCGAGAAGAGTGTGGACCGCCAGAGACTTGCGGCTTCCTCGTGGTCGAGGGGCGCCCAGCCAAACCCGTCCGGCGCCGTCAGGTGAGTCGTCACTCCCTGCAGCACGCTGCCGTAGCGACGCTGATCCTGCGGATTCGCCAGGGCCACCTCTGAGTGCACATGGACATCGATGAAGCCGGGCGAGACGACCTGGCCCGTTGCATCGATGATGTTGGCCGCCGCTGCCTCGTCGAGTTCATCGACCGCCTCGATCCGGTCGCCCAGGATCCCAACATCCGTTTGGCGCGCAGTCGAACCCGTGCCGTCCACCACCATGCCGTTTCGAATGATCGTGTCGAACTCCATCGTATCACCCTCGCTATCTGGTTCCAATTCGAAGAGCGGATGGCTATTGCAGGCGGCCACGCGCATATGTCGGCCAGACAGCGTCGATCGTCTCGCCGCTCAGGACAATCAACTGCTCGTGGAGGTGGACGGCCTGATCGCTGTAACCGATGTTCAACCGCAAACGGTCCCCCACCTTGACGGTCGCGTTCGGAGCGCTCATCTCGACGGTTCCATGCTCCGCAGAAAATGCAAGACTGGTGACATTTTGAAGACCGATCACCTCGGGAATGACATTGGAGGGGTCCACCGACTTTCGCCCCGCGTCGATGATGAGGCGATACGGTGTCGGACGACTCGTCACGATAACCAGCAACGACAGCGCCGGGTACACCGGTACGCCAAGATCTCGATAGAAGCGATCGCCGAAAATGCCGCCCCCCGCCTGCACTTCGGTAACCCCGACTATGCCCGCGGCGACTTGGAATGTCCCGGTCCCTCCACAGGAAACGATGGGCACCTCAATGCCAGCCGCGCGGATGGCGGTGACGGTCTGGAGTACGGGCGCGAGCGCCGACAGGATGGCCTCTTGCCGCCTTTCGGGTTCCTTGATCGAGAGCGTGTGCCCCTCCCATGTCATGATCCCGCCGAACCGAACGTGTTTGAGCGCGGCAATTCGCCTGGCGAGATTGAGCGAGGGCTCTCCAGGCTCGATACCCGCCCGGTTCATCCCGCTGTTGATCTCAATCACCAGCCGCGGCGACGTTCCGGCTTCTGACGCAGCCGCCTCGTGCTCGAGCACGTTGTCGAATGAATCGACCGCGACAGCGATGTCAGCGTGATGGGCAAGGTGGGCGATTCGGCGGGTCTTGATTGGCCCCACGACCTGATTGGCGATCAGGATGTCGCGAACACCGCTAGCGGCGTAAACCTCCGCCTCACTGGTCTTCGCACAGGTGATCCCGTGAGCACCTGCTGCCAACTGCAGATGTGCCACAGCAGGTGATTTGTGCGCCTTGCTGTGTGGACGCCATCCGACTTCATGCTGCTGCACTGCGGAAACCATCACATGAATGTTGTGGTTGAGGGCATCCCTGTCGACGAGCAGCGCCGGAGTATCGAGCACATCGAGGCTTTGTCCGATAAGTGCGGTGATCACGAGGACATTCTCCAGGTGGCATGGGGAACGGGCCATCGTTTCTCGACGGCACCTCTGCCGAGCATTGTACCGACGATCTCCTTTGGAGCAATTGCCCCAGCAGCGGCTTACCTCGGCTGAGGGTGGAACTGGGCCCAAATGCGGCTGGTACACTCGCGGCAGCAGAAGTCGGACCGGCTCCGTTGGTACGGTGCCGGTCCTGGTCGGCAGGGCCAGTTCGAGAGAGATCGGCCAGAAAGGAAGTCGCAGGAATGGTGGAAGGATCAGGCGTGGATGCCCGCGTCACTGTAGTCATGCCGACCTTCAACCAGGCAATGTTCCTGCGGCGTGCGGTCGATAGCCTCATTGCGCAGACCTTCCAGTCTTGGCGTCTTGTCATCGTCGACGATGGCTCGACAGATGAGACCAGCAGCATTGTCGAGCCCTATGGGGCTAATCCCCGAATCGACGTCATCCACCTGACGGGAAATGGCGGGCTAGGCCGCGCCCTCAACGTGGGACTGGATAGAGCATCGGGAGACTTAATCGCCTACCTGCCATCGGACGATGTCTATCACGCGGAGCACCTCGCGACGCTCGTCGCCTGCCTCGACCGCCGCCCGGAGGCTATGTTGGCCTTCTCCGGCGTCCGACATCATTACAACCGGGTTTCCTCCGGGCTAATTCCAGGCGAGCCGCTCCAGCTCGTACAAGTGCTCCACCGGCGAACCAGTGACCGCTGGATGGAGCGTCATGAGCTAGTTACGGACGATTTGGACCGAATGTTGTGGTCACGGCTCCACCAGCAGGGAGAATTTTCGGAGACTGGCGAGGACACTTGCGAATGGGTGGATCACCCTGGCCAGCTTCACAAACTGCTCCGGGAACCAACGGGTGGAATTAATCCCTATCGCGATACCTTCGGGGTGCGTGAGCCAATGCGGTTCCACACTACAGTTGGTAACAGGATCGATGAGATTTCGCGATACCAACGATTCCGGAATCGCCCCGCTACCCCGATGGCACCTGACGGCCTCAAAATCCTGCTCGTGGGGGAGCTCGCATACAACGCGGATCGGGTTCTTGCCCTGGAGGAGCTCGGTCACCGTCTCTATGGCCTCTGGTCCCCAGCGAAGGATATCGACTGGTTCAACACTGTCGGCCCGGTTCCCTTTGGGCATGTCGAAGACATTCCCCGTTACGGATGGCAGGATGCCGTCCGAAGTATCAAGCCGGATGTGATATACGCCCTCCTCAACTGGCAAGCCGTTCCTTTTGCGCATCAGGTCCTGACAGAAAACCCCGGCATCCCCTTTGTCTGGCACTTTAAGGAGGGGCCATTCATTTGCCTGGAGAGAGGGACGTGGCCGCAACTTGTAGATCTTACGGAGCAGGCTGACGGCCTGATCTACTCTACTCCTGAGATGGGCGAGTGGTTCGCGAGTATCGTTCCGGGAATCGGTGATCACAGGAGCATGATCCTCGATGGTGATCTTCCCAAGAGGGACTGGTTCGAGGGACAACGTGCCGAGCGTCTATCAGGGAAGGACGGTGAAATCCACACGGTGGTACCTGGACGGCCCATAGGTCTGCATCCCGAAACCGTGGCGGAGTTGGCTCGGCACCGGATCCACCTGCACTTCTATGGCGATTACACACACGGACAATGGCGGGCATGGATCGATCGTACGAACACCATGGCCTCCGGCTATCTTCATCTCCACCACCATGTTGACCAGGAGCATTGGCTTCCCGAATTCTCACGCTACGATGCCGGGTGGCTCCATTCATTCTCCAGCACCAACCGTGGGGATATTCGACGGGCGAACTGGGATGACCTCAACCTGCCAGCGCGCGTGGCAACGCTTGCAGTCGCCGGGCTACCCATGATCCAGGCCGACAACACAGGCTCCATCGTCGCTACACAAGCCCTTGCCAGGCAGAGGCAACTGGGCCCGCTGTATAGCTCAATCGACGATCTGGCGGCACAATTGCACGATGAGCCGCGAATGAAGGAACTGGGGGAGAGTGTCTGGAATCAGCGTCAGGACTTCGTGTTCGACACTCACGCTGAACGGCTTGTTGCCTTTTTCCGGGAAGTGATAGACAGCTAGTCGATCTCCGTATCCGGTCGCAAACGCCTCTCCTTTAGGAAGAGAGCCGGAGACGCATGGCCGGGCCACGACACGATCCATCTGGTTTCGTGCTCAGGGAACGGCGTTGACGCCATCCGAGGATTGAGCTTGCCCCGAAAGGAGCTCAAGGGCAGAGGCTATCACCTGCTCCACCGGGAGATCGGCGACAAAAGAGGCGTCGTGATCGCAATGATCGGCAAGGCAGTTGATCCCACACACCGGACACTCCAGTCGCCATGACAATTGCGGCCGGTGAAGCGTGCGGCTAAGTGAGCCGGCATTGACAAGGTTGAAACACCAGTAGATGCCCACGGTCGGGGTATCGACGGCAGCGGCAAGATGCAACGGCCCCGAATCATTCGAGACAACAACCGCGCATCGGTCCAGGAGCCCGGCCAAACCGCCGAGTGAGAGTTTCTCCCAGAGATTCTCCGCGCTGGCCCGCATCGTATCGACGACCGCCTCAACCACTTGACGCTCATCCTCGCGGGCACCAACCACCGCGACCCGTGCGCCAGCCGCAGCCAACGCATCGCCAACGGCCGCAAACTTTTCCGGCGGCCACCGCCGCCTCGGATCGCCAGCGCCGGGATGGAGGACGACCAACGGCGCGTCATCAAGCGGAACGACGATTGCCGCCTCCCTTATGTCGCCATCGGTCAATGTCACGCGGGGCTCCAGCGTGACCATGCCCGCGCCCACCATGGCGACAACCTCGAGATAGCGAGGAATCTCATGCTGGAAGTAGACGTAGGGCATCCAACGGTCGAGGGGCGCTGCCTCAGCGCTTTTGAGTCCGACCGTAAATCGGGACTGGAGCCGGTGCACGAAGGGATTGGAGTACCGCCCCCCGCCATGAAGCTGGATAGCGAGATCAAACCGTTCCTCTACCATTCGCGCGAAGAACTGGTCGAGGGCATCTGTATCATTGACGAAATCCTCGGGCTCCCCTACGCCTCGGCACCTTGGGATAGCGATTACCCGGTCCACCGGACCCGGGCGCCCGGCCAGGAACGCTTCGTGCCAGCGTTGCCCGAGAAGCACGATTTCCGCGTCAGGATAGGCAGCGCGCAGAGCATCGAGTGCTGGCAGCGTGAAGAGGAAGTCACCGATCGCGTTTGCCCGCAAGACTGCGATGCGACGAACATCGGGAATACGACCGCCGTAGCTCTGCATCAATTGCCCTTTCCCTCGTAACATTTCCCGCCGTTCCTTGTGGCAAGACGCTCTACGCACGTCCGGCGCCCCGGTTTGGAGCGGCCGGCAATAACGACGTGGAGATGCTCATGGATGCTTGAGAAGAAGTGGTATTGTAGTTGCACGGTTGCCCTCATTGAGCTGGAGCATACGCTTCCGGTGCTTCATCAACACGCATCTCCCACCCTCCGCGTTGATATGCGGCACAGGGGGAGACACGAGGGAGCCGGCGCCAACAGGCGATAGGAGATGCCATTCTGATGGACGATCTGGACCGGAGTCCCGCCGAAATCGTGCGGAGCTTTCCCGGGTTGCGTGTTCTGGTCATCGGCGATGCAATGCTGGACACGTACCTGGAGGGAACGGCAACCCGGCTCTGCAGGGAAGCCCCGGTTCCCGTGGTCGTGAGCCAATCCGAGCAACGATGCCCCGGCGGCGCGGCGAACACCGCTGCCAATGTACGTGCGCTTGGGGCCGAGGTCGACTTCGTCGGGATTATCGGCAATGACCCGGCTTCGGCCAGGCTGCGAACGACCTTGAACGATGCCGGGGTCAGCGATCGTTCACTCGTGGTCGATGACAACGTGACGACGGTGCACAAGTCACGCATAATCGCAGATGACCAGTATCTCGTTCGATTCGACGAAGGTGACCTCACGACTTGCTCATCCACTGCGCGGCAAGCGGTCCTCGACCGGGTTGAGGACTGCTATTCACTTTGTGATCTGGTCATCCTCTGCGACTACGCGTGTGGCACCGTGAACGACGAGATCGTGGCGCTGTTGCGCCGCCTGCGCGCCGAGAGGCCGCGCATCCTGGCCATCGACTCTCGGGAGGTGCACCGCTTCGCACAAGCCGGAGCGACAATCCTCACGCCAAACCTGCAGGAAGCGCGGGCGGCAGTGTCCCTCGACCAGACGCTCAAGGGTCAGGAGCCAGACGAAATTGCCCGCCAGCTACGACACGTCCTCGATGCCGAGCATATTGTCGTCACCATGGCGGGAGACGGGGTCCTCCTGATTGACACCAATGGGCAGACGAACCGACTGCCTGCATACCCCGTTGCCCGGGCTGGCGATGTAGGCGCTGGGGATTCATTCACTGCGGCGACTGCACTCGCCCTTGCAACCGGTGCCGGCATAGCCCAGGCAGCACAGATCGGGATTGACGCTGCCAGCATCGCGTGTACCAAACGACGAACGGCCGTAGTCACGAACCGTGAGCTGTTACAGCGAGTAAGCATCAACTCGGTGGCATCAACCTGCGGTCCCCTTTCGCTCAAGGAGGTCGCGACCCGGCTGGATGCGGAGCGATACGCAGGCCGCCGTATCGTCTTCACAAATGGGGTCTTCGATATCCTGCATGCCGGCCACGTTCGGCTCCTCCAGCAGGCGAGGCAGCTCGGCGATGTACTGGTGGTGGGCATCAATAGCGACGCAAGTGTCCGGCGACTGAAGGGTGAGCAGCGTCCAATCAACGGGGAGCAGGACCGGCTCTCCCTCATTGCCGCGCTCGATGCCGTCGACTACACCGTCATCTTCACCGAGGACACTCCGGCAGAGGTAATCCAGGCCCTGAGGCCCGATATCCATGTCAAGGGCGGCGATTATACGCCTGAGACCTTACCGGAAATCGACGCCGTCCGAGAAGTTGGTGCGCGTGTCGAGATCCTGCCGCTTGTCGATGGATTGAGCACGACCAATGTCATCGGTCGAATTGCCTCTATGGCCAGCCGAGACCCTGCAGAGCAGGCCATATGATGTTCCCGGATGGGCCATCACCTGCTCCAGAGCATCCACGTACCCCTGAGTCTCATTCTCCCGAGGCAGACCAAAGGTCTTCACCGTCGTCCCACTCAGGTGAGCCTTGGACGAACGACGATTGGAAGCCAAAGCGAATCGCCGTTTTTAGGGCATTGCATCTCGGCGATCTCCTCTGCGCCACCCCCGCTTTGAGGTCGCTTCATCGGCGGTTCATGGACGCGGAAATCACCCTGATTGGACTCCCTTGGGCCGAGGAGCTCGTGCGGCGCCTGCCTGCGCTTGACCGGCTGGAATACTTCCAGGGATACCCGGGAATTCCAGAGGTCGCGCACGGCCGAGAGCCGGGATCGGCATTCCTTGCCGATGCCCAAGAGAGTCGCTACGATCTCGCCATCCAGATGCACGGCGACGGCAAGCTGAGCAATGGCTTCATCGCTGGGCTGGGCGCCAAGGTGACCGTGGGCTAC
>DASYWM010000243.1:0-8234 GCA_035936075.1 Thermomicrobiales bacterium
CCTCCTGCTCGCCTACACCCTTCTCCGCCCGGTGAAACTCTTCTACCCCGATACGCTCGAATCGCACCTGATCGCCCATACGAAGGACGAAGGGATCATCCTTCTCCGGGCGAAACAACCGTAGGGGTGTTCGCCCGATGAGATTCCAGCCGCCGGGTGTCGAGAGGGCATACGTCCCCGTCTGCTCGCCCCCGATGCCAATCGAGCCGGCCGGCACATGCGTGCGGGGGCGTGCTCTCCGCGGCGTGGCAAGCTCGGGGGCAAGACCGATCAGGTAGGCAAAGCCGGGAGCAAACCCTAGTGCGCCAACGGTGTAATGACCCGCCAGATGCCGCTCGATCACCTCTTCCGGTAGGAGCCCGGTATGCGCGGAAACATCCTCCAGGTCTTCCCCAAAATCATCCCCATAAACGACAGGTATCGCGACAGTCCGGCTATGGCGGGCTTCAGGACCGTCCTCAGCGAGGTTCCACAGTTCAGTCAGGAGCCGCTCCAGCGGTTCACAAGATATTACCGTCTGATCGTAGATCACGAGAATGGTGGAGTAGGAGGGGATGACATCGAGGACTGATGGCACCGACTCCTTGTCAAGCAACTCCACAAAGCGTGCGATCCGGTAGGTAAGGTTGACATCGATGCGATTGCCCACAGTCATCAGCATGGCCGAGGGGGAGAGAGGAAAGAATGTCGGCGAGGTCATCAGAGTGCCCGGATCGTGATGCCGGCGTCCATAAGGGCCTCGCGTAAGGCGGAGGCAATCGGCACGGCTCCCGGCGTATCGGAATGGATGCAGATGGTGTCGGCCGCGATCGTGATGTGCCCACCATCCAGCGTCGGGACCTCCTCGCCCCCGATCATCCGGAGGACCCGGTCGGCTACCGATGCCGGATCCTCCAGGACGGCGCCCGCCAGGGAACGAGGCGCCAGTGTGCCATCGCTCATGTAGGCACGGTCGGCGAAGGCTTCTCGCGCTACGCGAAGGCCCTGTGCAACCGCCGCGGCCTCCAGCTCACTCCCCGGCAGCGCATAGAAAATGACGTCGGGCGCCAGATCGAGCACCGCGTTGACGATGGCGTCGGCAATGATGCGATCGTTCGTGGCGGTGTTGTACAGCGCTCCGTGGGGCTTCACATGATGCAACGGAACGCCTGCCACCTGGCAGAAGGCGTGCAGGGCACCGATCTGGTAGAGGAGGTCCGTCCGGATTTCCTCCGGCGTTGCCGGGATGTTCCTCCGCCCGAATCCTCGAAGGTCGTGGTATGAGGGGTGCGCACCGACCGCAACGCCCAACCCGGCAAGTGCGCGGACCGTCTGGTCCATGGTCTGCGGATCTCCGCCATGGAAACCACAGGCAACGTTCGCGCTGGAGATCAGCGGGAAGAGTTCGACATCGGCTCCGATGCGAAAGGCACCGTAGCTCTCTCCAACATCGCTGTTGATGTCCAGGGCGAGGGTATCGGTACTCATGACATGTCTTCCCTTCCTTGGCTGTCAATCTTTTACGGTCGAGTCATAGAGACGTGTCAGATACATGCGGCGGACAGGTGTAAAGGGGGAGGCGAGGATAACGGACCGGCGCGTCTCCTGGTCGCCCATAAATGGTAGAATGGATGTAACGATGCCGGAACCCCTTAAACCCATCGTCCTTTCCCGCCGCCATCCGGCTTTCCCCTGCGTGACCACATGACTGACATCATTGAAACCAATCTTCCGACCTCTGTTGCCGTTTCTCCCGAGTCACGTGTCGTGCCACGGCGCAAGCGGCTCATCGGCTTTCATGACCTTCCATTTGATGAGCTGAAAGTGCGGCTCGTCGAAATGGGGGCTCCGGCCTATCGTGCCCAGCAGATGTTCGACTGGGCCTATGGAAAGCTGGTCACCTCCTACGACGAGATGGCAAACGTCCCGGCACCCATTCGCGACAGCTTTGGCGAGACAATACCGCTCCAGACGATGAAGCTGGTCCGCGAGTTGGTGACCGATAACGGCGATACCTACAAGCTGCTCTACCAGACCTTTGATGGTCAGCTGGTGGAGACGGTGCTGATGCTCTACCCGGACCGGGCGACCGTCTGCGTCTCCTGTCAGGTTGGCTGTGCTGTGGGCTGTGCCTTCTGCGCCACTGGCCTGGGCGGCCTCACCCGTAACCTCACCGCTGGCGAAATTGTCCAGCAGACGGTCGACGCCACGCGCCGCGTACGCCAACTCGATCGCCAGCTGACCAACCTCGTGATGATGGGGATGGGCGAGCCGCTGCAGAACTACGCGGAGACGATGAAGTTCATCAACATCATCCATGATCCGCACGGCCTCAACTTTGGCGCGCGCCGGATCACGATCTCGACCTCAGGCATTATCCCGCGCATCGATGCATTGGCCGATGAGCCATACCAGGTCAATCTCGCGGTCTCGCTCCACGCGCCGAACAACGAGCTTCGCTCGCAGCTGGTGCCGATCAACGGGCGCTACCCGGTCGAGGACCTGCTGGCCGCCTGCGATCGCTTCACGCAGAAGACGGGTCGTCGTATCTCGTTCGAGTACGCGCTGATGAACGGCATCAACAACAGCGACGAGATCGCCCGCGAGCTCGGCCAGCTTCTTCGCGGCCGGCTCTGCCACGTCAACGTGATCCCGTTCAACCCGGTCGATGTGCTGAAGTTCGAACGCCCCAACGCCGAGATGATCGAGCGCTTCGCCGAGATCGTCCGTGAGTACGGCATCCCAACGACCGTCCGCTACTCGCGTGGTGTCGAGATTGCCGCAGCCTGTGGCCAGCTACGGGCTCGCCACCAGCAGATGGAGAAGACTGCATCCTAGACGCAGTCTTCTACGGGGCTTTCGGTTAATCCGGATTCGGTGTACCTTAATCTCTCCCTCAGTTTACTGGTGAGACGCGTCATCCGATGAGTTCCAGACACATTCAGCACCCGGACTACGACCAAGCCCTCAAAGTAGGAGGGCCTGATCCGTTGTCGGTGTTGAGCTCGACCGCAGCTGTCATGACCTCCGCACACGATCTCAGGATCGATATGGTGGCCGTGCATGCCGTTGCCGATCGGCTCGCCAGGCAGGAAGTGGCGCCGGAATGGGATGCGGCGCTCCATTACCGGGCGACGGGTCTGGATGCCGATGAGCGCACGGCGATGTGGCTGCTCGTGTTGGACGCGTTGAACTTTTGCTTTTGGGGGCAGGGAGCCGATCCATCAGTCCGTTGGCGTGTCGAATGGAAGGACGAACTCACAGACGGTTACATGGCCCTGGTCGCCGCACTCATGCGTGGGGTTGAGGAGTGCCAGGAACTCCACAGCGCGTCGTGGCTGGCCACTGTGAAGGGTGAAGACGTTGCGCATCTCCTGCGGCCCGCTGAGGGGCATCCCGAGATCCCGCTCTTCGAGGCGCGCGTCCACAACCTTCGCGAGCTCGGCCGGGGGCTTCTCGCGCTCGATAGCGAAACACCGGCGACCGCACTCATCACATTGGCAAACGGATCTGCTGTCTCGCTGGTTCGAGAGGTGGTGCGCCGCTTCCCCTCATTCAAGGACATTGCGATCTGGACGCGTACTGATACCGGGCTGCCTGGTCACGAGGTGCGCTTCTACAAGCGAGCGCAAATCCTCGTTGGCGACCTCGCCGGCGGCCTGGCCCCTTCACCACTGGGGCAGTTTCACGATCTCGACAAGCTGACAGCCTTCGCCGACTACAAGGTGCCCCAGGTGCTTCGTCAACTGGGCGTCCTCCGCTATTCAGATTCTCTCGCTGGCCGCATCACGCGTCGCGAGCATCTCCTGCCCGGTTCCGCGGATGAAATCGAGATTCGCGCCGGGACAATCTGGGGCTGCGAGCTGGTGCGGCAGGCACTTGACGAGCGGGGACGGACCGTGTCCGCGCACGAGCTGGACTGGCTGCTGTGGACCATGGGACAGTCGTTGCCCACGGAATCAGAGCCGTACCATCTCACGCCGACGATTTTCTACTAGGTACAAATGAGTAACGATCCTTCGCGACTGTGCGAGACAGTAGGGTGCATGTTCACCGGTCGAATGTCCACTTGACGCTCGGGCCCCACGAAGTTTCGGCAACCGCGCAGCAGTAAGGAGCCATCACAGCGTTTTCGATCCGGCACAAGACCGCCCCAACTGATCCAGGGTGACGCAATACATTGGTCGTCCCACTCAGAATGACTCTTGCTATGAGAAAGGGTAGAAGAAAATACTGTGCGGGAACAGCTACACGAGAACCCTGCATGGTGCTGGGAAACGGCGAAATGCCTCTCACGGGGTGAGACTGTGACAAGGATCTGGAATCGCTCCTGAGCTGTGCCAGCGTTCGTCTTAACGTTATTTATTAAGATAGAGAAACCGTTACCGTAATAGGGGATGTGGATACTGTGGAAAAGTCCCGAAACCGGCGCCACGGTGCGGAACTATGCCGGTGGACAAGCGGGATTCCCCATCCACACCTCCACTGGCGAGATCTTTCACACCTGTGACAATCCCCATGCCCCTCCCAATGCTGTCAAACGATGCACACTGTACGTACACAAATTGGCCATAATACGGGGGCTTTTGTCCACAATCCCCACCACTTATCCACATAGACAAGCAAGTTATCCACAACCGTCCTGCAGCCTGTGACAGGCAGGCAACATGGTGTCACAGTCGTGGCGTAATGCTTGCTCATCACAAATTCACTATCGCTGGTTATTCGATATGTCGGTATGATTGACGCATAGGAGCTGGGTGGATAGGGGAGGAATGTGGGAATGCCTTCCAGGGCCTCACACAATGGTGCCTGCCTGACAGGATACCGGATGCATCGTCGCTCTCACCGCTCGCCTTCAAGGACGGATATAGATGGGTTCTCTTCCAGTTCGCGCAATTGACCAGCATATTGAGGTTCATTATTCATATCAGGTCTGCTTCACCAGGGATATCTTCGATCTAAAGAACGACATAGTTCGCGACATTTGCAGCGGAGAAGATCAGGATCGACAACGCAAGGTTCTCGTGGTGTTGGACGAGGGTGTCGCTAGCGCTAATCCCGGGCTGGTCGACCAGATTACCGGGTATTTCGCTGCTCAGGATGCCAGGCTGCATCTGACACGCTCGCCAATGCTGGTCGACGGCGGTGAGCAGGTGAAAAACGACCTGGTAATGCTGAATGCGATCCATCAGGAGATCGACCAGGGTGGCATCGATCGCCACTCCTATGTCGTGGCCATCGGTGGTGGTGCGGTGCTCGATATGGTCGGCTTCGCCGCCGCCACCGCCCATCGGGGGATCCGGCTGATCAGGGTCCCCACCACCATCCTGTCCCAGAATGACTCCGGGGTCGGCGTCAAGAACAGCGTGAACGCATTCGGCAAGAAGAACTTCTTGGGAACATTTGCACCGCCTTATGCCGTTATCAATGATGCCTCGCTGATCGAGAGCCTTCCGGACAGGGAGTGGCTCGGGGGCATCTCAGAGGCAATCAAGGTCGCTTTGCTGAAGGACCCGGAGTTCTTTTCGTTCATTGAGGACCATGCGCTGGCGCTCGTCGCGCGCGATGGGGACGCGATGAGCTGGCTCATCTATCGATGTGCCGAGCTTCACCTTCAGCACATCGCGACCAGCGGAGATCCCTTTGAGTTTGGGTCATCCCGTCCACTCGATTTTGGTCACTGGTCGGCTCACAAGCTGGAGCAACTCTCTGATTACCGTTGGAGTCATGGTGAGGCTGTCGCGATCGGGATCTGTCTCGATTCGACCTATGCCTGTCTTCAGGGAATGCTGACCGAGCCCGAGTGGAGGCGCATCATCGACCTCTTCAAGGCGGTCGGTCTGCCTGTTTATGCGCCGGAGATGATCGCCTCACTGGAGCATCAGGAGACATCCCAATCGATCCTGAGCGGGCTCGAGGAGTTTCGGGAGCATCTGGGCGGTGAGTTGACCATTATGTTGTTACGCGGAATCGGAGATGGGTACGAAGTCCACGATATGGATGAGTCCGTCCTCATAGAATGCATGCATCTGCTGGAGGCGGAGCATGCCAGGGAGCCATTGAGTCATGCAGCAGTCGCCGATCGTCAGCCCGCTATCACAGCAGGATCTGATTGACGAATATTTTATGGAGCAGCGCGCCCGGATCATGGATGTTGCCGCGTTCCTGGATCGCCTGGACCGCGCCGAAGAGCAGAATGGGAACGACGATTTCCGCCTGGTCGCGATGCGCAAGGCAATGCACGAGTTGGTCGGCAATGAGCCCGGTCGTGTCGAGCGGGTCCAGATGATCTTCAGCGACCAGAACACCGATCTTCTCGACGAGCTGGACCGCAAGGCCGCCTACGGCGCATCGGTCCGTTAGGGTAGAAAGGCAGCATCACACTATGGAATACATCGATCTTCACGCGCACATGGTCTCCCGGACAACAGACGATTATGAGCGGATGGCCCTTTCGGGGTGCGTTGCCCTCACCGAGCCAGCGTTCTGGGCCGGATATGATCGTCGATCGGCCGATGTCTTCGCTGATTACTTCACTCACCTGACAGAGTTCGAGCCCACCCGCGCCGCCCAGTACGGCATTCAGCACTTTTGCTGGTTGTGCCTCAATCCCAAGGAAGCCGAGGACCGGGAGCTTACTCGGCAGGTGCTGGACATCATCCCTGAGTTCCTGGACCGTCCGACGGTGCTCGGAATCGGCGAGATCGGGCTCAATCGCGTGACACGCAACGAGCTCGAGTCCTTCAAGGATCATGTCGAGCTCGCGCTTGAGCACAACCAGTTGATCCACATCCACACCCCCCATCTTGAGGACAAGTACAAGGGCACGAAGGTGATTGTGGAGACGCTGGCCGCCAATGGCAGGATCGATCCCGGACGAGTGATGATCGATCATGCGGAAGAGCACACCCTGCCGATGATCACGGAGAATGGGTTCTGGACTGGGTTCACGCTCTATCCAGTCACCAAGACCTCGCCGGGACGCGCCGTGGACATGTTCGAGCGCTACGGCACCGAACGGATCTGCGTCGCATCGGCATGTGACTGGGGCCCGAGCGATCCTACGGCGATCCCGCGTTTCGCCCTTGAGATGCGCCGCCGTGGGCACAATGACGACCTGATCCGGGAGATCGTCTTCGAGAATCCGAAGCGATTCCTTGGTCAGTCACCGAAGTTCCATTTGAAGCGGGGTGTGGACGCAAGGGTAGCCGTCTGACGCTGGCAGTTCCTCTGCATGAGGGAGGGGCATCCAGATAGACTCGCCCCTCCCATTGGCGCGATTGAACGTTGACGCCTAACGGGATCATTGGTCCCGGGCGACCGATCGCGGTCGGTACAAAACCATCGGCACAAACCCGAAAGGAAATCTGTCTTGCGGCTCGTGGACGAACATTCACGCCATCTTACCTATTGCATGAACGTCCATCCGGGCTTGACGCTGGACGATGTCATCACCAACCTGAAGACCTGGTTGCCGCCGTTGAAGGAGCGTTTCTCTCCGGATCAGCCCTTCGGTGTCGGTCTTCGCCTCGCCGGCGAGGCCAGCCGGGAGGTGATCGAGGATGATCGCCTGCGGGAGCTCAGCTCGGTGCTCGAGGAGCATGGCCTCTACGTCTTCACCATGAACGGATTTCCCTACGGGCCGTTCCATGGCGAGGCGGTCAAGGGCAATGTCCACGCGCCGGATTGGCAGGATGAGGAACGCATCGCTTATACCATCCGGCTGATCGATATCCTGGCCGCGCTCCTGCCGGATGATGTCGCGGACGGTAGTATCTCGACGAGCCCGTTGACCTACAAGCCCTGGATCGATCCAGATCTTCCTGCCCTGTGGGCGGTCTTCGTCACCAACATCGTCCGTATTGCCGAACACCTTGTGAGGGTGCATCAGGAGACCGGCAAGCTGCTCCACATCGATCTCGAGCCAGAGCCGGATGGGCTTCTAGGCGACGGTGCCGAGCTGATTCGCTTTTTTGAGGAGTGGTTGTTACCCAACGGCGCGCCGCTGCTCGCGGAGCGGATCGGCACGGACCATTCGACGGCACGCGATCTCCTGCTGCAGCACATCCGGGTTTGTTTCGACACCTGCCATGTCGGTGTCAGCTACGAACAACCACGTGAGCTGTTCGATCGCTTCGACGAGATTGGGATCAAGGTCGGCAAGGTCCAGATCAGCTCCGCCCTGAAGGTTTCCTTGCCACAGGATGTCGCGGCGCGTGCGACGATCGCGAAGGAGCTGGAAGCCTTCGACG
>DASYWM010000244.1:0-3551 GCA_035936075.1 Thermomicrobiales bacterium
GTGTCCGATTATGGATCGTAGCAGTTCCGACAGGGATCTCGTGAGCGTGGCGGATGCCTCCCGCTTGTTGAAACGCTCCACCGAGCAGGTGCGCCGCTACCTTCGGGAAGGGCGTCTCCCTGGCCGCCGCGTGGGAGGCCAATGGTTCATCGAACGATCGGCTGTGGATGCTTTCGCCGACAGTGGTCGGAAAGAGGATCGTTTCACCAGGCGGCTCAAACCCGCCTCCCGCTCGCGACCGCTCGACGATGTGATCGGCATTGGCGCAGGGCCGGGATCGAACATAAGCAGTGGCAAACTGGCATACCGGGCGGCAGGATTCCGGCAACGTTAGAGCGGATACGCAAATCGGGAGTCATTTCATGGGTACCCCCTCATCTTCGGTCGCCGAAGAACTCGTCGCCACGGACGCAAGGAAGGATGATGCCGTCGATCTCGTCGCATTCGTCGACTCTTCGGCGATCGTCGCGCTGGTTGATCGCAATGACGCGACGCATGAGGCAGCCGTTGCCGCCTACAAGGATCTCCTTGCGCAGGGATACAAACTCTTCACCACCAACCACGTGATAGCTGAAACGGTGAGCCTGCTTTCCGAGGGGGCGGGTGCTGGCGTCGCCCGGCAATGGCTCCGTGACCATCGGCTTGCTGTCTATCACGCCGATGAGCAAGACGAGCAGCGGGCTCGTGCCCTGGTGATCGGATCGCATAGTGAGCGGGGCCTTTCGTATGTCGACGCGATCAGCCTGGTGGTGATGGAACGCCTGGGCATCGCAGATGCCTTCGCCGTCGACACGCACTTCCTCAGCGAGACAAACTGACGCAGCCGGAGCAGCACTCCATGAATTTGAACACCTCCTCCGGAGCGCGTATTTGTCCCGAATGCGGCACCCGCAACAGTGGGCTCAGCCTCTTCTGCGCAGAGTGCGGCGCAAGCTTGAGTAGCGCCGGAAGCGTGAGCGCAGACGACAACGGGCAGACCACGACAACCTTCACCCCAAGAAGCGGGGATGCAAGGCAGCAGGCGCCCGAAGGGATTGAGGCGACGGGAGCTCACACCACACAGGAGTTTCGACCCTGGACCTCGCTGCCTGAAGCGTCCTCTTACAATGCTGCCACGGGGTGGGAAGAGCCGCGAGGCGTCGGAACATACGGACGCTCACCGCCAGAAAGCCGTCGAGGGTTTGTCCTTGGGCTTCTTGCTGCTATCTTGATCGCTCTTGTGATCGGCTTTTTCCTCTGGTCCACGGTGGCGAGTCAAGGCTTTCGCGACGCAGTCACCGGTCTGTTCGGCTAATCTTCCCGTCAAGGGGGTCCCGTCATGCTCGGATTCCCGACCTCATCGTCCTCCCGAAACTACGCTCGCAGGCGCCCCTACCCCTGCTACGCCGAACGGGGAATGGTTGCCGCTGCTCACCCGTACGTCGTCGAGACGGGACTGGCCGTGCTCCGCCAGGGGGGCAATGCTGTCGATGCCGCAGTCGCCGCCGGCTTGGCCGCGGCTGTCGTCATGCCGGAGATGTGCGGCCTTGGAGGTGAGCTCTTTGCCGTCCTGAGCGTGGGTGCCGAACCCATTGCTGTCCAGGCCAGCGGCAAGTCCGCCCGGGGCGCCTCGCTCGACCTTATGCGGGAGATCGGCGGTGACCATATGCCCTATACCGGGGCCCACTCGATCGCCGTACCCGGCATGGTCGACGCCTATTTCAAACTCCTCGAGAACTATGGCACCATGACCTTCGCACGGGTTGCGGAGCCGGCCGTCCAACTGGCCCGCAATGGGTTTCCGCTCCAGCCACTTGGAGCCGAAGCGATTGCCACACATGCTGACCTACTTGCTCGCGATGAAGCAGCGGCGGATATTTTTCTGGCAAACGGGCCTACTCCATCGGCCGGGGACCGACTGGTCCAAACTGACCTCGCGGAAACGCTGGAGCAGCTTGGTCGTCAAGGTGCGGAGTCTTTCTATCAAGGTGACCTGGCGGAACGCATGACCCGCTATCTACAGCATGCGGGCGGCTGCTTATCCGTCGAAGACTTTGCGCACTTCAGGACGGTCATCGACGCTCCCTATGCCACAATCTATCGCGGCCATACCGTTTATCAAACCCGTCTTCCGTCTCAAGGGGTGATCTTGCTCGAGACATTGAACATCGTTGAGAACGCCGAGCTGGGCGATCTGCAATCGGCAGACGGCATCCATACGCTTGTCGAGGCGAAGAAACTGGCCTACGCCGACCGGCTCGGCCATCTCGCCGACCCCGACTTCCACCAGGCACCCGTCGAGCCACTGCTGAGCAAGGAATGGGCGAAACAGCGCTTCGACCGGATTGATCTGTCACAGGCAGCGACGGATGTACTCTACGGTGAGATGCACGACGGCGACACGACCTACCTCTGCGTCATCGACAGTGAAGGCCGCATGGTTTCACTTATCCAGTCCGTCTCCAGCTCGTTCGGCTCCGGTGTTGTTGCAGGCGATACAGGAGTATTGATGAATAACCGGGTCGGCCGGGGCTTCTCACTCGTCGAGGGGCATCCGAACATCTATGCGCCCGGCAAGAAAACGATGCACACGCTCAACTGCTTCCTGATCGCGGACGGTTCTGGCAGACCGGTGCTCGTTGGCGGCACACCGGGAGGCGATGGGCAACCACAATGGAATCTCCAACTCATCGCCGGTATGATGGATGGTGGCATGGATGTTCAGGAGACGATCGAGCAGCCGCGCTGGACGAGCTGGCCAGGGACTGACCCGAGCGTCATCGACAATCCCTTCGAGCTTCGAGTTGAGAATCGCCTGCCGGACGACGTCATCTCCACCCTCGAAAAGCGGGGGCACGCTGTTCGTCTCCAGGATGCCTGGGGCGGTGGCGGCGCGGCACAGATCATTGCCCGAAACCCGGATACCGGCCTTCTCATCGGTGGCACCGATGCACGTGTCGAGGGCAGCGTTCTCGGGCTTTGACGCATCAGGATCACGCTCTATGTGATGCGCAACCCCGGCACGGCGGGTGTAGACGGGAGAACGGGGCTCCCATAGGGAAGATGTGAAGGTCCAGCCATAATTAGCCCTGTGCTGGAACCTGTTCCTGGGCCGACTCTGGCTCCGGTTCCGGCACCGCATTCGGATCCATGCCGGCTTCCCACACTGGTCCCTCTGGCGAGTCCACCTCAAGCCCGAGCCGCCCGAGGAGATCAGCCGACCAGGATGCATGGAAGGGACGAGGATCTACCGGCACGCCGGGCCCGTGGGAATCCGATCCTGTCCCGATCAGCAGGCCCCGCGTCTCGACGAGACGCCGATAATAAGCGGTCTCCTTGTCGGTGTAGGTGCGGTAGTGGCACTCGATTCCGTCAACCGGCACCTCGGCCAGCATCTGGTCCAGCATCTCTTCCGTCAGTGCGGGACCGAGATCCGCACGCCCGGGATGAGCCACGATACAGATGCCGCCACCCTCGTGTGCAGCCGCAACCACCTCAGCGAGAGGCGTGTCCGTCGTGAAATTGCCCCCCAGCTTGACCAGCAACTCGGCGGCCTCCTTCAATCGCGGCAC
>DASYWM010000245.1:0-2740 GCA_035936075.1 Thermomicrobiales bacterium
ATCAGCCGCCAGATGATCCAGGATGGCGAGCTCCAGAGGAGCATTGAGGAGATCGGGATTCGCGGCGTCACCTCGAACCCCACAATCTTCCAGAAAGCAATCGCTGCTGGTGATGTCTACGACGAGGAGATCACGAACCTCCTCAAGCAGGGCCTGCAGCCGGCGGAAGTCTTCCAGACAGTCGCGGTGAAGGACATCCAGGACGCCTGCGACATCTTCCGCCCGCTCTATGACGAAACCGGCGGAGAGGATGGGTATGTATCTATCGAAGTGCTACCGAGCCTTGCCCGCGATGCCGAAGGCACAATGGAGAATGCCCGGGTCCTCTGGAGCGCGATCGAGCGGCCCAATCTCATGGTGAAGGTGCCGGGCACGGATGAAGGCGTTTCGGCGATCCGTACCTTGCTGACCGAGGGCATCAACATCAACATCACTCTCCTCTTCTCGCTCGCAAACTACGAGCGCGTGGCTCGCGCCTATATCGAGGCTTTGGCCAGGCGTCATGAGAACGGTCTTCATATCGAGAGTCTTGCCTCCGTCGCGTCCTTCTTCGTCAGCCGCGTCGACACGCTTGCAGACAAGTTGCTGGACGAGAAGCTGTCCTCAGGTAACGGCGACCCTGAGTTGATCCGAAGCCTGAAGGGCAAGGTTGCCGTGGCAAACGCCGTCATGGCATACGAGAAGTTCGAGGAGCTCTTCGACTCCGATGAGTTCAAGCCACTGGCGGATGCCGGCGCCATGGTGCAACGGCCGCTGTGGGCTTCCACCGGCACCAAGAACCCGGAGTACAGCGACGTCCTGTACGTCGATTCCCTGATCGGCCCGCACACCGTCAATACTGCGCCGCCGAAGACCATCGCGGCCTTCCTGGATCACGGGACGGTGAAGCGCACGGTCGATTCCGACTATGCCGCGGCGCACGAGGTGCTCGATGACCTTCACAAGGTCGGCCTCGACATCGACGAGATTACCAAGCAGCTCGAGGAGGAGGGTATCGAGACCTTCATGTCCTCCTATGACGAACTCCTTGCGGGCGTTGAAGGGAAACGAAGCCTGATCGAGGCATAGGGCAGGACCGGGTACCGGCAGGATCGCCGGTGCCCGGTGTTCGTCGGGAGCGTTCCGGAGCTCCCCCAGTCTCTCCGGTCCAGTCGATCCGCGGGCATCAACACAGCAGACAGCGAGGGCAAGGGAGCAATGAGCACAGTGGAATCTGGCGAACGCCATGTCGGCGTGGTGGGTTTGGCCGTCATGGGCGAAAACCTCGCACTCAACATCGAGCGCAACGGATTCGCTCCAGCGGTCTACAACCGGACCGCGGCACGTACCGAGGAGTTCCTCGCCAAGCGTGCCGTGGGGACCGACATCCTCGGCACATTCACCATTGAGGAGTTCGTCGGCGCGCTTGAGCGTCCTCGTCGGATCCTGCTCATGGTGAAGGCGGGGTCGCCGGTGGATGCCGTCATCGCCGAGCTTGCCCCGTACCTCGAACCTGGTGACATCCTGATCGACGGCGGCAACTCGCTCTTTACCGATACCGAACGGCGCTCCCGTGAGGTAGCTGACAAGGGCTTCCATTTCATTGGCATGGGGGTCTCCGGTGGTGAGGAAGGGGCCCTCTGGGGCCCGAGCCTGATGCCCGGTGGACCGAAGGAAGCCTGGGTTGAACTCGAGCCGATGCTCACTGCCATCGCGGCGAAATCCGCAAGCGGGCCGTGTGTCACCCACATCGGGCCAGGTGGCTCCGGCCACTACGTGAAGATGATCCACAACGGCATCGAATACGGCGACATGCAGTTGATCGCCGAGACGTACGATGTGATGCGCCGCTCGTTGGGGATGACGGCCGCTGAAATCGGTGAGGAGTTCGACCGCTGGAACGAGGGCAAACTGGAATCCTTCCTCGTGGAGATCACCGGCAAGGTGCTCAAGTACGTTGACCCGCTCACGAACGAGCCGCTGGTGGATGTCATCGCCGACCAGGCTGCCCAAAAGGGCACCGGCCGGTGGACGAGCCAGAACTCCTATGAACTTGGCACTCCCATCCCTGTTATCGACGCCGCTGTCATCGCCCGCAGTCTCTCGTCGTTCAAGAGCCGCCGGCTGGAAGCAAGCAAGGTCATCAAGGGTCCCGGGTCGGAGGGCATGCCTTTTCCGCCTATACCGGACAAGCAACAACTCATCGACGCACTGGAAGACGCACTCTACGTAGCGAAGATCACATCGTATGCCCAGGGCATGGCGTTGCTGGCCACGGCATCGGAGACCTATGACTGGGATCTAAACCTCTCGGAGATCGCAAGGATCTGGACGGCAGGCTGCAGCATCCGTGCCGAGCTGCTCAATCCCATCATGCAGGCGTTCAAGACGAACCCACATCTCTCGAATCTGATGCTGGCGCCCTATTTTGTTGAACAGGTGAACTCCGGCAGTCCACAATTACGTGAGGTGATCCGCACAGCGATCGGCTTCGGCATCCCCTCCTCGGCAATGAATGCGGCAATCAGCTATATCGACACATACCGGCAACCTTTGCTGCCCGCCAACCTGATTCAGGGTCTCCGCGATTACTTCGGCGCACACACGTACGAGCGCACCGACCGTGAAGGCATCTTCCATACAGAATGGATGCAAGTCGGAGTCTGAAGCGGCGGCACATTGTTCGCGCTGCATGGATGTCGGCCGGGAGGCCGTTGATGTTGGCCACTCGGGCCAATCCAGTCACGCCAGGCGGGTGACT
>DASYWM010000246.1:0-21810 GCA_035936075.1 Thermomicrobiales bacterium
ACATAACTGCGGGGCCGGTGTCAATGTGATTCCATGGAGGAATTGCATACAGTGGTCAATGCGTCAATTGATATGGTTCCATAACCGGAGAGAGTTGCTCCTGTCATTTGACCGAAAGGGCTTATGTGACCGACGTCATCCAGCTTGTGAATGTCTCCATTTGGACACCCGAAAAGAAGCGGATCCTAAACGACGTGAGCTGGCAGGTCCGGAGCGGCGAGCATTGGGTTGTTCTCGGGCCGAACGGGGCGGGGAAAACCACGATGCTGTCCGTGGTTGCGGCGGAGCGTCACCCCAGTGAGGGAGATGTGGCTATCCTCGGTGAGCGGTTCGGCAGGACGGATATGCGGGAGCTTCGGCGACGGATCGGTCGGGTCGATCCTGCCCTCCGCATGCTGGACTGGTTGACCGGCCGTGAGGCCGTCCTGACGGGCCTGAGGAACACAATCTGGCCGCGCTGGGAAGACTGGAACGATCCGGAATATGCACGGGCTCGTGAGGCCCTGGCGCTCGTTGGCAGCACTGAGTTCGCCGAACGGGAGATCGCCACGCTCTCCCATGGTGAGCGACAACGGGTGCGCATTGCCCGAGCATTGATCCAGGAGCCGGAGCTCTTGCTGCTCGATGAGCCAGCGACCGGCCTGGATTTTCCGGCCCGGGAGGCACTTCTTTCGTCACTTGACGGACTGGCGGCCCAGCGGCCTTATCTGCCGACGGTCATGGTCTCGCATCACCTCGAGGATTTGCCAATGAGCGTGACGCATGCGCTCCTTCTGCGGCAGGGCGAAGTGCTGGCCTCGGGAGATGTCCGCGAGATGTTGACGAGCGAGCTGGTGACTGAATGTTACGGGTTCCCCATTGAGGTTCACGAGTTCGACGGTCGCTGGGCAGCACGGGCAGCGGCCGGCTGGACGGTGCAGGACCGGGCAGAAAGAGAGGTCGCGCAGTGAGTGATGATCTGCACCAGTACGATGTTGTGATAGCGGGAGGGCATGTAATCGATCCTGCATCCGGTCTCTCAGATCAGCGGGACATCGCCATTCACGATGGCGTGATCGCCGCGGTGGAATCGAATATCGCCGCAGGCTCCGCGAGACGAATGATCGATGCCCGCGGCCAGATCGTTACACCCGGTTTGGTTGACCTGCACACACACATCTACTGGGGTGCAACGTACTGGGGCGTCGAGGCCGATCCCATCGCGGCGCGATCCGGTGTTACGACATGGATCGACGTGGGCAGCGCGGGCGGCTACAGCTTCCCCGGCTTCCGCGAATACATCGCTCTCCGCTCCTCAGTGCGTGTCTATTGCTTCCTTCACCTTTCCTCCATCGGTTTGGTGGCGCCAACATGGGAACTCTCCAATCCAGATTACTGGGATGTAGACCTCGCCGCCAAGACAGTCGAACAAAATCGCGACATTATCCTGGGGATCAAGATCCGCATGGATAGCCGGACCACGCGGGGCGTTGGTATCGAACCGATGAAGCGGGCGCGGGAGCTGGCTGATCGGGTTGACCTGCCACTGATGACGCATATTGGCGATGGCCCGCCCTCGCTGGAAGATCTGCTGGCGTACCTGCGGCCCGGCGATATCCTGACGCACTGCTTTACGGGTCGAAGCATGGGAATTTGCGGGCCGGATGGTCACGTCCTGCCCGAGATCCGGAGCCTTCAGGAGCAGGGGCTGATCCTCGATATCGGGCACGGTACGGGCGCATTCAGCTTCGATGTTGCCGAGAAAATGCTCGCCGACGGCATCCTGCCAGATGCCATCTCGACCGACATTCACCAGACTGCAGTGCAGGGCCCGGCCTTCGATATGCCGACGACGATGACAAAGTTTCTCATGCTTGCCATGCCACTGGAGGAAATCGTTAAGCGAACGACCGTCAACCCCGCGCGAGCGGTCCACCTTGAAGGCGCGGGAAGCCTCGCAGTGGGCGGCCGTGCAGACATTGCGCTCTTCCGGATCGAGGATGGATCGTATGCATACTACGACGTCTTCATGAACGAGCGCAGGACGAACCGTCGGATCGTGAGCACCTTGACGCTGGTCAATGGCCACGAGCTCCCACGAACAGAGGAGCGGCCAGTACACTTCTTTGCGGAGTTGCCCGAAGCGCAGCGGCCTATCCTCAACGTCGAAGGTTCAGGCCATCTTGTTCCTGAAGCCAAAGCCGTGAACCAGGACGAGTTTAGACGAGATGTGCATGAGGTCCAGGGAGGGCTCTGATGCTCCGTGACCACATCGAGGGCAATCCGGACATCAACTATGGGTGGTACCTTCGTCCCTCGTACGCCATGAGCCGGGCACAGGCCGAGATGCACGATTTACTGCGACGGCAGTTCGGTCTGATCGGCGGGGGAGCGTTTATGCCTCATGCCACAATCAAGGGGTTCTTCCGATCGGATGCGACCATACCGGAATTGATCGCAGCCTTCGACACTGCCGTCGAGGGGCACGAGGAGTTCGTGGTCTATAACAAGGGCCCTGTTCCCTATGGCCGTACCAGCGTTGTGCTGGACATCAATGAGACGCCAGATGGCTCGGTAAATGCACCCTTGCTCGCGCTGCATCAGTCGGCGTGGAATGCAATTGCTCCCCTGGTTCATCCGGATTGTCCGGTAACCCCTCGCGAACCGGCGATGGATCGGTTTCACGCTCACCTGACGCTTGCCATGGCGGACCTGCGGGAGGATTTCTTTGATGAGGTCGTTGCCTTCATCAGCGAGGCTGCCCCCATCGGGCCCAAATCTTTCACCGCTCAGTTCTGTCATCTCTTCGCTTTCCGGAGCAAGAACTGGGCTGGTGACTGGTGGAACACCCTGGAGTGGCAGATGCTCCACAGCTGGAAGCTCGGCTCCCGGACGAAGGATGCCTGAGATGCACGAGGGGACGCAGCCCATCGGGATGTTCGACTCTGGTCTGGGCGGATTAAGTGTCTATCGCGAGGTCCGCAAGTATCTTCCGGCCGAGGACGTGATTTATTACGCCGACAGCGCGTATTGCCCGTACGGGACGAGATCCCCGGAGGAGATTCGCCAGAGATGTCACATGATCTCCCGTCTGCTCATCGAGCAAGGTAGCAAGATCATCGTTGTCGCATGCAATACCGCCAGCTCCATGGCCATCGATTTCCTGCGATTCAGTTTTCCTCATATCTCCTTCGTCGGTCTTGAGCCTGCGGTGAAGCCAGCCGCCGAGATCACCCGCACGGGGAAGGTCGGAGTCCTCGCAACGCCACGCACTGTGGCCGGAGACCGGCTCCGCTGGCTGATCGAGACGCACGCGAGTGGCGTCGAGGTCCGGACAACGCCGGGGAACGGGCTGGTTGAGCTCGTTGAGGCCGGGACGTTGCGTGGCGAAATGGTACGAGAGACGTTTGGGCCGATGCTGGCCCCGATGTTGGAAGCTGGGGTCGATGTGGTCGTGCTCGGCTGTACCCACTACCCATTCCTGCGAGATGAGATTCAGGATTACGTTGGCCCAGAAGTCGAGATCATCGATAGCGGTGCCGCCATTGCCCGCCGGATCATCAACGTGCTTCGGGCCCAGAACCTGTTGGGCGAGAGTAATCAGCAAGGCAGCTTTCGCTTGCTGACCAGTGCACCGGCGGAGGAAACGGGCCGGGTAGCTAGCCTGTTGCTTGGCATGCCGATCAGTGCAGAAGAGATGCGTTGCCAGAGCCACGCAGAACGGAAGGAAGCCGTTTCACTCCCGGGCCCGCCTGGTTTGACTACTTCTGGCCGGGATTGCCCCGAAGCTTCACCATCCGTAGTGGAGCCGGTTCCTGCTTCAGCAGTACGGCAATAGGTGGAGCACCATAGGAGGGGTCACCGTGCTGGAAATCCCGCCTCAACAATCATGCCCTCAATGTCGCCACACAGTGCATCGACAGCCGGCATGATCTCGTGACCAGCGGTATCGCAGGCGGCGGCCAGCAATCCGCGGACGCGGCGGTCGAGCGTTGCCGGCACCTGTTCCCCAAGGGTGGCGATCCAGGCGAGCTGGCGTTTTTCTCCAGGATGCAAAGTCCGGGATAACGCGAATACGATATCGAACACGCTGGCAAGCAACGCGGCAATGCGGTGATTCACGCTCACCGGATCGTTGCGCCCGACGGCAAGGGCGATCTGATGACGGTAGGAGGCATGGATGCGTCGAAGAAGTGGTGCATTGAAGTCCACGATCGCGCGGCGTAGCTCCTCGGGATAGGGTGTCTCCGCCAGCGACTTCATCCGCGATAGCCAATCGTCCCGGTCGTAGAGGGGCAACGCATTCCTCATGGTGAACCAGAACGATGTCGAGTAGCCGAGCGACGGTTGGTGCTCCTCGATGACCCGACGAAGCCCCTGCTCGAAATCTGCGGAATCCCAGTACATCACTTCATATCCTGCGGTGCCGTCGCTCCACGCGTCATCGTCACCCCACCACGAATTGCCAATCTCTGGAGACTCATCGAAGCGAAGAGCGAGATCACGACGCGTCTGATGGCCTACCGGCGCAGTGGTGAAGAGATAGACATCATTGTCAGATCGCTCGTCCGCTTGCCGGGAAGCGTGTGAGCCGCCGAGGGCGATCGCGGTAACCTCGGGGTGGGCAGAGTAGTAATCGACAATCACCTGCAGCGTGCTATTCATTTGCGTCCTTAGGAAAATGCGTAAGTCACCATCACTATTTGTAATGCAATTCTCGCCGGTATCACGGAGTAGGGAAACTCACGCGGACTGGTCGAAATGCCGGAGGACTACTCTACTCTGCCTGTGGAGTGGTCCAGGATTGCAGTTCGGCAGTGCTGACCTCAATCAGCGGAGATCGGTTCCAGCCACAGTCGAACCTCACCCATAAGGTGGGGAGGTTCGACGAGACACTCCTGATTCGTCAGCGGCCGAGGGCGTCGACGGCATCGGGCTGGATCTTGGGGACGGTAGTAAAGACACGGTCCTGCATCGTCTGCAGGTGATCGGCCTGCTCGACATCCAGCATAATCGCCGCCTGGATGACGTCATCCATGCTGGAGGCAAAGATGAACTCCATCTCCTCCCGGACGTTTTGCGGTATCTCCCTCATATCGCGCTGATTGTCGATCGGCGCGATGAGCCGCTTCAGCCCGTGGCGGTGGGCGGCAAGTGCCTTGTCCCGCAAACCACCGATGCCGAGCACCCGTCCGCGCAGGGTGATCTCACCGGTCATTGCAGTGTCGTTGCGGATCGGTCGCTGGGTAAGGGCGGAAATTAGCGCGGTTGCCATGGTGATTCCAGCGGACGGACCATCCTTTGGTGTGGCACCTTCTGCCAGGTGGATGTGCAGATCCAGCTTCTCCTGGAAGTCCTTGTCGATTTTGAGCTCCTCGGCGCGGGATCGTGCGTAGGACAGCGCGGCGCGGGCGGACTCCTGCATGACGTCGCCAGCTTGGCCAGTGATGGTCAGGTTGCCGCGTCCGGGCATTGTCGCAACTTCAACAGGAATGATCTCGCCGCCGATTTCGGTCGTTCCGAGCCCGATCGCGAGGCCAACCTGACTCCCCCCCAGGTCCTGTTCGAACCCGTACTTCTTGGGTCCCAGGAACTCCTCCAGTCGCTCCCTGGTGATCGTGATCTTGCCATCGCGATCCGTCTTGCCCCGGACGATCAGCGTGGCGATCTTGCGGCAAAGGCGGGCGACCTCGCGGTCAAGGCCACGGACACCGGCCTCCCGTGTGTAGTCGCGGATCAACTGTCGCCAGATCGGCGGCGCAATCTCGACCGCGCTCTCCGGCAGCCCACTCGCTTCAAGCTGGCGCCGCAAAAGATGACGACGGGCGATCTCGATCTTTTCGTCTTCGGTGTAGCCGGTGACCTCCAGCATCTCCATGCGGTCCCGGAGTGGCCGTGGGATCTGGTTGACGTAGTTGGCGGTCGTGATAAAGAGCACTTGCGAGAGGTTATAGGGCATATCGAGGTAGTGATCCGTGAAATGGGAATTCTGTTCCGGATCGAGTACCTCGAGCATGGCCGCCGTCGGATCGCCACGATAATCGCTCGCAAGCTTGTCGATCTCGTCCAGCAGGATAACCGGGTTCATCGACTCGGCCGTCTTCATCGCGTTGATGATGCGACCGGGCATAGCACCGATATAGGTGCGCCGGTGTCCCCGGATCTCTGCTTCATCCCGGACTCCACCGAGGCTGACCCGGACGAACTTCCGACCCATCGCTTCGGCGATCGAGCGTCCGAGGCTCGTCTTGCCCACGCCTGGAGGACCAGCAAGGCACAGGATCTGGGCAGCGGTGAACGTGCCATGCTCCTGGGTCAGTGAGCGCACGGCCAGGAATTCGACGATGCGCTCCTTGACCTCTTCCAGTCCGTAATGATCCTGGTCCAGGATCTCTTCAGCCTCGCCGAGATCAATGCGATCTTCCGTCTGCTCGCCCCACGGTAGGGCAAGCATCGTCTCGATGTAGGTACGAACGACGGTGGACTCGGCCGAGACGCTCGGCATGCGTTCCAGACGGGTGAGCTCCCGTTGGAGCTTTTCCTGAGCATACGCGGGTATGCCACTTTCCTGGATCTTGGTCCGGAGCTGCTGGTACTCATTGCTTTCGTCACCACCGAGCTCATTCTGGATGATCTCCAGCTGCTTGGTCAGGTAATACTGCCGCTGCGTGTCATCCATTTCCTTGTGGATGCGGTCCTTGATCTTGCGGTCAAGCTCCGCTATCTCCAACTCGCTGGCGAAGAGGGCACCGAGGCGCTCAAGGCGATGCAGCGGATCCGCGATTTCGAGCAACTCCTGGCGTCTCGGAACCTCCTTGATTACCTGGGTTGCCAGGAGGTCTGCAAGGTGGCCGGGGTTACTCGCGCGCTGCACCATATCGAGCACTTCAGTGGAGAGTTCACTGTTTGTCTCCGAGTAACGGAGAGTCAGCTCCTGGATATGCCGCACCATGGCCGCCGCTTCGTCGGCGTCAACTGGTGGTTCCTCGATCTCCTCCACTGTCGCCATGAAGAAGGGGCGCTTGTTCTGGATATCGAGCAGGCGAATACGGCCGATGCCTTCAAGGACAACCTGAAGGTTGCCGCCAGGCTGGCGGTCGACGGTGAGGATACTGCCAAGTGTCGCGACATCGAAAAGATCACCCGGCCGGGGGTCGTCGATATCCTGATCGCGATGCGCGGTGATCGCAATCATGCGGCCGGTGATCATCGCTTCCTCGACGGCATGGATTGAGCGCGGACGGCCGACTTGCAGCGTCACAACATTTCGCGGGAAGACAACAATGTTCCGGAACGGAAGCAGCGGTACCTCGTCGGTTGTATCGTGTTCGGCCCGGGGATCCGCCACTCGGTGTTGTCGCATGCGACATTATCTCCATAGGGATGTGAACAGGTACAGGATGTTGCGCTGTGAGGACACAGGGTCACGCAGCCTACATGACCAACTTATCTCGCACCTGCGCCGTCATAGTACCGCAGGCGGGGATGTTCTGCTACCGAAGTTCGACCCGCCCGAAGGCGAGCCGTGGACAAGAAAAGGCTTTAACCACGCGAAATTTCGATGCAGATCCCACCACCAGGGAGTCGCTTGAATCGAGGTTTCAGTGGCCAGTCGTGCCGAGTTCTAACGTGGTAGGGCCGGGATTGATGTCGGCTCGGCGTCATGGATGCCGTTGGACCTCAGTGTCGCCTCAATCAATACCCGGGCCGTCTCTTCAATGTTGTCCGTGATCGTAAAGATGCTCTTGTCGTTGGGCGAGATCCTTCCGTCGCGCTCAAGGACGTCATCAAACCAGGAGAGCAGTCCGCGCCAATGATTGCTGCCGAAGAGCACGACGGGTACCCGATCAAGCCTGCCGGTCTGGATGAGCGTGAGCACCTCGAAGAGTTCATCGAGCGTGCCGAACCCGCCGGGGAAGAAGACGAAGCCGGAGGCGTACTTCACGAACATGACCTTGCGCACGAAGAAGTACCGGAACTCCATCCCGACATTGACGTAGCTGTTCAGCCCCATCTCGAACGGAAGCTCGATACCCGCCCCTACGGACTCTCCATCAGCTTCAAATGCGCCGCGATTGGTCGCTTCCATGATGCCCGGGCCACCACCTGTGATGACCGTGACACCGGCCGATGCGAGACGCCTGCCGAGCTCGCGTGCCTGCTCGTAAAAAGGATCACCCTCGGCAATCCGGGCCGAGCCGAAGATGGTTACGCCAGGGCCGATCTCTGCGAGCGCATCAAACCCGGCGACAAACTCCCCCATGATGCGCAGGACTCTCCATGGGTCGCTATGGGTGAAGGCGGCCGCCTTCTCTCGGTCATCCCTGGACCACGAGAGCAGGTTCTGGTCGGCGATAGCTCGTCCGTGTGCGCGATCACGGCGCTCCGGCTGGATCGGCACATCTACCGGTTGCCCGGGATTGTGATCATTTCTGGAAGGCATGGTGAGTTCCTGTGAATGCCGGAGGCGTCCTCCGGGAAAGTACAATCGTCGCGGCAATGTGTAGGGCGTTACGACTGGCATGCCAGCGTGGACATCGTTGATAGGCGGTGAGAACGGTATGACGGGCGAGCGCACCTTCGGTTTGCGCTGCTCGATCATTTTTTCATATCGGGGGGATTGGTGACGACTGACTGGGGATCTGAGGAGAAGGGGAGATGCCTGGTCCTGGCGCTTATGGCCGCCAGCGTGCTGGTCCTCGCCGCTTGTGGCGGTTCTGATGATGATGGCGCTGGGCAGGAGCGAACGATCGCAGCCATAGATGCCGTTGCCACTCCTCCGGCTGCCGCCGAACTGCTCGGTGTCACATGGACAACCGCCGTCGACCCGGAGACGCGGGTCCCGAAGAACGAAGTGACATCCTTTCCAAACGACGCACCTGCGATCATCGCCGCGGTGGAAGTCGGGGAGGTGCAGGCGGGCACGGAGCTGACAGCGACGTGGTCGATCGACGGCGTAGAGGTTCCCAAGGCGTCAATGCGAGTCACGGCACAGCAGGATCTGCAGGAGGGGTGGGCAACCTTCCAGTTCACCCGAGATCCGGCCCGTCTCTTCCCGCTAGGTGAGCTTGAGGTACGGGTAACGGCTCCTGGTGACGATGCGGTCACGGCAACGGTGGACATTGTGCTCCCGGAGAACTAATCCGGAAGCGACCACGGTGTTTGGGGGGACGGGAACGGACGCTTCAACCAGACCGATGGTACGAGAGGCTTGGCATGCGGCTCGACTGCTCCCAAAGAGTAGTCTTCTCAATGATCAGCGCGGCCCGGGCCAGTACCCCGCATGCATACGAAGACCCCGGGCAGTACCGTCCGGGGTCTTTGCATGATTGTTACTCGTGAGGAATGTTCGGGATGAGCTCCCCGGCGCGGATCGGTACCTTCAGGCGATTCTCAAACGGCGGGATCGGGCACGACCAACCACTGTTGTATGCACAGTGGGGGTTGTAGGCCATGTTGAAATCGACCACCAGTCGCCCATCGGGCCGGACCTTGGGATCAAGGTAGCGCCCGACAGAATAGGTCTCGTCATCGGCCGTGGTGTCGCGGAATGGCAGGAACAGTTTGCCGGTCTTCGCATCCTGGAAAACTGAAAGCGTCGCCTCCTCACCATCCACCTCGAACCTGATGCGCCCGATGCGGATGTACTGTTTTGGCTCACCAGTCATCGTGCCGACCGTAATCTCCTCGCCGATGCCGTCACCGCTTTTATCCAGTTCCAGGATCAGCGAGAGATCGGGGTTGGTCGGGAAGTAGGAAAGGCCGGTGAATGCTACTTTCTGCTCCTGCGTAAGGGGAGACTGTTCCTGCTCCCTGAAAAAAGTGTCCTTGCGCTCGCGGAAGCCGCTGAGGCGCCGCTCGTCCGTACTCATGGATGAATGTCTCCGTGACCAATGCAGAGGGTGTACTCCACGCTCCGCAATCTGATACTTTCTAAAAGGAAGTATAGCCTGCACGTCAATACCGGTCAGGGCGTCACCGAGGATCAGATCTTCTCGTTCTTCTCGATTCGGTCGGCCGCCCTGGAGTTGCGATAGTTCTCGCGGCTTGCCTCGATCTGCTGACGGGCGAAATCCAGACCGTACCAGCCAAGGATGTTCGTTTCCTTGTTCTCAAGCAGCTTGTAGGTAGCGAAGAAGGTTTCGATCTCGCGCAGCCAGTGCTTGCCAACCTGGTCGAGCGACTTGTAGTGGGCGAAGCGGGGATCGTTGACCGGAACTGCGAGGAGCTTAAAATCCTCGCCCTTTTCATCCCTCATATCCAGCCCTCCGAGGGGGCGCGCCACGATGGTACAACCCGGGAACGACGGCTCGGTCATGAGCACGCAGACGTCGAGGTGGTCGCCATCGTCCGCGAGAGTGTCCGGAATGAAGCCGTAATCGGTCGGGTAGTGGACAGAGGAGTAGAGGACACGATCAAGGAAGAATGTGCCGCTCTCCTCGTCGAATTCGTACTTGTTACGGCTGCCCCGTGGAATCTCGATAAAGGCTAGGACAGTTTCCTCGCGGGTTTCCTCGGCAACTTCCTGCGCCTCGGCGTGGACATTGGCGACGGTATCGCTCGCTGTCGCAGTGGTCTTCTCGTTCATGAACCGTGACTACTCCACAGTAACGTCTGGCGTGGATGTGATCTCGATGCGGCTCCTCGCCGGGGCATAGCAAGGTGATCAGCATCATAGACAGACGCATTAGGTCGAAGCTCTGGCGGCGATTCGGCCGTGGGAGCCAGGACACATCAATTGGGTCGAATATCGGTATAGACCGTATGGTCAGGCCATGGCGAAGACCTGCGATGTCCAGTCTGGACGGCGATGGCCAGCTGGCTGCGCGCCGTAATCAATGGGCCCGCATACCAGTCGATATAGTAACCGTTTCACCGAAATGGGGCGCCGGCAGGGTGTCCCTCACCCCGCGCGAGGTCCGGAGTGCACCTCCCCGGGAGGCGGCGACATCGAGATCTCGGTCACCCATCGTCGGGCGGCAACCTCGGGAGCGACCGGCGTCTCCTCCAGGGAATAGGCGTTGGCGATCTCCTTCGTCAACCACGCGACCAAATCCATCATGTTCGTGAGGGCGCACCGGATGCTCTCGGTGTCATGCTCCGCCCAGGTCGTCGCCAATCTCATCGTTACCTCCTGAGGTGCCCACTCTTCCATGAATCGGGCGCCGTGCCAGAGCGTTCCTTTTCGCTCCGGATGCCAGCGGATGAGGTGCATTATCAAGCGACGCTGATGCCCGTCGAGACATTCGTGAGCGACGATCAAATCACCACGGCGGAGCTTCTTTGCGATCCAGACGCAGTGATACCAGAAATCATTGATCGTCTCGTCGAACTGTTCGTAGGTGGGTGGGAGAGGTTCACACTCGGTGATGGTTGTGATTCGTCGAAGGATGGGCGTTAGCCGTTCGTTTCTGTCGATCAGCACGCGGTAACCACGGGCGATGGTTGCTCCGACCTCCGCGTGGAGGAGATCGCCCGGATGCATCGCGTTCAGTTCGTTGAGCAGGTCTGCAGGTACGACGGAGAAGTCGACATCACGGGCTCCGTCGAAGAGCACGCGTCGTTCGCGCCAGGCGCCAACTGCCGTGGCCTCAAGAAAGGTAATCACCGGATCGCCGATGTTATGCAGCCAGGCATCATTTTCTAGCAGGATTTCAGGATCGGTAGCGAAGATCACAATATCCAGATCGGACCACGCGTCAGCAGGGTGGTCGGTGCGCGCCCGCGAGCCAACCACCATCGCGGCCTCGATAGCAGGTTGCGCCGTGGCCCATCGGACGAAGCGATCCACGATGCGTCCGTACGATTCAACATGGTCTCCGGCCATCTCGCACGTCACGGACCGACCGGTAACCCCGCCTGAGCCGCGATACTGCGCACCGCGTGTGCACAGGCACGCGTTGCGCCTTCACGTTGACCCTTGAGATCGAAGTGCGTTTCGAGCGAGAGTACGTCTTCGTAGCCGTCACGTTTGAGCAGCCGGAACTGCTCCTCATACCCGATGATTCCGTCGCCGATGACCGTGAATTCCACTGGTTCACCAGGGCGAACCGCGTCCTTGAGATGGATGTGATGGATCCGCTCCCGGACCGCCTCATACCCTTCCGGGATCGGAGCATGACCTAGGGCGGCCTCATTGCCGGGATCCCAGATCAAACCGAAGGTCGGATCCGGGATGCGTTCCAGATACCAGGCGGCTTCCTTCCCGGTGGCGATATTGCATGAGTATTCGTTCTCCAGCCCGAGCAGGCGGCCGGCGCTCCGTGTGCGCACGGTCGCCTCCTGCAGGATCCCGAGGATCTCCTCACGGACAGACACCGGGTCGTCAACTCTCCAGAAGCTGAAGGCGCGGACCATGGGCGCATTAAGGAGAGCGGCGACATCAAGGGACCGCTCCAGGATGTCCCACTGCTCCCTTCGGGTTGTGGCTTGCGCAGAGTGGGTTGCGCCTGCTGCAGCGCCGTCACCAGAGATGTGGCACTTGAGAAAGGGCGAGGCAATGCCGCAGACCGAAAACTCTCGTGCACGGATGGTATCGGCGATGACCCTGATCGATGCGCCATCATGCTCGACGATGCTCGTATTCCAGATGCTGCGAAGTTCAATGTCCCTGATGCCGAGGTCGGTGCAGACACCGAGGGCGGTATCAAGATCCTCGCTGATCTCATCCGTGATGACGCCGAGCCGGGTCATGGATCGTCCTTTCGATTATCCCTGCTGAAGATGTCGCCAGCATCTTAGGGAGCGTGCTGACCAACGTCAATCGCCAGGTCAAATAGCCCATGGTTGGTTTGCCGGATTTGCGCGGCGAGCCGGTACAGGTCGGCAAGCTCAGGACGGTCGGCATCCTGTAGGAATGCGATGGCTTCGTTGACATCCAGGACGTCGATTCGGGTGATCTGCTCGGCGCCGTGGGGATTCTCCGGCACTCCTATGCGATGCACCTCGCCGAAGCAGACGAGGCGCTCGAATTCGGGGTGTACGAGGTAGTCGCGCCACGGCTTTTCGTCGAAAGAGATGCACTTGAGGGTGGCGAAGGGATAGCAGGACTCCAGTGCGTAGCCGGTTTCCTCCCGCATCTCCCGCGAGATAGTCTGCAGCAGGGTTTCGCCGCGCTCGCGTGTGCCGCCAGGGAGCATGACGTGGCCGTCTGCCAGGGCGATAACAATCATGCGGTCACCGACAAAGGGAACCATATTGACGCTCTGGAGTCGGGCCGGATCCGGTTTTCCTGTTATCAGGTGGCAGCCAGTGAGGGCGGTGTTGCCCCAGCGTACGCCCCTGGCGAGAGCCGGAAATCGTGCGGCGAGGTCAGGATCGGCCACTGGTGAGTGCTCGTGGGATTGGATCATGTTGACGCCCTTCGCCAGCCACTCACGACGAACGCAGGACATGAGCGGAGCAATGGGACGACTGGATACGCTGCCAGTCCCTCAGGATGACCGTCCCTAGAGCGTGAATCGCCCGGTACGTTGCACCGCCTTCCGCCTATTCCTGCCCCGTGAGGAGATCCTCCCGGATCGCCATGAGGGAGGCTCGTAGCTGGACATCGCTGTCTAGCGCCGACTCGATCTTCTTGATTCCGTGAAGCACCGTGGTGTGATCGCGGCCGCCCATCGAGCGTCCGATCTCTTCCAGTGAGATATCGGTCTCCTCGCGAAGCAGGTACATGGCGACCTGGCGCGGGAAGACGATATCTCGCGTTCGCTGGCGGCCCTTGAGGTCTTTTTCCTGAACCTTGAAATGACGCACCACGGCATCGACCACGTCCGAGGCGGTGGTCTTCGCTCGACGCTGGGTGTTCGATGCGTCGGTCAGGGCCTCCATGGCGAGGGTTAGGTTCAGACGCCGGTTGTAGAGCTGGGCCATCATCAGGATCTTATTCAGCGCGCCCTCGAGCTCGCGGATGTTCGTCTGGTCGCGATGGGCGATGTACTCGATGACATCCGGAGGCATGTTAACACCAAGCTCTTCGGCCTTAGTGCGAAGAATGGCCGTGCGCATCTCAAAGTCAGGCGACTGTACATCCGCGATCAGCCCACCGGCGAACCGGGAGCGCATTCGCTCTTCCAGCGCTGCGATGGAGCGAGGGGGTTGGTCGGAACTGACTATCACCTGTTTGCCGTTCTGGTAGAGCGCGTTGAAGGTGTGAAAGAACTCCTCCTGCGTGCTCTCCTTGCCGGCGATGAACTGAATGTCGTCCACCATCAGTATGTCGATCGAGCGATAACGGCCGCGGAAGTCCTCCATGCGCTGGCTACGGATAGCGTTGATCACGTCGTTCGTGAAGGTTTCTGACGTGACGTACATGATCTTGAGATCGGGGCTGAGCTCCAGGGCACGATGGCCCACGGCATGGAGAAGGTGCGTCTTGCCAAGACCAACGCCGCCGTGAACAAAGAACGGGTTGTATTGGGCTCCTGGCCGCTCCGCGATCGCCTGGGCGGCCGCGTGCGCCAACCGGTTCGATGAGCCGACGACATATGTCTCGAAGGTCAAGCGTGGAACCAGGCCGTGGGCGGAGGATTCCAGCACCAGTTGTCGATTACCGAGCCCTGTAAGGCTCCTGTCGGCAACCCGCTCGGGCCGGCGTACCGGTTTCGGAGGAGGGGAACCAGGAGCGCTGTCGGCCGCTCGTGCCGTTGTCGCCGCCCGGGCGCGGCCCGGACGATCAGCCATCTCATGATTCACGGTGAATTCGACCGAAATGCGGCGGCCAATGACATCGGAAAGCGCCCGCTCGACCTGGGATGCGTAGCGGCCCTGTAGCGTTGAGGCGCTGAAGGCGTTGGGGGCGTGGACGACCGCGATGTCGTTGTCCACCCCGGCAAGGCTTGTCTGCCGAAACCAGTTATCGAAGGCGCTCCGGGATATCCGGGACTCAAGATCGAAGAGCACGGTCTGCCAGAGCTGATTGACATTGATGCTGGCGTCGCTGGCGCCAGTAGTGTCAGATGGGTTGTGCTCTCTCGGAGCCGACACGCCGGGATCTCCCGCATACCAGATGCTCATGCTGTCGTTCCTCTCCCCACCGATTGCAAACGCAAGGGCCCGGAGAGAAGAGTGTACGTACACTCGGTGCGTCTGTCCAGCCCCTCGGCGATTTTGTCTCGGTTGACAGTGCCGGGAGCATCCATTCGAGTATCCCATAATACGATGATGTGGGGGTGACACTCTCCTTGCTGCCCAGCCAGAGCTTGGGTTCTCCGGACGATATTGATACACTCTGGGGTTGAACCCCGCGGACAGCCGTGGGTAGCCTGTTCATCCCTTCGGCGACTTGCCATCCCGCATTCCCGCATACTCCCAGGTCAGACCCGCTATGAGCACCTTCATGTCCGAGACTTTTGAGACGACCCTGCCAGCCGCCGATCTGGCCGATGTTGCCGACCTCCTCAGCGAAGGGAAGATCGGTCCTCGCGACGGCGCGGGCAAAACCGTGGTTGTGGCGATGAGCGGTGGCGTCGACAGCGCAGTGACGGCGCTCATCATGCGCGAGCGCGGCTACAACGTCGTCGGCATGAACTTGCGGCTCTTCTCTCCAGAGGATGAGGATCACCGGGCGAATCCATGCTGCGGCATACCTGCGATGGATGACGCCCGAGCCACCTGCGCGACGATCGGCGTACCGTTCTACGCCATCAATATGGAGATCGAGTTCGGCGGGGCAGTCATCCAGAAATTCATCGATGAATATGCCGCGGGCCGGACACCGAACCCATGCCTTGAGTGCAACCGCCATGTGAAGTTCCGCCATCTGGTTCAGCGCGCGAAGTTGTTGGGTGCGGGCTGTCTCGCGACCGGGCACTACGCCCGCATCGAACGCGGAGAGCCGGCATCTGGGATTCCACACCGCCTTTATCGCGCACTGGATGATCGGAAGGACCAAAGTTACGTTCTCTACACGCTCAACCAGGAGCAGCTTGACTATATCCAGTTCCCGCTTGGTGGCCTGACCAAGCCGGAGACGCGTCGCTTGGCGCGTGCCTATGGTCTCCCTGTGGCCGACAAGGCCGAGAGCCAGGAGATCTGCTTCGTCGGGAACCGCTCCTATGCCGATTTTGTCGCGGAGCGGCGCCCGGATGTGACGAAGCCGGGTGAGATCATCACGAAAGCCGGCGAGGTGATCGGCCAGCACAATGGGTTGGTGAACCACACGGTCGGCCAGCGCCGGGGTATACGCGTTGCCGCGCCGAAGCCCTACTTCGTGCTGCACCTTGATACGGATGCAAACCAGCTTGTCGTTGGCGATCGCGAGGATGCCGAGGCAAAGGCGCTACGAGTCGATGGCGTGGCAATGGCATCCGGTGGCTGGCCGCATGAGCCGTTCGACGCGGAAATCGTCGTGCGCTATCGGGGCGTGCCAAGCGCTGCTCGAGTTCAGCTTGAATCGTCCGGACAGCGTACGGCCCATATCACCCTGCTGGGGGATCGCGGTCCAATCGCTTCTCCTGGCCAGGCCGTCGTCTTCTATCGCGGCGATGAAGTCTTGGGTGGCGGAACGATCTGCGATGTCGAGCGACGCGGCAACGAGGAGCTCAGCGCCTGATCCCATGGTTTCTGCTGATACGGTCTAAAGGGCGGGGCCCGAGCACCCTTTTCGCAGGCGCCACCGTACCTTGTGTCCCCGGTGGAGCACCGCGCTGGTTGAAAGAGAGGTATCTCCTTGAGTGGTCGTAGCGAGTCTCCAGGCCAATCAACTGTGTCCCACGATGTTGACGTCTGGTGGAAACACGCCGTGGTTTACCAGATCTATCCACGGAGCTTCACGGATTCGAACGGCGACGGCATAGGCGATGTCCCGGGCATCATCGAAAAGCTGGATTACCTGGCCGAGCTCGGTGTCGATGTCGTATGGCTCTCCCCGATCTATCGCTCCCCGCAAGACGACAATGGCTACGACATCAGCGATTACCAGGATATCGATCCGATGTTCGGGACGCTGGAGGATGTCGACAGGCTGCTGCAGGAGGCTCACCGGCGAAACATCAAGATCTTGATGGACTTGGTTGTCAACCACACATCAGACGAGCATCCTTGGTTCATCGAGTCCCGATCCAGCATCGACAATCCCAAGCGGGACTGGTACTGGTGGCGGCCTGCACACGAGGGCATGACCGCTGGTGCACCGGGCGCCGAACCGAGCAACTGGCGATCGCTCTTCAGCGGGTCGGCATGGGAGTTGGACGAGACGACCGGCGAATATTACCTGCATCTCTTCTCCCGCCGTCAGCCCGACCTGAACTGGGAGAACCCAGATGTCCGGGAGGCCATCTACGAGATGATGAACTGGTGGCTGGATCGCGGGATCGACGGTTTTCGCATGGACGTCATTAACATGATCTCCAAGGAGACATCGCTGCCTGACGGTCATGTGACCGGGCCGGGGTTCTATGGTGATGGATCTCCCTTCTTTATGAATGGTCCCCGTAGTCACGAATTTCTGCAGGAGATGCATCGCGAGGTGTTTGCCGGTCGCGAGGCCCGGCTCCTAACAGTGGGCGAGATGCCGGGTGCGACGGTCGATGAAGCGCTCCTCTATACCGACCCGGAACGGAACGAACTTGATATGATCTTCCAGTTCGAGCACATGGAATTGGATCATGTCACCAGTCGCTACGATACCAAGCCACTGAATCTGACAGATCTAAAGGCGTCACTTGGTCGGTGGCAAGTTGGCCTCGCTGATGTAGGCTGGAACAGCCTCTACTGGAACAACCACGACCAGCCCCGCATAGTCTCTCGCTTCGGTGATGACGGCGAATACCGGGTTGAGTCCGCGAAGATGCTCGGGACGGTCCTGCACATGCACCGCGGGACGCCCTACGTCTATCAGGGCGAGGAGATCGGGATGACCAACATGTCATTCACCAGCCGCGCCGACTTCCAGGACATCGCAACGATCAACTTCTACCAAGAAGCGCTTAAGCACGGCACTGTCACCGATGATCTGTTTGAGAAGCTGGCAGCCGGAACGCGCGACAATGCCCGGACGCCGATGCAGTGGGATAGCTCAGAGAAGGGTGGTTTCACGACTGGTGTGCCGTGGTTCCCAGTCAACCCAAATACCTCAGAGATCAATGTCGACGCGGCGATGGCTGATGAGCACTCCGTCTTCCACCATTACCGCAAGCTCATTGCGCTACGCCACGATCTTCCCGTGGTCGCGCTGGGCAATTTCAACATGCTGCTGGAGTGGGACCCCCATATCTATGCGTTTACCCGCTCGCTGAATGGCGTAGAGTTGCTGGTCCTTGGCAACTTCTCCGCTAAGGAGCTGCCGGTTGATCTGCCCGATGGGGACGCATGGGCGGGCGCCGAGCTGTTGCTCGGGAACTACAATGAGGTGAGCGCCGACGCACCCAGCATCGTTCTGCAACCGTGGGAGGCAAGGATCTACCGGCGGGAGCAAGGTGAGACGGGCAACGCTTCCTGATTCACTCATGGAACAGTTGTTGCGTCCGTAGGGCATCCAGAAGAGTGGCATGCTGCCAGAGGTCTGCCTCGGCCGGTATTGTATCGGCCGTGCAAGGGGCAGGGAGCAGGAAAGGGAGTTTGGGAGTTGAAGCAAAAGGCCATCATCGGCAGCGTTGTTGCCGCGGTCGTATTCATCGCCATCATCGTGGGGTTGTACCTGCTGGGTGGGGAAGATCAGTCCGCGCTTGAGCGCCTCCGGGACATCGCAATCATCTTTATTGTGTTGCTCTCGCTGGTTACGGTGATCCTGCTTGCGGGCATCACGGCCGCGTTGGCGTTCCTGGCCTTCCAGATCAAGGATCGGGTGATCCCGCTGCTTGAGGAAGTCACTGGAACCGTGAACCGGGTTCGCAATACTACGAATTACATGACAGAGGAAGCGGTCAAGCCGCTAATTTCGGTTGCCAGCAACTTCTCGAAGATTCGGCAGATGAGCAAGACGGTGACAGGCAAGCGCAAGCGGCCACCAAAGCCGCCGACTTATCGCTCCGCTGAGGAGGCATCAAGGTAAGGAGGTCGAGTAATGGAAGAGTTTTTGAAGAATGCCCGGAAGCAGCTTGAAGAGCTGGATCTTCAGGGCCAGGCGAAAGATATCGACCTGGGTAAGCTCAAGCAGCTGACGCTGCGCGAGCAGCAGCAGCGGGAAGAGGAGGCCGCTTCCGAAGGTTTCTTGGGCGGCATGTTGCTCGGCATCGTTGTCGGAGCGCTCCTCGCGTTGATCTTCGCCCCAAAGTCGGGAAGTGAGACCCGTGAGATGGTAGCCGGGACCGCCAGTGAGCTGAAGCACAAGGCCGAGGGGCTGGTGGGCCAATCGAAAAACGGGAGCACCGATCAGGCGGCTTCGACGCTCAGCGACGAACCAGCGATCGAGCGCGAGATCGGCGATACTTCTACGCGATCGACCCCCGGCGTCATATAGTCTAGGCATACTCTGTAGGACAAGACGAACAACGCCCCGGATATGCCGTATCCGGGGCGTTCTTGTATGTGTGCATACTGGTCTCGATTAGCAGCATTCTTTGGCAAAAATACCGAATCAGGTGGAGCAGCGCGCCTGCAGGCGGTCGCAAGAGGTCGCCTCATGGGGGGACCAAGTGGTGCCCAAGATGATCGTGATCATGCTCACGTGCAAAGAGGGGCGCGGATCGGGTTGGGCGAATGCAGGGACACGCCGAATGGCGCCATGGCCGGAACCCTTGGTCATCAGCTGTGAGAAACTCGGGAGGGCCGGTCATACGGAATCCGGATAACGAGTGCGTTTCCGGCGGAGGGATCGGTCCCCGGATGCGTGGCGCGATACTCTGCGGCGCGGCGTCGGGTCGACATAGACGGACCGCATCGGCAGTTAGGCAAAGCCGCAGGCATCGAGTGTGAGCGGCCCATTGATGCCTCCGGCATCGCCTGTGGGTCGACCCCTAGACGTACACCCGTGCATGAGCCGGATTCCGTATTATCTATACGCAGTGAGGGAAGCGACATGCGCCATGGTGGGAGTCGATCTCCGGCAACGGACGATGCAGAGGCAATTGGGGAGCACTTGACGGGCCGCTCCCGCGCCGCGGCATCCTGTGCCACATGATCCGGGTATCGACGCGTGCGGCGTCGATTGGGCCGACATTCTCTCGGAAGTGCGACCCTTACGCCGGGTAATACATCCTTTAGCCGAAGTCGGTAACAGACCTCTTAGAGCCCCAGTTTATCTCAGCAGTGTTGCTCCCCATCCGCCACATCTCCGCCACAACGCGTTTGCCGGAGCATCGGTATGGAGCCCGACGAGAGGGCACGGGCAAAGTAACCGGGGAGCACTTCACCTATGCACAGCGTGAGGATTGGCGTACTCATCATCTCTGAGGAGGATTCAGCAATCGCATGGTAACGGGATGAACGAGATGAACGCCCCCACCACGATGCTGAGGGCGTTCATCTCGTTCATTGATCCAGGGAAGGACTTGGGGCAAGGTCACCGTGACGGACGCTCTGTCACCTGCAGGTTTGTTCAAACATCGCCGAGAGATTCACTCCTCCGCCGGTCGCACGGACGCTCACCACCGTCTCGCCATAAGGAAGGGCAGCACCACCGCCGAAAGTCCACTCAAAAAGCCCATCTTGCAGCACGAAATACTCGGTAACCGGGTAGTCTACGATTTCACCATTGCTGTACGTCAAAATGACGCGATAAGGCTGGTAGACCTCCCGCACCGTGACGTGAACACCGCACTCTCTTTCCTTTGTCACCGGGTTGATGTACCACTGGGTCACGTCGTAGGTAATTGACGGGACGACGACGCCATTGGGCATGCTGTCGCAGGCGTTCCCGATGCCGTCCCCGTCGGTATCCGCCTGATCGGAGTTAGCGACGCTGCGGCAGTTGTCGGCGTAGTTCTGGATACCATCGAGGTCGGTGTCGCCATTGTCCACGCTATCACAGGCGTCGCCGGTACCATCGCTGTCGGTATCTTCCTGGCCGGGGTTGGCAGTAGTCGGGCAGTTGTCGGACGTATCGGCCACGCCATCGCCGTCGGTATCACCGGTCGGTGTGCTGTCGCAGGCATCAGGGATGTCGTCGGTATCGGTGTCAACACCATCATCGCCAGCCGCACAGACATCGAGGTTGTTGTCGACCCCGTCACCATCGTCATCGCCGTTGGGCGTCAGATCCACGGCGTTGTCCACGCCGCCGCCATCGGTGTCCCCGGTCGGCGTGCTGTCACAGGCGTCGGCGGTGCCATCGCTGTCGGTATCCTCCTGGCCGGGGTTGTAGGCGGCACAGTTATCGTTGCTGTCCGGCACACCGTCCCCGTCGCCGTCCCCGTCAAGCACCCCGCCAGCTGCGACGTAGCTGGCACACTCGCCGGGATTGGTGAACCGCGAGCCATCTTCGATGCGCACCATGCTGGCGTGCCCACCACCTGAACACGCACGGGCTGCCTCGCTATCGCCCTGCGCTGATCCGGCCAGGGGCAGTGATGCCGCGACCAGCAGCAGCAGCAGGACCATCGACAGGATCTGCCGCACCCGTCGGGTCCGCGTTCGCTCGCGAGGACCGCCCACCGTGATGGTGCCGCGGGAGACCCGATGGCCCTCGACCTCATCCTGGGGCTGCTCCACGGCCTTGCTGCTCGGGGTCGTTGCTTCATACATCATCGTGCTGCTCCTTGCCTGCGTGTTGTGGAAGATCGTCTCCCGACCTCCCTTCCAAGGTAGGGAGCCTGGAGGGGATGGGCAGCCGCCTGCGACACACCTCTCCTGTGTCCTGCGACACACCCGCAACGGGCACGACAACGGCCCTCGAAGGTATCGAGAGCCGTGTCGATAGCTGCTGTTGCATGTAGGAGATCCCGACGCGCTCTACGC
>DASYWM010000247.1:0-16574 GCA_035936075.1 Thermomicrobiales bacterium
GATCATCCACCTGCCGGAAGGCACGGAGATGGTGATGCCCGGCGACAACATCCAGATGGGGGTGGAGCTGATCACGCCGGTGGCGATCGAGGAGGGGCTGCGCTTTGCGATTCGCGAGGGCGGCCGGACCGTCGGCGCCGGCGCCGTCACTTCCATCACGGAGTAAGTTTTTATTGACCACGGTGGCCGGTGTGCCGCGATGAGCGGTATACCGGCCACTCTGAGTGTGAGGGATTCTGCCAATGGTAGCGGCGCGTAAGACGGCTCAAAAGATCCGTATCCGCCTGAAGGCCTACGATCACAAGATTCTCGACCAGTCGGCGGGGCGAATCGTCGAGACCGCTGAGTCGACCGGCGCCAAGGTCGCGGGACCAGTGCCCCTGCCAACGCGGATCGAGAAGTTCACTGTCATGCGTTCTCCGTTTATCGATAAGGACTCCCAGGAGCACTTTGAGATCCGGACGCATAAGCGCCTGATCGACGTGCTGGAGCCCAGCGGAAACACCATTCGCGCCTTGATGCGGCTGAATCTTCCGGCCGGCGTGGATATCGAGATCAAGCTCTAGGTATTGATGGAAACCGGAATGTGGCCAGGAGGCCAATAGCCGGGATAGCGGCACAACACGCTCTGCGAACGGTTGCGGCACGAGCTGCTTCATCCGTTTCCTGACTCAGAGCAGGGGAGAGCCAATGGTTCATGGATTGATCGGGCGCAAGCTCGGTATGACACAGATATTTGATGAGCAGGGGTTGGCGCGGCCGGTAACGGTCATTGAAGCTGGCCCGTGCGTCGTAACCCAGATTCGCAGCGAAGAGAAGGACGGCTATGAGGCCGTCCAGCTGGGATATGGGATCGCCAGGAAGCTGAACAAGCCGGAGCAGGGCCACGTAAAGGCCAGCGGCCACATGGTCAAGACGCTTCGGGAAGTGAAGGCCGACAACTACGGCGATATTGAAGTTGGACAAGTCTTTAAGGCTGATACGTTCGCCGAGGGCGAGGTCGTCGATATCACCGGTACCTCGAAGGGCCGAGGGTTCCAGGGCGGCATGAAGCGTCACGGCTTCTCCGGCGCCCAGAAAACCCACGGTCAGTCGGACCGGACACGCGCTCCTGGTTCGATTGGATCCAGCGCGACTCCGGGTCGGGTCTTTAAGGGTATGCGCATGGCTGGTCATATGGGCCATGCCCGCGTGACGGTGCAGAATCTCAAGGTCCTTCGCGTGGACACCGAGCGCAATCTGCTGCTCGTGGAAGGATCGGTTCCGGGCCCGAACAAGGGGACGTTGCTGATTCGACGTGCCGTGAAGGGCCGGAAGTAGCCGCCAGTTCGGCGCCTGAAGGGGCGCGTTGGTGAGCATGACGGCTATGGGAGCAAGAACGACGATGCAGATTGATGTTGTAAATACAAGAGGCGAGGTCGTGGGACAAACGGCGCTCGACGAAACAGTCTGGGGTATAGAGCCCCATATGGCGGTGATGCACCAGGCGCTGGTTCGCCAGCAGGCGAATGCCCGCCTTGGTACCGCCGACACTAAGACCCGCGGTGAAGTAAGCGGTGGTGGACGCAAGCCGTGGCGCCAGAAGGGGACAGGACGCGCCCGTCAGGGATCGATCCGGTCACCACAGTGGAAAGGTGGCGGCGTGGTCTTCGGACCGCATCCGCGCTCATACACACAGGCAATGCCGCGACAGATGCGCCGGCTCGCAATTCGATCGGTGCTGTCGGCGAAGCTGCGTGACGACCGCCTCACCGTTGTGCAGGGTCTTGGTGACATCGAGGGTCGCACCAAGGTGATGAAGTCTGTTCTGGAGGCGATGCCTGCATCGCGCTCGGTACTGATCGTGCTGCCTGAGAACGTTGATACGATCGTACGCGCTGCTGCAAACCTGCCGCAGACGAAGACGATCATCGCTCCGATGCTGAATGTTCGCGATGTCCTCAAGTTCGACCGTCTCATCGTGACCGAAGAGGCGATTGAAGTCATTGAGAAGCTCTGGGCGCTCCCTGAAGAGAAGCGTCAGCCGAGCACCTGGAAGCTTGAGCGCCAGGCCGCATCCGAGCTTCCGGATAGTGCCGAGGAGGTTGCCTAGACATGGCAGAGCTTCGTCTAGAGGACGTCATCCGTCGCCCGGTTATCACCGAGAAGAATTCCTGGCTGATGGACAAGGACCAGTACACGTTTGAAGTGCACCCCGACTCGACCAAGATCCAGATCAAGTCCGCGGTGCAGGATGCGTTCGGGGTGAGGGTGAAAGCCGTCAACACGCTGAACGTCAAGCCGAAGGCAAAGTCGCGAATGATTCGCCGCGGCGCCGGCAGGATTTCCGGCATGGGCCGGGGATGGAAGAAGGCCATCGTGACGCTCCACCCGGGCGAGCGGATCGACATCTTCGAGCAGTTTTAACATCGGGTAGAAGGGAACGTTTGGAATGCCAGTTCGCAAGTACAAGCCGACCTCCCCGGCGCGCCGCTCGATGAGTGTGAGCACGTTCGAGGAGATCACGAAAAAGCGACCTGAGAAGAGCCTGATCGAGGCTCTGAAGAAGCACTCGGGTCGCAACAATCGGGGCCGCATCACAACCCGCCATCGCGGCGGTGGAAACAAGCGGTTCTATCGCATTATCGACTTCAAGCGGAACAAGCTGGACGTCCCGGCCCGAGTGGCCGCGATCGAGTACGATCCGAACCGTTCGGCCCGGATCGCCCTGCTGTTCTACGCGGACGGTGAGAAGCGCTACATCCTGGCGCCCCTCGGCGTCCGGGTCGGCGACACGATCGTTGCCGGCGAGAACGCGCCGATTCGCACGGGGAACGCGTTGCCGCTTCGGAACATCCCGACGGGTACGCAGATTCACAACATCGAACTCTACCCGGGTAAGGGTGGCCAGCTTTGCCGGTCGGCGGGAACATCGGCGCAGCTGATGGCGAAGGTCAACAACTACGCTCAGCTCCGCATGCCCTCCGGTGAGGTTCGCCTCGTCCACCTGACCTGTATGGCGACGCTCGGGCAGGTGGGCAATGTCGATCACGAGAATATCGAGATCGGTAAGGCCGGTCGTAGCCGCCATATGGGCCGTCGTCCAACTGTCCGTGGATCCGTGATGAACCCCAGCGATCACCCGCACGGTGGTGGTGAGGGCAAGGCTCCAATCGGTGGACAGCCGAAGACCAAGTGGGGCAAGCCCGCATTCCAGCGGACGCGAAACAACAAGCGGACAGAATCGATGATTGTTCGCCGCCGACCCGCCAACAAGCGGCGCTAACCGACGAGGCGCGACCGGAAGTCGATCTCACGCCGCCACCGGTAGCGCTTCATTTGATGGGAACCCAGGAGAACAACGTGTCGAGATCTTCAAAGAAGGGACCATACATCGACCCGAAGCTTCAGAAGAAGGTCGATGTCCTGAATCAGTCAAACCAGCGAACGGTGATCCGCACCTGGGCTCGTGCTTGCACGATCTTCCCGGGAATGGTTGGTCACACGATCGCGGTGCACAACGGGCGGCAGCATGTGCCGATCTACGTCACCGAGCCGATGGTGGGCCATAAACTGGGAGAGTTCGCTCCGACCCGGACGTATCGCGGACATGGCAAGGATGCCGATCGCCGCGGGCGCCGCTAGCCGGACCTGAACGGTAGAGGACGATAAAGCAATGGAAGTCAGGGCAAGCGCACAGCGCGTCCGCATCTCGCCGCGAAAGGTTCGACTCGTCGTGGACATGGTCCGCGGCAAGAAAGTCTCGGACGCCATCCAGATGATGAAGTTCGTGCCGAATCGCGCGGCTGTCGATGTCGAGAAGCTGTTGAAGTCCGTTTCGGCAAATGCCGAGAATAATTACGACCTGGATCCGGACAATCTCTGGATTAAGGCCATCTATGCCGACGATGCGCCGCAGCTCCGCCGGTTCAAGCCGAAGGCGCGTGGGCGCGTCGGCAAGATTCTGCGGCGTTCGTGCCACATCACGGTCATCGCTGAAGAAAGGGGAGGCCGCTAATGGGTCGCAAAGTTAATCCCGTAGGCTTCCGTCTTGGCATTGCCAGCGACTGGGAGTCGAAGTGGTTCGCGGAAAAGCAGTATACTGAGCTCTTGCACGAGGATCTCGCGATCCGAAAGCTCGTCATGAATGAGCTGACCCGTGCCGGTATCGCTCGCATCGAGCTTGAGCGAGCCGCCAACAAGGTCGATGTCACGCTGCACACGGCGAAGCCGGGCATCGTCATCGGCAAGCAAGGTGCCAACGTCGAGCGCCTGCGGCAGCTGATCGAGAAGAATGTCGCCAAGAAGGTCAACATTCGGATCGAAGAGATCAAGGTCCCGGAGACCAATGCACGGCTCATCGCCGAGAGCATCTCCGAGCAGATCCAGCGCCGTGTGGCGTACCGTCGTGCAATGAAGCATGCCATTCAGCAGGCGATGCGACGTGGCGCCAAGGGCGTCAAGGTGCGCCTGTCCGGCCGCCTTGGTGGAGCCGAGATGAGCCGCACCGTGAGCGAGATGGAAGGCCGTGTGCCGCTGCACACGCTTCGCGCCAACATCGAATTCGCGACCGTCCACGCACATACGACCTACGGCCGCATCGGCGTCAAGGTTTGGGTGTACAAGGGCGACGTGATGCCGCAGAAGGCCGAAATTACGGAAGCGTCGCTGACCGCCGATCTCGCAAAGGCGGGCGATTAATTCAGTCTTCCGCGTTGCGGGGTCGGTTGCCGGCCGCCGCAACGTGACGTGAAGCGGAGTCTACTGACATGTTGATGCCAAAGCGGACGAAGTACCGCAAAGTAATGCGCGGCCGCATGACGGGCAAGGCCTATCGCGGCTCGACGATCTCGTTCGGCGATATCGCCCTCCAGTCGATTGAGCCCGCCTGGGTAAGCAGCCGGCAGATCGAGGCCTCCCGTCGTGCGATCACAAACTACTTGAAGCGCGGTGGCAAGGTCTGGATCCGAATTTTCCCGGACAAGTCCGTCACCCAGAAGCCGGCTGAGACCCGAATGGGCTCGGGCAAGGGCAGCCCGGAGTACTGGGTAGCCGTCGTCAAGCCCGGCCGCATCCTCTTCGAGGTCGGCGGTGTGGACAATGAGCGAGCCTCCGAAGCGCTACGCCGGGCAGCGATGAAGATGCCGATGAAGTGCAAGGTCATCATCCGGGAAACCCCGGGTGCGCAAACGACCGAGGAAGGTGTCGCATGAAGCCGAGTGAGCTTCGAGGCATGACAGAGGAGCAGCTTGAGGCCCGCCTCAAGGAGCTCCATACGGAATGGCGTGACCTGCGGTTCCAGGATGCGGTCGGGAACCTGACCGCGACCTCCCGCATCCGCGAGATCCGCAAGGACATCGCGCGTATCCACACCATTCGTACCGAGCAGGCAAACCAGGCTGTCAGCCAGTGACCTGGATTGAGGATTAGAGGGAACCAATGAGTGAGGTTCAGGATGCTGCGACTCCGATCGAAGCTGCTGTCAACCGGTTGCAAAAACCGCGGACGCAGAAGGTCGGTCGAGTTGTGAGCGACAAGATGGACAAAACCGTGGTCGTCGCGGTGGACTATGTGCGCCGGCACCCGCTGTATCACAAGCGGATTACCCGGACGAGCAAGTTCTTCGCACACGACGAGAGCGGTAACTGCAAGCCTGGAGACCTGGTCCGCATTGAAGAATGCCGGCCAATGTCCAAGCGGAAGCGCTGGATCGTTCGCGAGGTTGTCGAGCGCGCGGTTCAGATCTGACCCGCCGCGGCGGCGAACCCGTCGCGTTCGGTCGATGCCCAGAGAGGGTAGGCAGGGATGATTCAGACACAGACCCGGTTGAAGGTCGCTGACAATAGCGGTGCACGTGAAATCATGTGTATCCGTGTGTTGGGTGGCTCCTCGCCGAAATTTGGAAGCGTTGGAGATACCATCATCGCTTCCGTCAAGGCCGCGCAACCGAATGCAGCCGTGAAGAAGGGCGACGTCGTCCGCGCTGTTATCGTTCGCACCGCGAGCGAGTATGGCCGGCCGGATGGGAGCCACATCAAGTTCGATGACAACGCCGCGGTGCTGATCAATCAGCAGGGTGCTCCGCGTGGGACGCGCATCTTTGGCCCGGTGGGCCGGGAGTTGCGAGAGCGCCAGTACATGCGGATTGTCTCTCTAGCACCTGAAGTGCTGTAGGGATCAATGATGAGGAAGATTCTCGCAGGCGATGAGGTACTCGTCATCTCCGGTCGCAACAAGGGCTCGCGCGGCGTCGTTCGCAAGAACCTGACGGATGTCGATCGTGTGGTGGTTGAGGGCGTCAATATCGTCAAGAAGCACATCAAGCGTGGACGCGCGCGGCAGGCGGGCATCGTCGAGGTCGAGGCGCCGTTCCATGTATCGAACGTCAAGGTCGTGTGTCCCTCGTGCGGTGAACCTACACGCATAGGCGTGCGGGCCAATGACGAGGGCAAGAACGAGCGTCACTGCAAGAACTGTGATGCCGTGGTAGCGCAGCAGTCCCGCTAGGCAGGTTTGGGCGCGACAGGCAGTATTGGAACCATAAGAGGATTGGCGACCTGAGTGCTGAACTCGAATCAGCGGACCAGGTGGGTAACGCCACGCGATTGGTATTGGGATACCGGACCTTTATCCGGTGTGAGGCAGGGTTGAATGGCACGGCTACATGATCGCTACAAGGAGGACATAGCTCCGGCCTTGACGAGCGAGTTCGGGTACAAGAACCCCTTTCAGGTGCCGAAGCTGGAGAAGATCGTTCTGAATATCGGTCTCGGTGAGGCCGTTGCGAACGGCCGCGCACTTGATGCCGCGGTGAACGATCTCACCACAATCACCGGCCAGAAGCCGGTGGTGACGCGAGCCAAGAAGTCAATCGCGTCGTTCAAGCTTCGGGAAGGCATGCCGATCGGCGCGATGGTCACCCTTCGCGGCGCGCGGATGTATGAGTTCATGGACCGGTTGGTAGCGACTGCGCTTCCGCGTATTCGTGACTTCCGCGGCATTTCGCCGAATGCCTTCGACGGTCGCGGTAACTACACACTCGGTCTTCGGGAGCAGATCATGTTCCCGGAAATCGACTACGACCAGATTGATAAAGTGCGCGGCCTCGAGATCAGCATTGTGACCTCCGCCCGTACTGATGAAGAGGGGCGCCGGTTGCTCGCGCTTCTCGGAATGCCGTTCGCGCGGTAGCGCGGAACCACGGAGGAATCATGGCGAAGAAGAGTTCGATCGCAAGGGCGGCCCGCCCGCCCAAGTACTCGACGCGCTCGGTGAATCGATGCAGGCTCTGCGGCCGCAGCCGTGCCTATATGCGGAAGTTCGGCGTCTGCCGTATCTGCTTCCGCGAGCTGGCTTCCCTCGGACGACTTCCTGGCGTAACGAAGTCCAGCTGGTAATCGAGTCACCCGCGTGCTGAACGCGCACGGTAGAGAGCGACGGAGAAGAGAACGCATGAGCGTAAATGACCCGATCAGCGACATGCTGACGAGGATCCGAAATGCGGGGATGGCGCAGAAGCGCGAAACGAGCATGCCCGCTACCAAGATCCTGATAGCCATCGCCGGCATCCTGAAGAGCGAAGGCTACATCGAGGACTTTCAGGTAATTGAAAAGCGCCCCCAGGACCAGCTGGTGCTGACACTGAGCTACGGTCCTGACAAGCGCCACACGATTCGAGAGATCAAGCGCATCAGCAAGCCAGGCCTGCGGGTGTACGCCGGCAAGAGCGAGCTTCCGCGGGTCAAGAGTGGTCTCGGGATCGCAATCGTCAGCACACCGGATGGCGTGCTGACGGGGTACGAAGCCCGGCGTCGCGGAATTGGCGGCGAGGTGCTCTGCACCGTCTGGTAAGCCAATATGCCGGAGATCACTCCCGCGATACCCGGCGCACGACCTGATTTGAGGAAGAGCCATGTCGAGAATTGGAATTCAGCCCATTGTGGTGCCGAACGGCGTGAACGTCGAGATCGGTAGCGACAATGCGGTACAGGTGAGGGGGCCCAAGGGCCAGCTGAGCCAGAAGTTGACGCCGCGCCTTCAGATCGTCCAGGAGGACGGATCTGTTCGCGTGGTTCGCACCAGTGAGGAGCGCGAGGTGAAGGCCCTGCACGGGCTCACCCGCTCGCTCCTGAACAACATGGTCGTTGGTGTGACCGAAGGCTACACCAAGACCTTGGAGATCCAGGGAGTGGGGTACCGCGCGCAGATGCAGGGGAAGACTCTTGTGCTGAACGTGGGCTTCTCCCATACGGTGCCGATCGTTCCCCCTGAGGGAATTACCTTCCAGGTAGAAGGTAATAACCGTGTCCTGGTCAGCGGCATCGACAAGCAGGCTGTGGGCGAAGAGGCGGCCCGCATTCGTGGCGTCCGGCCTCCCGAGCCGTATAAGGGCAAGGGGATTCGGTACGCAGGCGAGTTTGTCCGCCGCAAGGCCGGCAAGGCTGGTAAGGCCAAGTAATTAACCGGCAGGGTAATCCTGTAGTCGCTGCGACGGCCGCCAATGCATGGTGGGCCAACGCGGTGCCGGTCCGAACGGAGTTAGCACATGCGTTTGAAGTACAGAAGGGCACTGAGCCAGCGCGAGCGCCGTCACAAGCGCGTGCGCGCCAAAGTGAATGGGACCGCGGCCCGGCCGCGACTTAACGTCTACCGCTCCTCGGCTCACATATATTGCCAGATCATCGATGATGTGAAGGGCCACACGCTTGTCGCCGCAAGTGATCTCGAAGACGATGTCCGGGAGCGGGCTGGCGACGACGCTGCCAAAGTGGCGAGGGCCAGGGCCGTTGGGGAAGTAATTGCCCAGCGAGCCAGGGAAGCCGGCGTCGACGCCGTTGTTTTCGATCGGGGTGGATTCCTCTATCACGGTCGAATCAAGGCGGTTGCTGACGGCGCGCGCGAGGCTGGCCTGAAGTTTTAGGCCGCCACTATTTCCGGTGCGTAAGGCAGAAGGCCAAGTGCCGGAAGATCAGGAGATATCCATGGATCGTAATCGGGAAGAGCGAGGTTCCCGCCGTCGCAATGACGACGAGCAGGCGAACGAGCTTGAGGAGCGGTTGGTAAAAATCAACCGCGTCTCGAAGGTACACAAGGGCGGACGAACCTTCGCGTTCAGCAGTATCGTCGTCGTCGGTGACGGCAAGGGCCGCGTCGGTGTCGGTATCGGCAAGGCTGGCGAAGTACCGGACAGCATCCGCAAGGGCGGCGAGTCTGCGAAGAAGCTGATGATCAAGGTTCCGCTGGACGGCGGAACGATTCCCCATGAGGTCGAATCGACCTTCGGTGCGTCTCGCGTGCTCCTGAAGCCGGCGTCGCCTGGTACCGGGGTTATTGCCGGTGGCGCTGTCCGCGCCGTGGTTGAAGCGGCGGGCATCCGCGACATTCTCTCCAAGTCATTGGGTAGCAATAACCCGGTGAACGTCGTGCGTGCTACCGTTCAGGCTCTGGAGGAGCTGGAGTCGGAGAACGCGGTGATTCGCCGCCGTAATCGGCAGAAGGCGACGTTGCGCAAGCCGTTCGAGCATGGCGGACAGTCGGCCGAGGCCGTGCCGACCAAGCGACGGCAGCCAGAACCGCTTGTTCCACCTCAGGAAGGTGGACGACGTGGAGGTCCGGGCGGCGGACGCGGACGCGGCCAGCAGGGCGGCGGCCGTGGTCGTGGTCAGCAGGGCCAGCAAGGTCAGCAGGGTTCTGCACAGAGGGGACGGTAAGCCATGAGCGATACGCAATCGACTGGCAATGGTCAGCTGCGGATCACACTGGTGCGCAGCACCATCGGACGCCCCGGCGATCAGGAGCGAGCGGTGAAATCGCTCGGTCTGCGCAAGGTGAATCACACCGTGGTGCGCAACGACGATCCTTCGATCCGGGGAACGGTAAACAAGATCAGCCATCTCGTGAGGGTGGAAGAAGTCGCCGCCGAGTAACCCTTACGTGGGTTGAACGGCCGGCATGAAGGTTGGGAACAACGATGCCCCTGACAATAGATGATTTGCGGCCAAACAAGGGCGCAAACACCAGCAAGCGCCGCCTCGGTCGCGGCCATGGCAGTGGCCGTGGCAAGACGGCCGGACGTGGCACCAAGGGCCAGAACTCCCGCTCCGGCGGTGGTGTTCGGCCGGGATTCGAAGGCGGTCAGCTGCCAATTCAGCAGCGCATGCCTTACAAGCGTGGCTTCACAAACGTCTGGCGCACGCCGTGGGAAACGGTCAATGTTGGGCGTCTCGCGGAGCTTCAAATCGATGGACCAATCACCCCTCAGGTGCTTGCCGAGCGTGGCTTGATCCGCAGCGTCCGGTTTCCCGTGAAGATTCTCGGGAATGGTGAGCTCGGCACGGCCATCACCGTCCACGCCCACGGCTTCTCCAAATCCGCAAAGGAGCTCATCGAGCAGGCCGGCGGAACCGTGGAGACGCTTGAGCGAACGGATCAGTGGACGAGCGCCCGACCGCGGACCCGACGTCTGCCAATCAACCGCGAGATGAAGGCGATGCGCGTCGGCAAGGTCGGTGGACCGAGCCGTCGTGAGGCATTGGCCCAAATCGGGGAACGCGGGGGCGAGGAGGCCTAGGCATGCTCCAGGCCGTGATCAACGCGTTCAGGATTCCTGACCTCCGTCGGAAGATCCTGTTTACCATAGCGATGCTGGTGGTCTTTCGATTGGTCGCCAGCGTCCCGATCCCCGGAGTGGATCGCCAGGGTCTTCGCGACTTTATCGAGACAAACCAGCTTCTCGGGATGCTGAACCTGTTTTCCGGCGGCGGTCTGAACAACTTCTCGATCGCAGCGCTCGGCGTGTATCCCTACATCACGGCCACCATCATCATGCAGCTCATGACGCCGATTATTCCGCGGCTCAATGAGTTGTCTATGGAAGGGCAGCAGGGCCGTAACCAGATAGATCGCTACACGCATTATCTAACCGTGCCCCTGGCCCTGCTTCAGGGCTACGGTCAGATGCTCCTGTTCGCAAGTGACCAGAGCGGGAACCTCGTCCAGAACTTCGGTTTGTTCGATGCGGATACATTCCTGCCGACGCTCGCGATTCTGCTCACCCTGACCGCGGGAACGATGTTACTCGTCTGGATCGGCGAGCTCATCACCGAGAACGGTATCGGCAATGGCGTGTCGATCATCATCTTCGGCGGCATCATCGCTTCACTTCCGAGCGCGATAGGCGGATTGGTGTCGGGTGGAACACTAGGTGAAAACGTAGCGGGGACGGTCTTCTTCGTTGCGATCTCGCTACTCACAATCGTGGGTGTCGTGCTCATCAATGAGGGACAGCGACGAATCCCTGTGCATCATGCCAAGCGCGTGCGGGCCGGTCGGCAGTATGGCGGCAACACGACCAATATCCCGCTGAAGGTCAACAGCGCGGGTATGATTCCGCTGATCTTCGCGGTCAGCATCATGGTCTTTCCGGGGATGGTCGCGAACTTCCTTCAGTCGTCTGGTACAGATTGGGTGCGAAGCCTCGCTGTCAACATCAGCCAGTGGCTGAGCCCAAATACTGTGCCTTACAACATCGTCTACTTCTTCATGGTTGTTGGATTCACGTTCTTCTACACGATGGTCGTATTCCAGCAGCAGCGGATTCCGGACTCGTTGCAGCGTCAGGGCGCGTTCATCCCCGGTATCAGGCCGGGTCGCAACACCGCAATCTACCTGCAGAGGGTGCTCACTCGCATCACGATCGTCGGCGCGCTCTTCCTGGGAGTCATCGCTATCCTGCCGTTTATCGCGGCACGGATAACAGGTGTCCAGAACCTGTTGCTCAGCTCGACATCCTTCCTGATCGTCGTCGGTGTCGCGATCGATACAATGCGGCAGCTTGAGGCCCAGCTGATGATGCGAAACTACGAAGGCTTCATTGACTAGGCGAGCATACCGGTAGGTCACTCAACGCCCTGCCGGTGTGTTGGTATCCCGCGGGGAAGGACATGCCCTTGTGTATGTGATTCTGATGGGAGCCCAAGGCTCCGGTAAAGGCACCCAAGCCGCTCTGATCGGCCCCAAGCTGAAGCTCGTCAAGGTCGCCACGGGCGACCTCTTCCGTGCAGCGATCGCCCAGAAATCAGAGCTCGGACTGCAGGTCCAGGCCATTCTGGAGTCGGGCAATCTCGTTCCTGATGAACTGACCAACGCGATCGTTCAGGTTCGCCTCGCGCAGATTGCGGCAGCAAAGGCGAAGGGTGAGGACGTCGCTGGCGCGCTCTTCGACGGATTTCCGAGGACTGAGCCGCAAGCGCGGGCGCTTGACGAGATCCTGGCGCACCAGGGTGAGTCACTGACCGCCGTGGTCGAAATCGATGTACCGCGCGAGAAGCTGGTCGCGCGATTGGCTGGCCGGCGCGTGTGCGAGTCCTGCGGCACCGTTTACCATGTGGAAGCAGACCCACCGGTAGTGCCGGGGATTTGCAATAAATGTGGCGGCAAGCTCCTGCAACGGGAGGACGACACGCCGGAGGCAATCACCCGCCGCCTGGAGTTGTACGACGATCTCACACGGCCGCTGCTTGCGTACTACGCTGAGCAGGGCGTCCTCGAGCGCGTGGACGGGGACCAGGATATCCAGAAGGTCGAGCAAGACCTTCTGGACGCCATCCAGAGCCGCGCCGAATCAATGAAAGCCTAGACGAGCCATGCCGATTACGATCAAGAACGAGCGAGAGATTGAGAAGATGCGAGCCGCCGGCCAAGTGGTTGCGCTGTGCCACCAGAGAGTGGAAGCCGCCATCGCGCCAGGAGTAACAACCGCGGATCTCGACGCGCTCGTTCGCGATACCGTAAAGGAGCACGGCGCAATCGCCAGTTTTCTGGGGTACAACGGGTTCCGGGGAAATATCTGCGCCTCTGTAAATGAAGAGATCGTTCACGGCATACCGGGATCGCGCGTCCTGGGCGACGGCGACGTCATCGCCGTGGATATCGGCGCGATCCTCGACGGGTGGCATGGCGATTCCGCCTGGACCTATCCCGTCGGTGAGGTCTCCGACGACGCAAGGAGACTCCTTGCTGATACGGAAGAGGCCCTGAAGGTAGGAGTGGCGGCAGCTCGGGCGGGTAACCGACTTGGTGAGATTGGACACGCGATAGAAGCCTACGCCGCTCCGCGCGGCTACGGCATCGTCCGGGGCTACGGCGGTCACGGCATCGGCAGGCGAATGCACGAGGACCCTCATGTTCCAAACTACGGCGACCGCACGTACGGCCCCGTGCTCCGTAATGGCATGACGCTGGCGATTGAGCCAATGTTGACGCTGGGCACCGACGAAACACGCGAGTTGGAAGATGGCTGGACGGTCATCACCGCCGATGGAACGCTCTCCGCGCATTTCGAGCACACCGTGGCGATCACCGACGAAGAACCGATTGTCTTGACAAAACGGCTGGTTTCAGTGGTAAAATAGTCATTCGTGGGCGCATGTCGGTGGACATGCGCTATCCGCGTGCTCGCCATTGGCCCTGATCCTCCTTGTAAGCCAAACTCGGAAGATCGGAGGCTGCGTGCAATGCATCGGCAGCCGGCGAGGGATGACCCGTGGTCGCCCGGGAGATACGTCGAAGAACACTCTCACGTTCCTGGCTCTCGCGCGAAAAACGAAGCAGACCCCATGCGCACTGTATGGATATGGAATGAGGAGTTGGTTTCGATGAAGGTTTCGGCTTCGGTTAGTAAGCGGTGTGATCGCTGCCGCATCATCCGCCGCAAGGGCATCGTGCGCGTTATTTGCACGAACCCACGGCACAAACAGCGACAGGGCTAATTGAACCGTAGTCCGGAGTACCAGCAGCGCTGGGATTGATATCGGACTGCAGATATTGAGGGGAAAGCATGGCCAGAATTGCGGGTGTCGACCTGCCGCGTGAGAAGCGCGTTGAGGTGGGCCTGACCTACATCTATGGAGTTGGTCTGCATACGAGCCAAAGGTTGCTCGAGCAGACCGGGATCAATCCTGATACACGCGTCCGCGATCTCACCGACGACGAGGCAAACCGGCTTCGTGATGTGATTGACCGGGAAGTACGTGTCGAGGGTGACCTGCGCCGCGAAATCTCCATGAATATCAAGCGTTTGATGGATATTGGCTCGTATCGTGGTGTTCGGCACCGCCGCGGCCTGCCACTGCGTGGACAGCGGACGCGCACGAATGCGCGCACGCGCCGTGGTCCGAAGCGGGCAATTGGTGGACGCAAGAAGTAATTGGTCGGAAGCGATCAGGTGGAGATGGGCAGGGCCCCGTCAAGGATCTCTGATCGTGACCGTGGAATCTGTAGTTTCGAAGTATTAGGTGGAGGCATTATCCGGCATGTCAGAGCGACGGCGCGGTACAGCTAAAAGTCGAGTTCGAAGACGCGACAGGAAGAATATTCCCCGAGGGAAGGCGTACATCCAGGCCACGTTCAATAATACGATTGTGACGCTGACCGACCCGAACGGCAACGTGATTGCATGGTCCAGCGCAGGCGCCAATGGCTTCAAGGGATCTCGTAAGAGCACCCCGTTCGCGGCGCAGATGACGGCTGAAGCCGCCGCCCGCCGCGCGCAAGAGCATGGTCTTCGCCAGGTCGATGTGTATGTCCGGGGCCCCGGCTCTGGCCGGGAGATGGCAGTCCGTTCGTTGCAGGCGAGTGGTGTGCAGGTGATCTCGATTACCGATACCACGCCGATCCCCCATAACGGATGTCGTCCCCCGAAGCGCCGCCGCGTCTAACGACAACCCGGCGCATACATCACACATTGATAGCCAGTCAGGTATCAAAGGGATACATCTGGCTGGCCGCACCCTCTCACCACCAAGTAGCTGGTGAGCGGGTGACGCGAGGAGGCGAGTCCGCTTGTTGCAGCAACCCGAATTTACAATCAAGACAGTCGAGGCGGGGCGCAACTATGGGCGCTATCAAGTTGAGCCGCTCGAGCCCGGTTACGGAACCACGCTAGGCAACTCCCTGCGCCGCATTCTTCTGCGGTCGCTCCAGGGCTGTGCAGTGTCGCGAATCCGGATCGACAACGTTTGGCACGAGTTTGCCACCGTCCCCAACGTCCGCGAGGACGTCACGGAGATCGTGCTCAACCTCAAGTCGGTCCGCCTGCGTCGCGTGACCGAGCTCCGCGGTGACGTGCGTGCGCATCTCTATGCACGTGGCGAAGGCGACGGCGAGCGGGTCGTCACTGCTGGAGACGTTGAGTGGCCAGTTGAGGTTGATCTGGTCAACCCCGATCAGCCGATTGCGACGCTCGATGGGCCGGATGCCGTACTCGACATGGATCTCTGGATCAGCCGGGGCCGTGGCTACCGCCCGGCCGAAGCCCAGGAGACTGTCGCACTCGGTGAGATCCCGATCGATTCGATCTTTACGCCGATCGAACGCGTGAACTATGTCATCGAGCAGACCCGCGTAGGGTCTGAAGTTGACTACGATCGGCTGATCCTGGAGATCCTGACCGACGGGACGATCGATCCCGACGACGCTCTGTCACAGTCCGCCAAGATCCTCATGGATCATGCGCGGGTCTTTGCAGACTTCACCCGGCCAGAACCAGAAATAGCGGCGAACTCCTTCATCTCTGAGGAGGTGCAGAACAAGCCGCTCGCAGATCTTGGCCTGTCCCCGCGGGTGCTCAATGCGCTGCGGAGCAAGCAGATCGACAAGGTCGGCCAGATATTGACGATGGATCCGGATCAGCTGTTGTCGATCCGGAACTTCGGCCCGCGTTCGCTTACCGAGCTGCGCGAAAAGCTGACCGAATTTGGATACCTCTCCGATGTGCCGGCGATCGACCTCGCTGCCTACGGCGAGGACGATAGTGAAGCAGACTTCGTGGATGCTCTGGCGCAGGTCGCTGAAGCATCCGCGGTTGATGAGGATTCGACCAATGAGGCACCGTAAGCAAGGCCGAAAGTTCGGCCGCAACCCGGCGCAGCGAAAGGCACTGCTTCGACAGCTGGCGATCTCGCTCATCCTGAATGAGCGCATCACCACGACCGAAGCCAAGGCCAAGGAGCTGCGAAGCGTCGTCGAGAAGCTTGTGACCATCGCCCGTGAGGACTCGTCCCACAGCCGAAATATCGTCATGTCGCGGCTTGATCACGAGCCATCCGTCAACCGGCTGTTCGATGAGGTTGCTCCGCGCTTCGAGGGCACACCAGGCGGCTATACGCGTATGGCAAAACTAGGCGTGCGCAAGGGCGATGCGGCACCGATGGTCCTGATCGAGTTCGTGAGTTAGTTCGTACTGCGGGCAGCCTGGTTGTTGAGATGCGGCCCGCACATTGTTCCTGACGCAAGGCACGTATGGCCGCTACCCTGAAGTTCACGCTTGCATACGACGGCACCGGCTTCCGGGGTTCACAGCGGCAGAAGAACGGGCGAAGCGTACAGGAGGATCTGGAGACCGCGCTCTCCAGATTGAACGGTCGGGCGACGCAGGTTGTCTTGGCCGGCCGGACAGATTCGGGTGTCCATGCCGTGGGCCAGGTGGCCAGTATCGAGGACGTTCGCCCGGATCTGCCCGATCACCGGATGGTGCAAGCGATCAATGCTCATCTGGCCGAGGATCTTGCGGTCCTGGGTTGTGAGCGGAGAGAAGG
>DASYWM010000248.1:0-12175 GCA_035936075.1 Thermomicrobiales bacterium
CAGCCAGCGGCGAAGATGATCGTCGGCAAGTTCTTCGAATCACTGGAAACTACCGTCACGCGCTAGATCACAAAGGCAACTGGAGGAAACCCGGTGTCAGAAACGCAGAAGGCGACTGTCTCCACGACGGTCAACGGCGAACCCAAAACCGTCGCGGTCGAGCCCCGTACCTTGCTCGTGCATATGCTGCGGGATGAGCTGCGGCTAACCGGTACGCATATCGGCTGCGAGACGGGCCAGTGCGGAGCCTGCACTGTCCTGCTTGACGGCAAGGCCGTCAAGAGCTGCATGGTGCTCGCCGTTCAGGCCGAGGGCCATCACGTCACCACCATCGAGGGCATTGCCCCTCCCGGCCAGCTTCATCCGATCCAGCAAGCCTTTTGGGAGGAGCATGGCCTCCAGTGTGGCTATTGCACTCCGGGCATGATTCTCTCATCGCTGGCCCTGCTGAGTGAGCATCCTGATCCCGACGACGAAACTGTCCGCCATGGCATCGAGGGGAACATCTGCCGCTGTACCGGCTACAACTCCATCGTGAAGTCGGTCCAGAGCGCCGCCGAGCGGATCGGCCGCGGTGACAAACCACAGCCAATCCAATCCGGCGACTAGGGTCCCCGATACCGGCTTTGCTGCCAGACGAACATAGCCACATCCACTTGAGGAGGAGATCCTGATGCACCCGTATCCCTTCGCGTATCGTCGAGCGTCAACCGTCAATGAAGCACTGGCGTTGCTCGCCTCGGAGGAAGAGCCCAAGCTTCTCGCCGGCGGCCAGAGCCTGCTCCCGGTAATGAAGCTCCGCCTCGCACAGCCAGGAACGTTGATCGACATCAGCGAGATCGCTGACCTGCGGGGCGTTCGGCTGGATGGCGATACGCTGGTTATCGGTGCCCTGACAACCCACCACGATCTGGAGACGGACCCGCTGATCGCGACGCATGCGCCGCTTCTCGCGGAGGCTGCGCGGGTGGTAGGCGATCAGCAGGTGCGCAACCGCGGCACGATTGGCGGTGTACTGGCGCATGCTGATCCCGCGGCGGATTATCCCGCTGGTGTTCTCGCACTGGAAGCGACAGTGACCGCGACCGGCCCCAATGGCGAACGGGAGATTCCGGTTACGGGATTCTTCCAGGGATTCATGACCTCCGCACTGGCCGAGAATGAGCTCCTGACATCGATCAGGATTCCGATTCTGGATGGCGCGCGCGGGACGAGCTATCAGAAGCTCGCCAATCCCGCCTCGGGATATGCGATCGTCGGTGTCGCCGCGGTCGTGACGCTGACGGCAGACGGATCGGTTGGTTCGCTGAAGCTCGGCCTAACAGGAGTGGGCGATGTTGCCTACCGCGCAACGGCAGTGGAGGAGGCACTTGCCGGTCAGCAACCAACGGCCGAAGCAGTCAAGGAAGCAGCCTCGCACGCCGTCGACGGCATCGAGCCGCTGGGCGATCTCCATGCTCCGGCCGCCTACCGGGGCAAGGTCGCCAGGAATCTCTCCCGCCGCGCGATCATGATAGCAGTGGAGCGCGCATAAATTTCGGGCCGCTGCACCATTTGGCCGTTCATTGGGCGGACACTGCTTCGCAGGTACCGCCCCTACTCGGGTGAAAGCGTCTCAGCAGGTGTTGGGGCCCCCGTAGCGTGTCCGCCCGATGACGGGCAGCGGCATCACCGGCTTGAACGGAGGCAGTTCGCGCCGGCCATTTACCTCTCCGGTGTCCACTGGGACTGGCGAGCGTCCATCTCGTCGTCAGACACGTCCTCGTTGGCATGAACCAGCATCGCGGTCGCAAACTCCTTGCGCCGGAAGAAGAGCCGGATCTCCTTCCAGAGCTCGGGGTCGCTTCGACCAAGCTCCAGCAACTTCTCCGAGAAGACGATCGTGCCGCGAGCGCGCTGCTCGGTGATGAACTCGGTTGACAACAGCTCTGCCATGTAGACAGAGCCGATGTCGCTGAACTTTTCGCGATAGTAGGCAATCAGCTTCGAGATATGCCCGAGGTCGATCGGCTGGCCGTCATCCGCACCGAACGCACCCCGCCAGTCGACACAGGCCAGTAACTCATCCAGCAACCGGACCTTCTCGCCCTTACGGACGCGTTCAAGCAGTGCATCGACCTTTGCCCGGTCATAGGGAAGCTCGTGGGGGGTCTCGGGAAATCGACGGCCAGGGACCACGCCTTCCGGCAGATCCTGTCCTCGCATTTGTTCATCATCCTGCATGGTCATGGTTCACCAGGGAATACAACGGGGGAGCCGTCGTCGACACGTCTCATCCAATGGTAGCCGGAAGGACGCCTTTGGGCGGTCCGGTAGCCTGCGCCGCAGCACTGAGGCTGGTAAAATAGCAAGACCACGAGCGTTATTGGCCGTTTCGAGGTGCGAAGACGAAACGGATGCCGCGGCTGGTACGTCCTGATATATGCAGGATACCGCCGCGATGCCCTTCCTCTCATCAGCCGAGCACATCCACACCATTCCACATCTCACCAGGGAATATCACGCCAACACCGAAAGACACTTCCAGACCGAACACCAGCCGAGCCGCCGTTCGACACCGAAGCGGAATCTGATACCAGGGAGAACTCACGCATGAGTCAAGGGCGCATTGGTCGCTCCACTCGTCGATACCCCGGCACGCTGCGCCGGTCAGCTCACTTCAGCCACTCACGCTACGGGCATCGTGGACGCGGCCTGCCGCCCCATCTCATGCCGGGCGTCAGCCGGCAGAAGAAGGAGGAAGGCGTCTTCTCACGCCGCAACTTCCTGCTTGGTGGTGTTGCCGTCTTCTTTGTCACGTTGCTCTCGTTTCTCTCGATAACGGTGGTCTCCGCGGTCTCCGGTGCCATGGGCACCGTATCGGCCTACCGCAAGGTCAACAGGGAGCTGCCGGACGCTGCCCGCATCGCCGTCAATACCTTCCAAACAACCCGCATCTTCGACCGCAAGGGCACCCTGCTCCAGGAAGTCGATAACCCGGATTACGGATGGCGCACGTTCATCCCCATGGGTCAAATGGCGGAGACCTTCGTCAATGCCTCCGTTTCCGCTGAGGACTCCACGTTCTGGACCAACCAGGGGGTAGAGCCCTTCGCGATCCTGCGTGGTGGGCTCATCATTGCCTCGGGGAGTGGTTCCTCCGGTGGCTCCACCATCACCCAGCAGCTGGTCCGGGCGGTCTTCCCCGAGCAGATCAGCGCCATGGATATGAGCCTGACCCGTAAGTTCCGGGAGGCCCTCGCTGCCGTTGCCCTGGCGCAGGAGTACTCCAAGGAAGACATCTTCACGATGTACGTGAACCAGATCTACTATGGGGCCCGTTCCTACGGTGTCGAAGCGGCTGCCAATACCTACTTCAGCAAGCACGCCTCGGAGCTGACGCTGGCGGAGTCGGCGCTTCTCGCCGGGCTTCCCCAGGCACCCTCCTACTACGACCCGACCACCCCGGAGGGGTTCGAGCAGGCGAAGATTCGCCAGGGGTATGTCCTGGATCAGATGCGCAAGTACGGCTACATCACGCGGGCCCAGGCTGACGAGGCATGGGCCGAACCGCTGCAGATTCGTGAGTCGACGCGGACCAACGCGATCAAGGCGGCACCGCACTTCACCCAGTACATTCACGGCTACATCTTCGACACCTTCGGTGAGGACGCCGTCTACAGTGGCCTGGACATCTACACCACGATCGATCTCGATCTCCAGCGTGCCGCCGAGGAAATCCTTGTCCAGGGTGTCGCCAACATGCAGCAATACCAGCGAAACAATGGAGCGCTGGTGGTGATCTGCCCATGGAACGGCGAGATCCTGGCAATGGTTGGCTCAGCCGATTTCAATAATGCTGCCATCAGCGGTCAGGTCAACTTCGCCACGAGCCTGATCCAGCCCGGGTCATCGATGAAGCCCATTGCGTACGCGGCGGCCTTTGAAAAGGGCTGGAACCCGGGGACGGTCATCATGGATATCCCGACCACTTGGGATGTGCCGGGACAGGAACCCTACGAGCCCAACAACTACACCAAGCAGTTTTACGGAGCGGTCCACGCGCGCGAGGCACTGGCCAATTCGTTCAACATCACGGCGGTCAAGGCCACCGATTTTGCCGGTGTCGAGGATGTGATGGATATGGCACGACGAATGGGAATCGTCGATAGCCTCGAGAACGATGCCGGCTTCTATGGACTCTCACTCGGCCTTGGTGCCGGCGAGCTGCAGTTGCTTGAGCACACCAACGCGTATGCCACGCTGGCCAACAACGGCCGGTACGTTCCCGCGAACCCGATCCAGCGGATACAGGACAGCCAGGGAAACCTGCTCTTCGAAGTAACCCCCGAATCGATCGAGAAGGAAGCCGTCCAGGCGATGAACCCGGGCAATGCGTATCAGGTCACCTCCATCCTCACCGACAACGATGCCCGGGCCCGGGTATTCACGCGAGATAACCGCTTCGGTGATACGCAGTCGGCGTTAGGGCGACCTACCGCCGCGAAATCGGGAACGACGGAGAACTGGCGCGACCTCTGGACGATGGGCTACACATCCGCCGCCGCCGTCGGTGTGTGGGTGGGCCGCTCCGGTGATGCCGGAACGGCCCAGCTGCCTGAGATCGACGGTATCCAGGCAGCCGGACCGATCTGGCAAGACGTGATGATGCTCATACACGAGACACCCGAGTTCGCCGCCCTCCTCAATGGACCGGACGGCCAGCCGGTCCCCGGGGATTTCCCGGTACCGGACGAGGCCTACGAAACCGACCTCTGTGCGGTTACGGGACATCGTCCTGGAAGCGGTGACACGATCGAGGATTGGGTGGTTCGAGATCAGGAGCCGACCCTGGCGTGTACGGAAGTAAATGAATACGAGGCCGAGCAGTTGGCGGACGCGCTCGAGGCGCTGCGCGAAGGCGCCAACTGGGCGAATGGCGCGGCGGAGAGCATCAACCGCTATGCCCGGATGGTGGGGCGAAGCGCGGTTCCCATCGAGGGTGACGACGAAGAGAGCGAGGAATCTGACGACTCCGGAGAGACGGGTGGCACCGACGATGAAGAGCAGCCGCCTATCGAGCCGTTGGACTAGCGAGGGGCTCCTCTCCGGTGGCACCGGTTCTTGCGAGGCCGCAGCCGCGAAGAGATTTTGATCCCCCATGAAACACAGCGATGCCCGGCGAGCATCGCTGTGTTTCATGGGTGGAAGCGACTACTCGCTGGTCTCTTCCTTCTGGGAAGCTGTCGCGGCCGCCTTTGGGCGTCCACGTCGGCGCGGAGCCCCTTCCCCCTTCACCGCTGACTCGATGGCGGCGCGGCGACGACGACGCGTCAGTCGCGTGCGCTCGCTGACCGAGCCTTCGGGTGGAACGATCGGCGCGTCGACGATCGGTGTGGAAAGCACGATATTGCTGGAGCACTTGGCGCCTACATCCTGCAGCTCATCGATCAGCGATTCGAGATCCTCGGTCGAGGCAACATGCGCCTTCACGATAAAGGCGTGCTCACCTGTCACCCGATGGCACTCCTCCACCGCAGGCTCGGATCGAAGGCGGTTGAGGAACGCGTCGTAATGCCGGCGGTCCAGGTCTACGGAGATCAACGCCGTCAGGGACCGACCAATCGCGTGCGGATCCACGATCGCGCGGTAGCCCGCAAGGACTCCGCGCTCCTCAAGACGGCGCACCCGCTCGATCATTGCAGGCGAAGAGAGGCCAACGCGTTCGGCCAGCGCCTTCATCGTCAATCGACCATTACTCTGAAGTTCGGACAGGATACGCTCGTCCAATGTATCCAGGTTTGACATAGCTATTCCTCCAGTCATTACGGGACTAGACAACAAAATGATGCCCACTGGGCGAGTACTTTCGAAAACAAAGGCACGTTACGGAAGCCCGCCCATTTTCAGATTGCTTCACTCGCCAACATGAGGATTCTTTTTGTGGGCAACGATGCCTCTGCGTGCATTATAAGCGAAGACCGCATATAGAAAAGCCAGAACCGGACTTCGGCGTCATTACAACGATTCTATGGTATGCCATTGGCAGAAATAAACCGAACTACCCTGCTCTAACGGGTAGTAAAGGCACGCTGCATCGCCGTCTCATGCGCCCGACGTTCCAGGTCATCATCGATGTCTGGCAGGTCCGCTGAGCCGTAGCGGTGGCGAAGTCCCATCTCGATCAGCCAATCTGTCAGCGCAGGGTTCTTTGGTAACAGTGCGCCATGAAGATAGCAACCGATTGCATTCCTGTAGATCGCGCCTTCGGTGCCGTCCTGACCGTTATTCCCACGTCCGACCTGGATCTTCCCCAAGGGCTCAACGCCCTCGCCCAACCAGGTCAAACCACTGTGGTTCTCGAACCCGACCAGCGTACCCCAACGGCTGTTGACAACAACGTTGCCAATGAAGCGCTCCGGCCCAGCCGTGGACGCCGCGTCGAATAGCCCGACTCCTCGCAACGGCTCCCCATTGTGAGGCCGGTATTCATGGCCAAGAAGCTGATATCCACCGCAAACGGCCAACATCGCGGCGCCGTTCTCGATCGCCGTGCGTAGCTGCTCCGCCTTTTCACCCTGCATGTCGTGCGAGACGGCCACCTGTTCCTGGTCCTGGCCGCCACCCCAGAAAAAGATGTCGACATCGTCCGGGATGGGTTCACCAAAGCCGATCTCACGGATCTCGACGTCGATGTCCCTCCAGCGCGCGCGCTGGGCAATCGCCAGGACATTACCCCGATCGCCATAGATATTCATCTTGGTGCCGTAGAGCCACCCGACAACGAGGCACTTTGGAGATTCGGTCGTCATGGAGGTTTCCATCAGGATTATCGTTTCAGTTTCGGCGCAGGAAGGCAAACACCCTACTGCTCCCAGAATGCATCGACGGCACCGCGGTCTGCGAGGGTCTTGTGCAGCGCCAGCATTGCGGTATAGGACGGCAGCATGTACGCGGCGTGTCCTTCAGGTACCGCTTCAACAAAGGCGTCGAGCCCTGCAGGAAGCTCGTTGGGGAGGGAGTGAATGCGATCCAGCGCAACACCCGCATACTTGAGCCGGTTCGCCATGTCAGGGCCTCGCAGACCGGTCGTGTAGAGATCCCCTTTGCCGCGCGCCAGCAACTCGAAATCGACATCCCAGAGCCAGGAGACATCGCGGCCATCCGCGTCAAGATCATTGATTGCGATCATCGTTGGCAAGGCGAGCCCGCCCGTCTCCGCCGTCAGCATCCGCAACACTTCGTTGAAGCCGGTGGGATTCTTGACGAGAGCCAGCGTGAGGTCGCGCCCCTTGTACTGGACCCGCTCGATGCGTCCGAACGCCGAGCGAAAGGCGTCAAAAGCTTGGCCGATAAGCTCCCAGGGAATGCCAACCTCTCTCGCAACTGCGGCGGCGGCAAGGGCATTGTAGGCGTTGTAGAGACCGGGCACGCCAACCGTGAGATGATGCGTGTGGCCCCCGCCCTCAGAAATATTGAGCGCGAGAGATTGGACTCCCTGGAGCTCGATATTGCTCCCCGTATAGGTGAGATCGGGCCGCTTCCGCCCACAGTTTGGGCAATACCAGTCCCCCAAATGCGAAACGTAAAGGGCGTGGTAGGCGAGGTCGGCGCCACAGACACGGCAAACAGCCGCATCGGCCGCGTGGGGCAACACATCCAATCGATGTGTCTGCTCGTCCAGACCGAAACAGATGCGTTTGGCGGTTATGGAATCCGATATCACGACCAGTGCCGGGTCATCCCCGTTCACGATCACTGTGGTCCCTGCGTCCAGATCCTTCAGGACACCTCGCCACGTTTTCCCGATCGTGTCCAGCTCCCCATAGCGATCCAACTGGTCGCGAAAGAGGTTGTTCAGCAGGACGATCCGGGGTCGCACGCGACGAACGAGCTCCTGCAGCGCAGCTTCGTCAGCCTCGATCACTGCGATCTCGCCGCCAGGGCAACCCGTCAGCGATGCCCGCTGAACAAACGCGGCGATAGCCCCACGGACGAGGTTTGAGCCCGAGCGATTGTGAACCACCCGCCACGGGACAAGCTCGAAGACATCGGCAATCATCCGGGTGGTGGTCGTCTTGCCGTTGGTTCCCGCAACGATCACCGCCCCCTGCTCCAGGCCGGCGGCGAGCTTGGTCAGCATGGCAGAATCCAGGCGATCCGCGACCAAACCTGGCGCTGACGTGCCTCCACCCCGCCCCAGTCGCCTGATGACAGCCCCGGCTACCTTCGCCGTTGCAAGTGACGCCACCAGGCGCAGGTCTCGTCCCTGTGCAGTTCGAAATTCCTTATCCATTGGGAACAGCTATCCAGACTGTCATCAGGTTTTCGAAATCGGCTGCAGGCTGCACCATGATCTCGAGCTGGTCGCTCTGGGCATTGAGAGCGGGTTCGCCGACAACAACGCCGATCGGGATATTGGATGGTACCTGTGCCGTCTCGGACGCCGCGACATCCGAAGTGACGACCCACTCCAGCTCGCTAGGAACGACATCCTTGTCGACATGCCGCATGATGAGCAGACCCCCACTGCCGCGGGTGCCATAGACGACGCCGTCGGCGCGTGCATCGTACAACATGGCCCCGACAGCCAGAGCCGGATCTGTCACGAGAAGTACACGAGCCTGATGCTCCTGCACTTCGGTGATCTGGCCCACGAAAATGTCGGGACTGACCGCGGCCATACCTTGACGCAGGCCATCCGCCGATCCCTTGTTGATCGTGATGAATTGTTGTGAGCCAGTGGGATCCTGCCCGGTAACCCTCGCAGGGACATAGGTGATATCGGGGCGTAACTGCTCGACTCGTACCTGCTCCCGGAGCGCCTTGAGTTCCTCCACCTCAGCCTTCAGTCGTGCATTTTCCGCGACCACGCGATTACGGTCGGCAACCACCGTTGCGTACGCTACCTCCAGATCGGAACCACCAACCCTCGGCTGAACGACGCCCTCGAAGGTACTGGCGATCGGTGCCAATACTTCGCCCAGTCCATCACGAATCGGGTCGAGCAGGGAACGGCGATCAAGGACCAGGAAAATGGCTGATATCACGATGAAGATGAGCACCAGCGACACAACGCGCCGCATTGGCACGTTGGTCATGATTCCTGTCCTCTATCTGCCACAAGGGCGCACTGATGCGTCACGCGAATCTCCCTGGATTTCTCCTGCACAGGCAACTAGCCGCGCCGGAGCTCCTGTCCACCAGCCAGCGCCCGCTGATACAGATGGAGCGATTCAACGACCCGTCCGGTTCCGCGAGCGACGCACGTCAGCGGGTCGTCTGCACGGTGCACTGGCATGCGGAGCTCGCTCTGCAGACGACGGTCCAGGCCCATCAACAAGGCGCCGCCTCCGGCGAGAGTAATGCCGTGCTCCATGATATCGGCGATCAATTCCGGAGGGGTCTCCTCGATGGAGGTCTTCACCAGCTCGATGATGGTGTTCACCGGCTGCGAGATGGCATCGCGCAGCTCGACAGAGCTCACCTCCACCGATTTCGGCAGGCCTGTAAGGAGGTCACGGCCACGCAGCATGACCCTGACCTCCTCCTCAAGGGGGTAGGCCGAGCCGGCGGCGATCTTGGCGTTCTCCGCCGTCCGCTCACCGATAACCAGATTGTGGTCCCGCCGGGCGTACTGGATGAGGGCATCATCAATCTCATCGCCCGCCACACGGATCGAGTGATTGACCACAATGCCACCCAGTGAGATAACAGCGATTTCGGTCGTGCCGCCGCCAATATCAACGATCATGCTGCCGATCGGCTCATTGATGGGCAGCCCCGCACCGATCGCGGCCGCCATGGGCTCCTCAATCGTGTAGGCCTCGCGGGCGCCGGCGGAGAGAGCTGCGTCCTTCGCCGCCCGCTTCTCAACCTCGGTCACACCGCTGGGAATACCGATCACCACTCGTGGGTGGGGTGCCATCAGGCGCTGCGTATGCACCTTGCGGATGAAGTGATGCAGCATCATCTCGACCGTGTCGAAATCCGCGATCACGCCATCCTCGAGCGGACGCACAGCAATGATGGACTCCGGTGTTTTGCCGATCATGGCTTTTGCTTCCATGCCGACCCACAATGCCCGCTTCGTTCTTGTATCAATGGCGACTACGGAAGGTTCCGAGATAACAATGCCCTTGCCTCGTACATACACAAGGGTGTTGGCTGTCCCGAGATCAATGCCGAGATCCCGGCTAAAGAAGCCGAACAGGGTGGAAAGCGGACGGAACAAAGAAGTGGGACCTCCGGCATAGCATCCATCATGACTGGATCATCAGTGGAGCATCGGAAAGAGATGATCGGGACAGATTCAGTATTGAATATCGGAGCTGCGAAGGCGTGGTCGGAATGATCATGCGGGGGCAGGACCGGCGCCTGAGTTCCCCTCCGGGTGGCTTGCCGAACCGACGAGCAACCCTCCATCGGTGGCGCCTGGCACGCTCCGGAGTCGGGCGGAGTATAGCATAGGCACCGCTCCTCACCCGCCGGACACTCCCGGGGGAAGCCGTTTCACCGCACGGCTGAGGGTAAATGCGGTACGTCACCTAGGCGTACCTGTGAGCCAGCTTCTCCAATGTCCGCTCGATCCCGGAACGGTTTTTTTCCGGCACGCCGAGCATCTCGTATACCCTCGCCACCTTGCAGTCGCGATAGTCGAACGTCTCGGTGACCCTTGTCTCCGAGGGACCCAAGGGCTCGAATTCGTATCTCCACCGATGTCCGGCGGGATGCCGCCACTCGACGACCTTCCCGGGTTCTGCCCGCGTCACCGTGCTGGTGATCATGTACGGGACTCCATATATCCTCATGTGCACTGTGAAGCGATCACCTTCGTTGAGTCGCTCTGGCCCCTCGGCCTGGTCACGCACCGTGCCGCTGCCATCCAGCTCATGATGGCGGTGCGGGTTGGCCACGAGTGCGAAGAGCTCATCTACAGGTGCATTGACCACAATGCTGCGAGCAACCTGTCGATCGCCTGTGTCGACGGTCATTGGTGAGGAAGTGTGCATAATCGACAGCCTTTCCTGAACGGGCCGGATACATATTCCCCGCATATCCCCGTTGCGACCATGTTCCCATACAATGCCGCACATGCGCAGTTCACGTGAAGGTAAGGCCCGCATGGTTAGGAAACAGGCACAGGAAGACGGCTGGGCGACGATCCGCGACGTTTTGTCGTCCCGACCCGATGGCACCGAGGTCGGGCTATCGGTCTATCTCTTTGGGAGCGGCCAGACCCTCTCCATCGATGGAGAAAGAGATTTCGCCTCCGCCAGTACGATCAAGATCCTCATCCTCGCCGCGCTGGCCCGCGGCTTTGATGAGGGCCGGTTCTCACCGGAGGACAAGATCGCCGTGAGAGAAGACCTGAAGTTGGAAGGCAGCGGCGTCCTCAACTGGCTGGAGACCGGCCTGAGGCTCTCCCTTCACGACCACGCGTGGCTGATGACGGCGATCTCGGACAATACCGCTTCGAATATCTGCATAGAGACAGTCGGACTCGATGAGATCAACGCACTTGGCAACGAGATTGGCGTCGGGAAGACGCATCTCGGTCGCATGTTCATGGGAGCCAACGCTCCTCCTGGCCCCCCGAAGAACCGGGCAACCGCCGACGGGCTCGTTGCGATCCTGAAGGCGATCGAGAACGACACCGCTGCCTCGCCAGAACGGTGCGCCTGGATGCGGTCATGCCTGGATGACCAGCAGCATGTGGACCGCCTGCCTCGCCATCTACCCGAGGGGATCTCGTATCGAGGCAAAACCGGCACGATCCAAGGGATTGCACACGATTGCGGTGCCCTCACCGGGCCGGGTGGCAGGATCGCCCTCGCGGTGCTCACCGAGGGCTTCAGGAATCCCTACGACGCGGACCGACTGATCGGCCGCATCGGCGCGGCCGCTGCCTCACTTGTCGCCGGAAACGATTGAGTGCCGGGTCACCCCTATTGCCAACTCCTGCCCTGATGCACCTCTCCACGATGCCGCCACGGTGCCGTGGCGGCGGCAGCGGTGCTAACGGGCACGCCACAGGCAGCAAGAGCATTCAGGAACCGTGTCCGCTGCTCCTTCCCTACCAGGCCGGGAGCAGGGACGTCGAAGTCGAATAGCAGGTCGTACTGCTGGTCGCCCTGATGAAATGAAACGCGGATTCGATCGGATACGCCATCGCGCGCGCCGGCGATATCAGAGA
>DASYWM010000249.1:0-5599 GCA_035936075.1 Thermomicrobiales bacterium
GCATAGCCGTCCATCGTCGATGCCGGGAAGGGCGGGTGATCCTCCGGCGCGGTGATGTCCTGGACCAGAACGCGACCAATGGCCTCCATGAGGGGGACGTGCTCCATCCCGAGCCGGCGAAGATATGCCGCAATAATCTCGCGCGCTTCTGCTGGCGGTCGCATACGATCGAGTTCTTGCAGATCAACGGGTTCACTCATTGGTGCCTCGTGGTGTAACGATGATGCACGCCGCTGTTGCCATGTGCACGAAGTCTCTGGGCGGCATCCTACCATGACCCTCTTACAATCCAGTGAGGATGGTAGAGCCCAGGGCCGGAGGGCTGATGCGAAATACGGTCACACCCCAGCGGTTGAGATGGATCTTGATTTTGGCTCCACTGGCATCGGTCGTGGCTGTGGAGGCCGTTCGTCATTTCCTGCTGCCAGAGTTCTTTGCATCGTGGTCCGGATTCCTCACGCTCCTGGTGATGTGGCTCCTCGGGAGCTCCCTCTTTACGCGCTTCATCGTCGGCCAGGTCGACGGGAGGCATCGAATGGTGCAGCACCAGAACGACGAGTTGCTTGCCCTGCATCACGCCAGTCTCGCCACCGAATCGGAGCTTGATCTGGAGCGGGTCCCGGAGCGCGTGGTGGATGAGGCACGACAGCTGCTGGGCGTGAAATACGGGGGATTGACCTTCTTTCGCGATGATGGGGAGATCGGCGCTTTCATCACCTCCGGTATCACTCCTGACGTCGCCGATGCGATCGGTCTACCACCAAAGGGACACGGGGTGATCGGGGTGGAGACGAAAACAGGGAGGACGTTGCGACTCGATGATATTTCGACCCATCCTGAATCGGTCGGTTTTCCGCCACACCATCCGCCAATGAAGCCGCTGCTGGCGGTCCCGATTCGATCCAAGAACGGTGTCTTCGGTCATCTGTATCTGGCAGATGAAGCTGGCTTCCAGTTCGGCATACGGGATGAGGAGACGCACGTCCGCTTCGCCGCACTGAGCGCGGTGGCGATCGAGAACGCCCAACTGCACCGCCAGGTGCGGACATTAGCCATCACCGAAGAGCGCGAGCGGATAGCCCGCGAGATGCACGACAGCCTGGCTCAGGTCCTCGGTTATGTGAATACCAAGGCGCAGGCGGCGAAGGTGCTGATTGCATCCAACCAGACAGAGAGAGCCTCAGCGCAGCTGGACCAGATGGCCACCGCCGCCAGGTCGGCATATGCCGATGTGCGCGAAGGAATCCTCAGCCTGCGCACGTCGCTTCAGCCAGATCGCTCGCTGACCGACACGCTGCGCGAATATCTGGCTATCTGGCAGGAGCAGAGTGGCGTCAGCGTGACGCTGGACGATAGCCGGATACCCGTCGGTGCGCTTTCTGACCTGGCCGAGGTGCATCTGTTGCGCATCGTGCAGGAGGCACTGGCAAATGTGCGCAAACACGCCGGGGCGACTGAGATTTGGATTGTTATAGAGGGAACAGGCCCGGATGTCGTGACCACGTTCGCTGACAATGGGCTCGGGTTCGTGATACAGGAACGCGAATATCGGGGTGTGCCGCAGTTCGGCCTGAGCACCATGCGCGAGCGAGCCGAATCGCTCGGCGGGTCGTTCACGGTGACGTCAATACCGGGTGAGGGGACCGTTATACAGGTGCGCTTGCCAGCGGAGCGAGCCAGGTCGCCGGAAGGGAGTGCCTCTTGAGAGTCGTGATAGCCGATGACCATGCCCTTTTTCGGGATGGCCTGAGAAGCCTCCTGGAGGCGCAGGGCATCGAGGTGCTGGCCGAGGCAAGGAACGGGAATGAGGCCGTCGAGTTGGCCCGGCTCCATCGGCCAGAAATCGTGCTGATGGACCTCAACATGCCCCAGGTGGATGGCCTTGCCGCAACCAGGTTAATTTCTGTGGAAATGCCAGATGTGCGCGTGGTTGTGCTGACGGCGTCCGATGACGACGCTGATCTTTTCGAGGCGGTTAAATCCGGCGCTCAGGGGTATCTGCAGAAGAGCCTGGAGGCGGAGGAACTCTTCGCGTTCCTCGAAGGTGTCCTCAAGGATGAGCCGGCGCTTACGCCGGTGCTTGCAAGGAAGGTACTCGGCGAGTTTATTCGAGCACCCCAAGAGCCTGCACCGCAGCCGTTCGGTTCCACGTTGACGGAGCGGGAGCAGGATGTGCTGGAGTTGCTCGTCAGCGGTGTGACATCAAACCGGGACCTGGCAGACAAGCTCTTTATCAGTGAGAACACGGTGAAGTATCACCTGCGAAACATCCTCGACAAGCTACATCTCAACAATCGGGCCCAGGTCGTGGCGTTTGCGGTCCGCCATGGCCTCGTCGATCCAGGCAAGAGCGGCACGTAAGCCAGGACATTTTTGAGGTCGAGGGAAACGACGAAGCGTGGGTCAGTTCCTCCAAATGCAGGTGGATGCAACCAAACCCGACCCGTCGGCGTTCCCCTGCCATACCCTCTCTCGCAGAGAGTGATCCCGGTGCGTTCCGTATAGCCACGGTCTTCAACCTCGAGGAGCACTCCTCATCGGCGGGCGCCCGTCGGTGCTTCCCGATGTCGCGATGTGGATGTGGCATGTTGGAGATGATCGTCATGGTAATCCAGGCCCCGGAGATTTCAGCGACCCGTATCCTGCTTTCGGTCGCGTCCCCACAACTCCTGCCTGCAGCGACGGCTTTCGTCACCACCACTGTGGGCGAAGGAGCCGATATCCAGATCGTGGAGCCGGACGAGCTTGCCGAACTGTCCGGTGCCGCGAAGCACGAGCGCCCGGCCATGATCGTCATTGTGGGCTATCCAGGTGATGATGCCGTGTGCGAGGCAGTGCTCGATCCCGCGGGAATCGCACTTAGGACACTGGTTCCCGTCATGTTCTTCCGAGGGGCGGATGGTGATCCAGTAAGTTGGTCCACAACGAAGCGGATTCTGGTGCCGCTCGACGGCTCCTCCCAGTCAGCGCAGGTGTTGTCCGTTGCGGCAAGAATCGCCAGGACGACTGGGGTGCCGGTTCACCTCGTCATGGTGATCGATCCGTCGAGGGTCCTGCCCCCGGCATATGCCTACGATCCAGATCCCTGGGAAGTTATTGCCGGACTACGCGAAAGCGCACACTGGGCCCTCCGTCAGGCAGAAGAACCCTTGATGCGAGAAGGGCTCCCTGTCGAGTCCTCATTGCTTTATGGACCGGTGAGCACCGTCCTGCAATCGACTTTGACGCCTGGCGATATGGTAATCATGACAATTCGGGGAACTGGCATGGCCCTATGCAATGCGAATAGCGTCGCCAGACGCGTGCTGGCAGCCGCCACAGGTCCGGTCATTATTCACCCAGAGCGATCATGGTGAAATCGTCGTGGATGGATATGAGGCGTGTTCCTGGGCCGAGCCGTTGTCTCGCTAGCCCACAATGTATGGTCATTAAAGTTCGACAGGCAAATCGCGCACGGGTCTGGACCGAGGGTGGATCGTTTCACAATCATCATGGTAAAGGCTTCATTGGTGTGGCTGGTGATGGGTGTTGTCATCGGCGGGTTGATGCTCGTCGACCGCGGCATCCCGGGTAACTGGCGCCAGTGGCTGCTGCCCACACACGGGCACATGCTCTTTGTGGGTTGGCTCGTGCAATTTGCACTCGGTATCGCCTATTGGCTGCTGCCACGGAAGCGGAACGTCGAGTTACCAGTTGGCTACCGGGAGAATACGGCCCTTGCCGGAGCAGTGATGCTGAATCTTGGTCTTGCGCTACGTGTGCTGGGAGAGCCGCTGGAGCGTACCGGGCACGCGAGCAATGTGTCACTCGGACTTCTCACGGCATCCTCGATGCTGCAGGTCGTCGCGATCGTCATCTTCGTTGCGCAGTTGTGGCCACGCATCTACGGGAAGGGGAGGATGGGCAAAGCGTCCCCTGCCACACCGCATAAGCCTTCCTGAGAGTTCCGGAACATTGAAGAGGCAGTACCTTCGATACCTGCCAGTCCGGTACGGTGGAGTCCGATGGGACAATCGTAGTGGTCCAGCCGGCTGTCTGTTCGGAGCTGACACTGCGTTTCCTTTAGCGGCGTCTGCGCGTCCCCAGATGCCAGTATCAATCCTCACACCCGTATCTGTTGAACACAGACGGTGCTACACTGGCCATGACTCTCTAACAATCCATAAGCCTGGTCTCAGCGAGACACTTCCGGAAGCGAGCAGCCAATGGCAAGCATGGAGCATGACAAAAACCCTCGTCAGCGCGTAGCACCGCTTGAGATGAGCCCAGATCACTTTCGCGTACTTGGCCATCAACTGGTTGATCGGATCGCCGAGTTCCTTGCCGGGCTGCCAAATGGGTCGGTGACTCCAGGGGAGTCACTCGCCGTCGTCCGTCAGGCCCTCGGAGGGGAGGGCCTGCCCCAACACGGTTCTGATCCTGACCGGCTGCTCGAGGAAGCCGCGTCCCTTTTGTTCAACCATTCCATGTTCAATGGCCATCCCCGGTTCTTTGGATACATCACATCATCACCTGCACCGGTGGGGGCGCTGGGTGACATGCTTGCAGCGGCGGTGAACCCGAACGTTGGCGCGTGGTCGCTTGGGCCCATGGCAACAGAGATCGAGGTTCAGACTGTACGATGGATCGCCGAACTGGTGGGATACCCCACAACCTGTGGAGGAATCCTGGTCAGCGGCGGCAATATGGCGAACTTCGTCGGACTGCTGGCATCACGCCGGGCGAAAGCTGGCTGGGACGTGCGGAGCGGCGGAATGGCGGCAAATCCCGGAGGCGCACTGCGGGTATATGCCTCCGTAGAAACTCATACATGGTTGCAAAAGGGGGCTGACCTCTTTGGCCTTGGCACGGATGCACTGCGATGGATCCCGACGGATGCAAGGCAGCGCATGGATGTTGCCGCGTTGCGCGCGGCGATCGTCTCGGATGAGGCGGCAGGCGAGTGCCCGTTTCTGGTGGTGGGGACGGCCGGATCGGTGAGCACCGGCGCGGTCGATCCCCTGCCCGAACTCGCTGCGATCTGTCGTGAGCATGGATTGTGGTTTCACGTCGATGGCGCCTATGGCGGATTCGCCGCTGCCTTGCCGGACGCACCTCCAGATCTGCTTGGGCTGTGCGAGGCCGACTCAGTTACCGTCGACCCGCATAAGTGGCTATACGCCCCACTTGAGGTTGGTTGCACGCTTGTGCGGGATCCTCAGGCCTTGCTGAGCGCCTTCAGCTACCATCCGCCGTACTATCGCTTTGACGGCTCCGACGACACCATGGTGAATTTTCATGAGTATGGGCCCCAGAACTCGCGAGGCTTCCGCGCGCTCAAGGTCTGGCTTGGCCTGCGGCAGGCCGGTCGTGAGGGATACGTCCGGATGATCACGGACGACATCGCGCTCGCCCGAACGCTGCACCGGCACGTTAGTGAGTGCCCGGAGCTCGAACCCTGGACGCAAGACCTCAGCATCACGACCTTTCGTTACGTTCCTCTGGGCCTCGAGCCAGGTGACGAGCATATTGAGGCTTACCTGAACCGGCTCAATGTTGAAATCCTGACCCGGTTGCAGGAGGGGGGAGAAGCCTTCCTCTCCAACGCCGTGGTGAGTGG